>CACBQK010000004.1 GCA_902541365.1 uncultured SAR86 cluster bacterium
CCGGAATAATTGGTTCAGGAACAATGGGCGGAGGAATAGCAATGTGCTTTGCAAACATTGGCATACCGGTTCATATTGTTGATCAAGATGAAGAAAACCTTAAAAAAGGTTTAGCGGCTATTGAAAGAAATTATAAGTTTATGGTTGATAGAGGAAGAATGTCGGCTGAACAAATGGAAAAAACTTTTGGGCTTATTTCATCAGGTCTTTCTTATGAAGAGATTTCTGATGTTGATATTGTCATTGAAGCTGTATATGAAAACTTAGATCTCAAACTAGAGATATTTAAGAAACTAGATGAAGCTGTCAAGGATGATGCAATCCTTGCATCAAATACTTCTGGGCTAGATGTTGATGCTCTAGCAGATTGTACTAAAAGGCCTGATAAAGTAGTGGGTACTCACTTTTTTAGTCCAGCAAATGTCATGAGGTTGTTGGAAGTTGTGCGTGGTGAAAAAACATCTAACGAAACACTTGCTACAATTATGTCACTTGGAAAGGCCCTTAAAAAGGCTCCGGTTGTATCTCTAAATGCTCCAGGGTTTATTGGAAATAGAATGCTCTTTGGGTATACAACTCAAGCAAATAAACTCCTATTAGAAGGAGCTCTGCCCCATCAAGTTGATTCTGCACTTGAGAATTTCGGCATGAGCATGGGACCATTTAGAATGCTTGACCTCGTTGGTCTAGACTTAGGATGGAGAGCTAGAAAGCTTAGCGGGACCGAATCACCAATTACGGCAAAAATAAATGACGCATTATGTGACTTAGACAGATATGGACAAAAAAATGGCAAGGGCTTTTATAACTATGTTGAGGGTTCGAGAGCTCCACACCCTGCTCCAGAAAATGAAGCCATATATGAACAAGTTTCTAAAGATAATGGCTTTGAAAGAAGAGAAATATCTGATCAGGAGATCATTGATAGGTGCATATTGGCTCTAGTTAATGAGGGAGCAAAAATTCTCGAAGAAGGAGTTGCTCAACGATCAGGAGATATGGATGTTGTATATATTAATGGTTATGGCTTTCCAATTTGGAGAGGAGGACCAATGCAGTATGCAAATATGGAAGGTCTTGATGTAATTTCGGCTAAAATTGATAAATTTGCAAAGGACGATCCTGAATTTTGGCAAAAAGCTGATTTAATAGATAGTCTAAGCGAAATCAAGGGTAGATTTGGAGATGCTCCTGCACCAGAAGACAGAAAACCTGTTTCAGGTTTCAATAAATCATCAGTTGCTGGTAATTTATAATACTATATTAACTTTTGTCCCTTTTTTGACTAGGCTAAATAGTTCAATTACGTCCTGATTGAACATTCTTATGCAACCATGAGAGGCTTTTTCACCTATTAAGCCCTCTTCGGGGGTGCCATGAATATAGATATATCGATAAAAAGAGTCTACATTGCCACCCTTATTGAAACCCTCCTCGGTTCCCTCTAACCAAAGTATTCTTGAGGTTACATGATCGTCTTCTGAGTCATAGTCATCATGGTAAATTTCGGCGAATTTACCAGTGTTTATTCTTTCTTTAAAAATAATATTTTTAGGTGCATCAGTACCAATTTTTTCTTTTATTATATGATTACCCAGAGGAGTTTTATATGAATTCTCGATTTGGCCTTCGCCAAATGAAGACGAAGATATAGGATATGAAATAACCAGATCTCCCCTATTATCAAGAAGAAAAAGTCTTTGTTGACTAATATCAACAAGAATCTCAGCACTTGAAAGTCCAGAAAAAGCAATTAAAAATAAAAAATACTTACGCATTCTTCATTCTAACAAAAAATATTTTGATTGAAACTATTAAAAGATATAAATAGAGAGGCAAATTTCCATATTTATTATAAAACGTGCGTACATCTGTGGGTACAAGCTTAACATGGAGTATGCCTGAAGTTCCTTTACCCATATAATAAACAATTGTTCCTTTACTATCTATAAGCACTGATATGCCATCATTTGTGGCTCTAACAATTGGAATGTTATTTTCTATAGATCTTATTCTTGATATCTCAAGATGCTGATAAGGGCCAAAAGAATTACCAAACCAGGTATCATTACTAACGTTTATAAGATAATTAGAACTTTTGACGTCTTTTCTTACCATTTCACCAAAGACTATATCAAAGCAAACAAGGGGAGAAAAGCTTCCATATCCTACATTCATTTGTTTTGGACTATCGCCCCTTGTCATATTTGACATGGGCATATCAAAGAATGAAATTAAACCCCGTAAAAAGCTTTCAAATGGAATATATTCCCCAAATGGTACAAGTTTTCTTTTGTTATATTTTATTTCTTGCTCCGAATTTATTATTGAATTGTATAAATTTCCATCCTGATAACTAAAAAATCCGCTAATTAATGGCTTTTCTATGTTTTTAATTAAATTTTGGCCTCTTGCAGATTCTGAAGTATAGGGTAATGGAGCTTCAGGCCAAACCAAAATATCAGCTTTTTCTGCAGCTTGAGAAGATAAGCTTATAAATTCTTGTTCAATGTCATTTAAATAGTCATTATCAAATTTCTTAAAAGGATCTGTAGATGGCTGAATTATTGCTAAATTAATAACATCTCCATCACTTTTATTGCTTTCAAAAATATTTGGTGACATAAGGCTAATGAATAAGAATATGTTAAACGCCAATAAATAAGTTTTGTTTGAATATAAAACAACATTTGAAGCTACAAAAATATATAGCAAAAGAGATAAACCTGAAACGCCTATCAAGCCATATAAGATTTCATAAGGGGTATCTAAAAAAATGTATCCTGGCAATAGCCATGGAAATCCACCTAAAAAGTAATACCTACCGGATTCAACTAAAATTAGAACGAAAGGTACGAACAAAAGGAGGTTATTTGATTTGTTAATAATAACCCTTTTTAACAATAGAATTGGTAGAAAAAAGAATATGATGCAGCCAATTGATAATATTAAGAATAGTAAAATTGATCCATAAAAACTTACATTTCCATAATAGTAAATACTTACTATTATCCATGATGTTCCAATTGCCCAATACCCAAACGACCATAGAAATAGGTTATATAAATTCCTATTATCATTTGATCTAAATAGTTTATAGATTAGATAGGTGTAACTTACAACTAGCGCGTATTTAAATGAAAAAGGTGCAAAAGATAATACCCCAATTGAGCCAAACAATACTGGCTCAAAGTATTTTCTCAAACTAAGTAATAATTGAGATGCCAATTTTTTTAATTCGACGTTTATCTGCAGCTGTGACGACTAGCTCAATTGATTCAACAATAATTTTATCGCCAACTTTTGGAAGTATTCCTAATTTTTTGGTCATATATCCGCCCAAAGTCTCAACTGAGCTTTCATTTAAATTAATCTCAAATTTTTCTTCGAATTCATCTATTTCGATCTTTGCATCGGCAATGAACTCTTTTTCTGATACCTGAATGAGATCAAGGTCATCGATATCATGCTCATCTTCTATTTCACCAACTAATTCCTCTAAAATATCTTCGATAGTTACCAAGCCGCATATTTCTCCATATTCATCAATTACAACAGCTAAATGTGACTTATCTTTTTTAAATTCTTCAAGAAGTGAATCCGCGCGTTTTGTCTCAGGTACAACTTTTGCATCTCTCATTATTGAATCTAAATTTACTTCTTCATTTATAGATAGGAGTGGCAACAGGTCTTTTGCTAGAAGGATTCCTTCTACCTTCTTCTTTTTTTCATTTATGACCGGATATCTTGAATGGCCAGATTCAATTACAGTCTCAAGAAGTTTCTCAGATGAATCATCAATGTAGATATTTACCATTTCAACTTTTGGAATCATTATTTCCTTAACGGAGGTTGCTCTTAATTTAATTGCATTTTCAGCAATGGAGAATGCAACCTCATCAATAATATCTGATGATAGAGAGCTTTCTAGAACCTCTGTAACATCTTCTATATTTTTTGGTTTGATAAAAAGAATATTTCTTACAAAAACTCGGAACCTTTGATAAAAAGAGGAGGGCGCATCTTCCTTATTTTTTATTATTTTATTCATATTAAATAAGGATCGCCTATTTTTAGTTTTTTTAAGATTCTTATCTCTTCTTTTTCCATATCTTTTCTTTGTGTTGTTTTAGTATGGTCATGACCAAAGATATGAAGAATCCCATGAATGAGCATATGACTAATGTGATCGTTAATACTTTTTCCTTGCGATGCTGCCTCTTTTTCAAGATAAGGATAACATATTGCAATATCTCCAAATTCTTGAGTCTGTTCTTTGGACTCATCATCGTTTACAAATGCAAGTACATTAGTATTTTTATCTTTATTTCTAAATGTCTTGTTCAGCTCTTGCATTTCTATGTTGCAAACAATCTTTACATTTATTTTCTTATTTGTTTTTTCTCTCTCACAAAAGACTATGTCAGCAACTTCTTTCATAGCTTGAAGCTGACTATTCGATAAAAATTTATTTGGGTCGGAAATGTTTAGGCTCAATTTTCTTCTAACCTTTTATCGTATGCATCTACTATTTTCTTTACTAAAGGATGTCGAACTACATCTTTTGAGTTAAATCTCGTAAAACCTATTCCATCTGTTCCATCTAGGAGGTCAACAGCATCTTTAAGCCCAGAATATATATTCTTTGGAAGATCTATTTGTGTTAGATCGCCATTAATGACTGCATAAGAGCCAAAACCCATTCTGGTAAGAAACATTTTCATTTGTTCTGTGGTTGTATTCTGACTTTCATCCATAATGATAAAAGAGTTATTAAGAGTCCTCCCTCGCATGTATGCGAGAGGTGCTATCTCTATAATCTCTCTATTCATTAACCTCTCTGATTTTTCAAAACCTATCATTTGATACATTGCATCATAAAGAGGTCTTAGATATGGATCTACTTTTTGAGAAAGGTCACCAGGTAAAAATCCTAACTTCTCGCCTGCTTCAACTGCTGGCCTAATTAACACAATCTTTTCAACTTTCTTATCAAGAAGAAACTCAATAGCTAATGCCATGGCAAGAAAAGTCTTTCCTGTTCCTGCAGGCCCAATTCCAAAATTAATTTCATTATGTTTAATGCTTTGAATGTATTTTGATTGATTAATTGATCTTGGTTTAATAGTTTTCTTTGGAGTCTTAATTATTATGTCTTCATAGTCTTGACTAGAGGAATCTTCCTTTACTTCTTGTATGCAAAGGTGAAGAGTCTCTTTAGTGATTTCAACCCCCTTACCAGCAGCTTCATAAAGCTTCTTAAGCGCATCTGATGCCAATTTAACATCTTCATCTTGCCCAGTTATCTTCAGTTTATTTCCGTTCTGGAAAACTTTAACTTTAAAAGACTTCTCAATAAACTTTATGTTTCCATTTAGCTCACCAACAAATCTCACCAAGACATTTGCATCTGGTGGAGAAAGAATAAGATTTTTTGGACTCTCTTTATCAGGCATTAATTATGAAGAGTCCCTCTAAGGCAGTGTGGTAAAGCATCTATAATTTGAATATTAATTAATTGTCCAATTAAATCAACATTATTTGCAGAAAAATTTACAACCCGGTTACATATCGTCCTTGCTTGGAGCTGTCCAGGATCTCTTTTTGATTGACCCATTACAAGACAATTTTGGATTGATCCAACCTTTTTTCTGCTATAGCCAAATGACAGCTGGCTAAGTCTTGTCTGTAAAATTGAGAGGCGTTCTTTTTTTTCTTCTCTAGAAACATCATCTGGCATATCTGCAGCAGTGGTATTTGGTCTAGGACTGTAGATAAAACTAAAAGACTCATCAAATTGGACCTCATTAATAACATCCATAGTATCTTTGAAGTCTTCCTTTGTTTCACCTGGGAAGCCAACAATAAAATCAGATGAGAAGCTCATTTCAGGTCTTACAGATTTAATGCGACTAATTAGATCCATGTATTTATCAACATTGTATCTTCTTCTCATTAATTTTAAGATTCTATCTGATCCGCTCTGGATTGGTAAATGAACATGACTAACTAACTCAGGAACCTTGTCATAAACCTCAACTAAGTCTTCTTTAAATTCATGTGGATGGCTTGTGGTAAATCTTATCCTTTCAATATTCTCAATTTTAGCTGCTTCTTCTATTAACTTTGCAAGTGAGGATTTCTCCCCGTTTTGCATACCTTTAAAATTATTAACATTTTGTCCTAGGAAATGAATCTCTCTGGCTCCTTGGTCTGCAAGTTTGGAAACCTCATTTAAAATATCTTTAAAATCTCTTGAGACTTCGTGCCCTCTTGTCTTTGGTACAACACAAAATGAGCAGTACTTATTGCACCCCTCCATTATTGATACAAAAACTGATGGGCCCTCGGCTTTTGGAGATGCAAGATGATCAAACTTTTCTAATTTTGGAAATGAGATATCAATCTGATTTTCATTACTCCTCTCTTTTTCATTGTAAAGACCGGGAAGTCTATGAAGTGTTTGTGGTCCAAAAACTATATCAACTGATGGTGCGCGTTTAATAATTTTCTCCCCTTCCTGAGAAGCTACACAGCCACCGATAGCAATTTTTAAATCAGGATTTTTTTCTTTTATTTTTCTCCATCTACCAATCTGATGAAAAACTCTTTCTTGAGCTTTTTCTCTTATTGAGCATGTGTTCAAAATTAATAGATCAGCCTGCTCTTCAGATTCAGCTAACTCAAAGTCTTCTTTCTCTTGGAGAAGATCAATCATTTTTGCAGAATCATATTCATTCATCTGACAACCATGAGTTTTAACGAAAAGCTTCTTTTTCATATGCTAATTATCTATTATTTCTGACCTTAAGTGTTTTAAAATAACTTTTAAGACATACATAATTTTTATGAAGGACAAAAAAATTTATAAGATTATATTTATTCAGCTTGGAGAAATCTATGAAATTTTTGCAAAACAGATTTTTCAAAGCGATATGTATGGCTTCCTGGAGGTTGAGGAGTTTATATTTACCAATGATGATCAACTTGTCGTTGATCCTAGCTCAGAAAAACTGAAAACAGAATTTAATAAAGTTAAAAGAAGTTATATTCCAATTGGAGCTATTCAAAGAATTGATGAAGTAATTGAGTCAGGAGAAGCTAAAATTAAGAAAACGTCCGGCCAGGTCAGTCCTTTTCCTCTCAACATCCAGCCCGCAAAAAAAACTGACTAAAATTCTTACTCTTCAAAAAGAAGTTTCTTGTAGTGCTTTAATTCATTGATTGAGTCCTTAATATCATCTAAGGCTCTATGGTTACTGTTTTTCTGATATGACTGAGCCTGATTCATCCATCTAACAATTAATTCTTTTACCGAAGAAACATCTATATGCCTATAGTGAAAGTAGTTCTCTAGCTCGGGCATATATTTGCTAAGAAATCTTCTGTCATGGGAAACAGTATTTCCGCACATTGGAGATTTTCCTGCTGGCACATATTTTGAGATAAAATCTAAAGTCTCTAGCTCAGCTTCCTTGTCGCTAATTATGCTTGTTTTAACTGCATCTATGAGACCGGATGAAGTATGTTGGTTTACATTCCATTCATCCATATTATCAAGCAACTCATTACTTTGATGAATAGCTATATTAGGGCCTTCGGCAATAATATTTAAATCTGAGTCAGTTATTATCGTAGCTATTTCAATTATCTTTTCTTGCTCAGGATCTAGGCCTGTCATTTCAAGGTCAACCCATATTAAGTTGTTATCGGATTTATTAGCTTTCATTTTTTGTAAAACTCTCTTAATAGTGTATTTTGTGCTCTATATGGAAAAAGTTCAAATTGGAAGAGTGGTTGAGTTTTACTCAAACTCATGCCTTGTAGAGATTAGAGAATTTAAAATCCCCTGCAAGACACCCAAAGATCAAGATATTGTCGTTGGTGATTTCGTTGAAATAGTTCCTCTCCAAGATAGCTTAGAAGTAAAAGGAAAGATCTTAAATAAAGTTCAAAGAAAAACATCACTGAAAAGATTTCATAGAGGTAAAAAGAAAGTTTTTGCAGCTAATGTTACAAATATTGCTATCTTGTTATCACCTGTACCACTTACTCCAAAAATATTTATTGATAAGTGGTTGGTTCTCTCTGCTGCTGCAGGAATAGATCCATTAATAGTTGTAAACAAAATAGATTTAACTGGCGATGAGGAATTTATAGAAGCTTGCAATATTTATGAAAGTCTTGGGATTAAGATGTTTAAAGTTTCAGGCAAATCAGGAGAAGGGTTGTCTGATATTGGAAGATTTCTTGAAAATAAAACTACTATTTTTGTTGGGAAATCTGGCTCAGGCAAATCAACAATCTCATCAAAGTTGCTTGGTATTAATTTAAAAACTAAAGAACTTAATAAGTCTAAGGGTGTTCATACCACGTCGGTATCTTCCTTATATGTTAAAGATAAAATAGAAATCATAGATTCTCCTGGTGTCAGAGACATAGAGATTGAGAAATTTAGTCCAGATGATGTCTTAAAAGGATTTTTTGAAATTAGAGAAGCTGCATTGTCTTGTAAGTTCAAAGATTGTAATCATATAAATGGTGTTGGCTGCAACGTTATTGATCAAGTATCAAAAGGCAATATTGCAGAAAGCAGATACAATAATTATATAAGTTTTACAAATAATGAATAAAGACACCCACTTCGGTTTTGAAAAGGTCTCTACGGAAGAAAAACAAGAAAAAGTAAACTCGGTTTTTACTTCTGTTGCAGAAAATTATGATCTTATGAATGATGTCATGTCATTTGGACTTCATAGATTTTGGAAAAAAATAATGATTGAACTTGCAGGAGTTAAGCCTGACAGTAAAGTTCTTGATCTTGCGGGAGGAACTGGTGATATTGCAAAAGAAATTCATCTTAACTTCCCAGATGCAGAAATCACAGTAGCTGATATAAATGCAGAGATGCTGATTTATGGAAAGAAGAGATCGGTTGATGAAAACTTTTTCAAAAATACTTCCTTTTGTCAGTTAAACGGTGAACTACTCCCTTTTGGTGATGAATATTTTGACACTACAACTATTGCCTTTGGATTAAGAAACTTTACTAATAAAGAAAAGGGTTTATCAGAAATGCATAGATGTCTTGCCAATAACGGAAAGTTAATAATCCTAGAGTTCTCTAAGCCTCAGAATGCTACCTTCAGTAAAATATATGATTGGTATTCTTTCAATGTAATGCCAGTTATGGGAAGCATATTTGCTAGTGATTCTGATAGTTATAGATATCTAGCTGAATCAATTAGAATGCATCCTGATCAGGAAAGATTAAAAGAAAAAATACTTAAAGCTGGCTTTACAGATTGTAAATTTTATAACTTGCTTAATGGAATAGTTGCCATTCATGTTGCAGAAAAGAATTAAATGACTGTCATCAATCTTTTTTTAGGAGGGCTGAAGATAATTTTAAGAGTCCTATGGTTCAACTTAATTTTTTTAGATAAAGACTCAGAAAAATTTGGTCGCAAACTCAGACTAAGCCTTGAATCAATGGGTCCTATATTCATAAAGTTTGGTCAACTTTTATCTACCAGAACGGATCTTTTATCTATTAATGTAGCCAAAGAGCTTCAAAAATTAACTGATCAATGTAAGCCTTTTAGTAGCGACAAGTCGAGAAAGATCATCGAATCTGAGCTTGGTGGCCCAATTGAGGATTTCTTTCAAGATTTTGATGAGTCTCCTTTTGCGGCTGCTTCTCTTGCTCAAGTTCATAAGGCAACGCTTAAAGATAATTCAAAGAAGGTAGTTATAAAAATATTGAGGCCAGGTATAAGACGAGAAGTGGAAAGAAATGTGAGTCTCTTAAAGTCTTTTGCCTCTATCTTTTCAATAACTTTTAAAGATTCAGAAAGGCTTAAGCCGCTTGAAGTTGTGAGAGACTATGAGAAAACTATTATTAAAGAGCTGGACTTAAAATTAGAGGCTTCAAACACAAACCTTACTCGAAAAAACTTTAGTGGTTCAAAAATACTATATATTCCTGAAGTTTATTGGGATTTGTCTACCTCTAAGATGCTTGTTTTAGAGGAAATTGAAGGAATTCCTTGTACTGATATAGATAAAATTGATGCAGCAGGAGTAGATAAGAAGAAATTGGCTGAAAATGGTGTCCAAATCTTCTTAGATCAGGTCTTCAGAGACAATTTCTTTCATGCAGATATGCATCCAGGAAATATATTTGTAGATAAGAGAAATATTGAAAATGCTGGTTATGTAGCAGTAGATTGCGCTATTTGCGGCTCATTAACGAATGAAGAAAGGTATACGCTTGCTAGAATGCTTCAAGCCGTTATCAAGGAACAGTATCATTCTCTTGCAAAACTCTTCATAAATGCAGGCTGGGTAGACAAAAATTCAAATATTAGTGATTTGGAAAATACATTGAGAGCTTGTTGTGAGCCAATTCTTGAAAAACCACTATCTGAAATAGAGTTTGGCAAACTTTTACTATATTTATTCGAAAGTACTAGAGAGTATGGTTTATCCATACAGCCATCTTTAGTTTTGTTACAAAAAACCTTAATTCATATCGAAGGAATGGGTAGGCAAATTTATCCTGCTTTAGATTTCTGGGGTTTAGCTGAACCGTATTTAGAAAACTGGATAAGTGAACAATTTAATCCTACAAAACTCAAAAACTATATCTTTGAAAATAAAGAAGAGATCTTAGAAAGTATCAAAGATACGCCAGGAATGTTTTTTGAAATTGTTGATGAAATCAGAAATATTAATATTTCATCTAATAGAAATAATGACCTCATGGTTGAGTTAGATAAAAGAATTAAAAAATTGAAAAACATTTCATACTTCTTGATTGGCTTATTGGGAGTAACAATTATTTTCTTGTACTTAAATTGATTTATATTTATTTTCAAAAAGGTTAAGATAAAAGTATGTTTTCAGGTCCATGGGAAATACTTTTAATTCTTGCAATTGCCTTGCTACTTTTTGGTAGCAAAAAAATCCGAACTTTGGGTTCCGATCTTGGAGCTGGGTTAAAAGGTTTTAAGAAATCCATGAAAGATGATAGTGAAGACGATCAACAAAATAATAATTAATTAATCGCAACTTGTTTCAAATAGGCTTCCCTGAATTACTAACACTGCTTGTTCTGACGCTCTTGCTTGTAGGGCCAAAAAGATTACCTGAGGTTACAAAGTTCTTTATTCAAATTTGGTCAAAACTTAGATCCCAATATGAAAAGATTTCTAATGAAATAAATAATGAAATTGGAACAGAAGAAATCAAAAAAGATATTTTTAATGATATGAAATTACAAGAACTTGAACTAGAGGAAAGTGAGGATAATGATGGAGGAAAATAATCTAATCGGTCACTTATCAGAACTTCGTAATCGCTTAATCAAGGCTCTAATTTTCTGCTTGGTTTTATTGGTTTTCATGTTCCCGTTTGCTGATGATATTTATGTCTTATTCTCAAAACCTCTCATAGAATCTTTGCCTGAATCTTCTGATTTAATTGCCATTGGTGTAGGTTCACCATTTATTGTTCCAATTAAATTAATATTATCAATAAGTATCCTTATATCAATACCTTACATCATTTATCAAATATGGTCATTTGCAAAGCCTGGCCTTCTAGATGGTGAAAAAGAACTAATGCTTCCTTTTGCAATAAGCTCTTTTATACTGTTTTATTTAGGGGCTATCTTTGCGTTTTATATTGTTGTTCCAGTCCTGATAAATTTCTTTATAAGCACGGCTCCTGAATCTGTAAAGATAATGACGGACATAAGCCAGTTTTTTAATTTTGCCATCAAAATAATTATTGGTTTTGGTATCGCTTTTCAGGTTCCGATCTTTACAATTATTTCAGTAAGGCTTGGTATATTTACAAAAGAAACTTTAAGAAAATCTAGGCCGTATTTCATAATCCTATTTTTTATCATTGGTATGTTTCTAACGCCGCCTGATATCTTATCTCAAGTTTTTTTAGCGCTGCCTATGTGGATGTTGTTTGAGCTTGGAATTCTTATTTCTAAAGATAAAAATTAAGGCCTAATCTGCCTTTCCAATATTTTTTTACGCGGCCCAATATCTTGTCACAAATTTTTTTAGTGCTACTATGTGGATATTATTTGAGCTTGGTATTCTTATTCTTGGGGATAAGAATTAAAGACCTAATCTTCCTTTCCAATCTTTAGATGATTCACTTTTTTCTTCAAGAATTCTCTCAACCATTTCTTCACAATTATCAGTAATAATTAGTTCATCAAGATTTTGCTGAGTTATAAATCCTTCGTCAACAGCTTTTTCGAACCATGCAATTAGGTGGTCATAATATCCATCTGTATTTAATAATCCAACTGGCTTGTTAATTATGCCGAGCTGGTTGCTTGCTAAAATTTCTGCTAGCTCATCTAGTGAACCAACTCCTCCTGGTAAAACGAGAAAAGCATCAGATCTCTTCATAAACTCATCCTTTCTTTCTAGTAGTGAATGAGTAACTACTAAGTCATCAATTCTTGGATTTGTAAGCTCAAGGTTATGAAGAGATTCCATGGTTATGCCGGTGACTTTTGAATTATTATCTTTTGCCTCATCAGAGATAATTTTCATAATGCCAACATTGCCTCCACCAAAAACAACATCTACTCCTTTTTTTGAAAGTAACGCCGTTATCTTTTTTGCCTCCAATGCATAGTTAGGATTTGTACCCTCATGTGCTCCACAAAAAATTGAGATATTTTTAACCATTTTTACGTCCTAAAATTAAAAGTTATTGGGCCTTTATTTGTTAAGGTTATATTCATTATCTCACCAAACTTACCAGTTTGAACATTTAAGGATGAGTCTTTAAAAATCTGAACAAATTGATTATATATTTCTTTTGCTTTGTTTGGTTTGGCTGCTTTGTGGAAGCTTGGTTTGTTGCCTTTATTTGTAATTGCAGCAAGAGTAAATTGACTTATTATCATCACATCTTCTTCTAACTCCCTTAAACTTGCAGACATTGTGCCATTATCTCCCTCTAAAATGCAAAAATTTAAAATTTTATCTGACATTTTTATTGCTTGCTGGGAGTCATCGTCGCTTTCAACACACAAAAGTATTAATACTCCTTCTCCAATTTCAGAATAGATGTTGTTGTTTATCTCAACTTTTGCTTCTGAAACCCTTTGAACGGTAGCAATCACTCGTTATCTATCTTCAAGTTTGATATCCCATTGTCCAAGTGCTGCTAGTTTATTCATTTCAGCCCTATGAGATAGCTCATCTTGAGCTATGAAGATATTTTCGCTTTGCCCTGACCAGGCTTTCAGAGCACTTTGTTGAAGGGCTCGCCCATATGAGAAGCTAAGTTTCCATGGAAACTCGCCAATTTTATTCATTTCATTTAAATGAGCTGTCGCCTCAAGCTCTGTTTGCCCTCCTGATAAAAAAGCAACTCCGGGAAGATCTGAAGGAATATTCTCTTTGAGGCATCTTACTGTCATTTCAGCCACTTCTCTGATTGCTACTTTGTCAGATAAAGAGCCGGGAGTAACCATACTTGGTTTTAATATGGTCCCTTTTATGTTAACGCCATTATTTTCTAAAGCATCAAATAGAGCTTGAAAAGATCTTGCGCAAGCATCAAAAGAAAGATCAATTGAATGGTCGCCATCCATTAAAACCTCAGGTTCAACTATTGGCACCATGTTATTAGATTGAGCAATTGCAGCGTAATCTGCTAATGCTTTGGCGTTTGCATTAATACAATCATCAGATGGCATGCCATCTCCGATTTTTATTACTGCACGCCACTTTGTAAATTTTGCTCCTAAAGAATCATATTCGGAACATCTTTCATCAAGCCCATCCAATCCTTGAGTCACTACTTCACCTGATCCATCAACCAGAGGTACTAAGCCTTTATCAACCTTAATGCCGGGAAGGGCGCCCGAATTACTGATTATTTCTTTAAGAGGAGTGCCATCTTTGGCATCCTGCCTCAGAGTTTCATCAAATAAAATTACTCCGCCAATATTACCTTTCATGCCTTTTGATCTAAAAAGCATCTCTCTATAATCTCTTCTGTTATTCTCAGAATTTTCTACTTCAATAGAATCAAATCTTTTGCCGCATGTTGGATTACTTTCATCTGCGGCAAGAATTCCTTTACCGTCTGAAACTATATAATTCGCAATTTCTTCTAATGACATTTTTAGCCTCCTAAAGCCTCAATTGACGGTAGTAATTTGCCTTCCATATATTCTAAAAAAGCTCCTCCGCCTGTTGAACAGTATGATAACTCATCTTTATTAATAAATTTATTTATTGCAGCTATAGTTTCTCCACCTCCAGCTAGTGAAAAAGCCTCAGACCCTGCAATAGTTTTAGCTAATTGATGTGTGCCTTTCTGAAAAGATTCTTTTTCAAAAACTCCTATTGGTCCATTCCATAAAATAGTTTTTGAGTTCTTAAGGATTTCTGACATATTGCTGGTTAAATTAATGTCAAAAATCTTATCCGAGCCGCTAACAGAATCTATATTTTTGATAGTTGAAGAATTGCTATCGATTGAATCAGCAACAGTGACTTTATTAGGTAATATTATTTTGCCGAAATTAAAAAGTTCTTTAGCAATTTCAATCATGTCATTTTCTACCAAAGACTCTCCGACATTAAAGCCCTGAGATTTCAGAAAGGTATTAGCAATCCCGCCGCCAACAATAATGAAATCAGCTTTTGAATTTAAATGAGCTATAAGTTCAAGCTTTGTTGAAATCTTTGAACCTGCGATTACAGCAGTGAATGGATTTTCAATAGAGGTTAAAGCTTTATTAAGTGAATTAATCTCTTTCTCTAAGAGAAGTCCAGCACATGAAAACTTTGCTTGTTGAATAGCTGAATGTGTAGAAGCCTGTTTGCGGTGAGCAGTTCCAAAAGCATCAAATATATAAACATCTCCTTTGTTTGCTAGCTGATTGCCTAGCTTTTCATTATTGTCTCTTTCGCCGGTAAGAAATCTTAAATTTTCTAGTAGTTGTATTTGAGTTGTATTAAAAATATCGCTGCTGTCTAGGGAATCAATAAGATCAATTTCATGATTTAAGATTTCAGATAATTTTTCAGCGACCGGAGACATGGAGAAGTCTTGATCAAACTTTCCTTCCTCAGGTCTGCCAAGATGTGATGTTAAAAGGACTTTACAATTTTTATCTACGAGATATTTTATTGTAGGTATTGAAGAAATGATTCTGGTTGAATCTATAATTTGCTTGTCTTGAATGGGAACATTTAAATCTAATCTCACGACCACATTCTTATTACTAAGATCTTGGTCTTTTAGTAATCTCATTTATTCAAAAGTTTTTTTGCCTTTGAAACAATATTCCCTGCTGTAAAGCCGAACTCCTCAAATAGCATTTTTGCAGGAGCAGACTCTCCAAATGTTGTCATCCCAATTACAAGGTCATCTCTTCCTAAAATTTTATACCACGAGTTTGGGTGGGTAGCCTCAACAACAATGGATGGTAAATCTTTTTGGATCACCTTATTTTGATATTCTAAATCTGCCTCAAGAAACCTATCTAAACATGGCATCGAAACCACATTTATTTTTATGCCCGCCTGATCAAGATCTTTAGCTGCTTGAATAGCTAATTGCAGTTCGCTTCCAGAGGATATAATGTTTAGCTCTGCATCTTCGTCCTTTTGAACTAAGTACCCTCCCTTAGAGATATTTCCAATATCGTCCTCACTCATTTTGATCTGAGGAAGACCTTGTCTGCTGAGGATAAGACAGCTTGGAGATCTTGATAAAATTGACTCTTTCCATGCTACTGCTGTTTCTTTAAGATCAGCTGGCCTCCAATTGTATAAGTTTGGCGTTGCTCTAAGAGTAACCAAATGTTCTATAGGTTGATGTGTTGGACCATCCTCACCTAAGCCGATTGAGTCATGAGTAAAGACATATATATTTGCCAGACTCATCATTGCAGATAAACGCACTGCATTTCTTGCATAATCCATAAAAACTAGGAAGGTTCCTCCATATGGCCTAATACCGCCATGGAGACTCATTCCGTTCATGATAGTAACCATGCCAAACTCTCTTACGCCATAGTAAATATGTGATCCTTCAGGATTATCAGGAGTAAGTTCAGTGTTGTGTTTAGAAAAAGTATTATTAGATCCGGTTAAATCAGCAGAACCGCCAATTAGCTCAGGTAAGTCAGCACAAAAATGGTCAAGACAAATTTGAGATGCTTTTCTGGTTGCGACTGGATCTTCTTGTAACAAACAATCTTTTAAAAAGTCATCAAATCTTTCATTAAATTCATGAGGTATCTCTGAATTAAATCTTCTCTCCAGTTCACTGGATTCCTTTGGATATTTTTGTTTATAGGTTTTCAGAAGATCTTCCCAGGCTTTTTCTTTTTTGGCACCCTCATCTTTTGCATTCCAGGCATCATAAATATCTTTAGGTATTTCAAAAGGGCCATACTCCCAATTAAGCTCTTTCCTTGTTATTTCTATTTCATCGTCACCTAATGGACTTCCGTGAACTCCAGCAGTTCCTGATTTATTTGGCGAGCCAAATCCAATAGTTGTCTTACAGCAGATCATTGATGGTCTTTCAGTTTCTTTCTTAGCTTCTTCAGTGGCTTTATTAATTTCATCTATATCATGGCCATCAATTTCAACTACATGCCACCCATAGCTTTCAAACCTTTGTTTTGTATTATCGGTAAACCATAGATCAATTTCTCCATCTATGGATATTCCATTTTGATCATAAAAACATATGAGTTTTCCGAGTTTATGTGTTCCTGCAAAAGAGCAAACCTCATGAGAAATACCTTCCATTAGACAGCCATCGCCAAGAAAAGCATAAGTAAAATGATCTATTATTTTTATATCGTCTTTGTTAAATGTTGCTGCAAGATTCTTTTCGGCAAGAGCCATTCCTACAGCATTACCAATTCCTTGTCCAAGTGGGCCAGTGGTTGTTTCAACTCCGATATCGATATCATACTCGGGGTGACCCGGTGTTTTTGATTTAAGTTTTCTGAAGTCTTTTAAGTCATTGATGTTAAGGTCATATCCTGTTAAATGTAAAAGACTATAAAGCAACATCGAACCATGACCATTTGAAAGAACAAACCTGTCTCTATTAATCCATTTAGGGTTAGATGGATTATGCTTTAAGTTATTTTTCCAAAGAGATACGGCAATATCAGCCATGCCCATTGGCATGCCAGGATGTCCAGATTTTGCTGCTTGCACAGCATCAATAGAGAGAAAGCGAATTGCATTTGCTAGCTTATGATTTTCCAATTTCTAGATATCCTCGAATAATGTAATCATAATATGAAGTTGAGGGTATTTATATATGTAAGTTGCATTAAATTGCTTTAATTTAGGCATGCTTATAAAATACACATATAAATAGAGATTTCAGTTTCTTGCAAGCTTAATCTGCTAAGAAACAAGTATAAATTATGGGTTATATATTTACATCTGAATCCGTTTCAGAAGGGCATCCTGACAAAGTTTGTGATCAAATTTCTGACGCTATTCTTGATTCTTATCTTGCACAAGATCCAAATAGTAGAGTTGCTTGTGAAACACTTATTAAAAACAATACAGTTATTGTTGCTGGCGAAATTACATCCAATGGCACGCCAAATATTGAAGAGGTAATAAGAAATACCGTTAATGAAATTGGATATAATCATGATGATTTAGGCTTCAATGGAAATAACTGTGAGATCCAAAACCTAATTTCAAAACAATCGCCAGATATTGCTCAAGGTGTTAATGAGGGTGAGGGTGAAGACTTAGATCAAGGCGCTGGTGATCAAGGGCTAATGTTTGGATATGCCTGCTCTGAAACATCCGTCCTTATGCCTGCACCAATTAATTTATCTCATGAGCTGGTCTTAAAACAATCTGAGGTAAGAAAAAATGGTGAGTTATGCTGGCTTAGGCCAGATGCAAAAAGTCAAGTTAGTGTTGTCTATAAAGATGACAGAAAAACTGTAGATTATGTTTCTGCTATTGTTTTATCAACTCAACATGATGAAGATATTTCTCAAGATGAAATTAAAACAGAGGTCCGCGAGAAAATTATTAATCCAATAATTCCAACTGAATGGATTAAAGAAGATACAAAGATTTATATAAACCCAACTGGTAAATTTGTAATTGGTGGCCCTGTTGGTGATTGTGGCCTAACGGGAAGAAAGATTATTGTCGATACTTATGGTGGAATGGCAAGACATGGCGGTGGTGCATTTTCAGGAAAAGACCCATCAAAAGTAGATAGGTCTGCTGCTTATGCTTGCAGATATGTTGCAAAAAATATTGTTGCTGCTGGCCTTGCTGAAAGATGTGAAGTACAAGTTTCTTATGCGATAGGTATTGCTGAACCGACATCAATTACTGTTGATACTCTTGGTACAGGTAGCTTGTCTGAAATTGAAATTTCACAGATTGTTAGAGACAATTTTGATCTAAGACCAAAGAACCTAATCAATCTTCTTGATTTAAAGAGGCCAATATATAAAAATACTGCCTCCTTTGGGCATTTTGGTAGGGAAAATAAAGATTTTTCATGGGAAAATACTGATATCTCAAGCCAAATTAAATAACTATAAAAGGAAATATTATGAGTAATGACTACAAAGTAGCTGATATCGAACTTGCCAATTTTGGCAGAAGAGAAATTTCACTTGCTGAAAATGAAATGCCGGCACTAATGGCGTTAAGGGAAAAGTATAAAGCTGAGCAACCTCTTGCAGGCGCAAAGATTATGGGCTGCATTCATATGACTATCCAAACCGCGGTATTAATGGAAACATTGGTTGACCTTGGAGCTGAGCTTAGATGGTCAGGATGTAATATTTTTTCAACTCAAGATCATGCTGCTGCTGCTATGGCTAAAGCTGGTATTCCAGTTTTTGCATGGAAAGGGCAAACCGACGAAGAATTTGATTGGTGTATTGAGCAAACAATCCTAAAAGATGGAAAGCCATGGGATGCGAATATGATCTTAGATGATGGTGGAGACCTTACTCATATGGTTCATACAAGATTTGCAGAAATGCTTGAATTAATCCATGGAATATCTGAGGAAACCACTACAGGAGTTCATAGACTCAAAGCAATGCTTGAAAAAGGTGAACTTAAAGTTCCAGCAATTAATGTAAATGACTCTGTCACTAAGGCAAAGAATGATAATAAGTATGGTTGTAGACATAGTCTTAATGACGGAATAAAACGTGGAACTGATATGCTGCTTTCAGGCAAAAAAGCACTTGTTATTGGATATGGTGATGTTGGTAAAGGATCGGCGGCAAGTCTTGCACAAGAAGGGATGGTAGTTCGAGTTACTGAATCTGATCCAATATGTGCTATGCAAGCTTGTATGGATGGTTTCTCAGTTGTTTCATGTTACTCCAATGGAAAAGTAACAGGAAACACAGATGATATTAATAGAGATTTAATGCAAGATACTGATGTATTAGTTACTACAACAGGTAATGTAAATGTCTGTGATTCAGCAATGCTTTCAACACTTAAAGATGGAGCTGTTGTATGTAATATTGGCCATTTTGATACTGAAATAGATACAAAATATATGCAGGAAAAATGGCATTGGGAAGAAGTGAAGCCACAAGTTCATAGAATATTCAGAGATTGTTCGCCTGATCAGGAACCTGACTTATCAAGCAAGAATTATCTAATACTTTTAGCCGAGGGAAGACTGGTGAACCTTGGAAATGCTACTGGTCATCCAAGTAGAATTATGGATGGCTCATTTGCAAACCAAGTTCTTGCCCAAATGCATCTCTACTCAGCTGGTTTTGCAAATGTAAATGATGAAGATAAAAAGAAAGAATTAATTCAAGTAGAGGTCCTTCCTAAAAAACTTGATGAGGAAGTTGCCTCCCTTATGGTTCAAGGTTTTGGCGGTGTTGTTACAAAGCTTACTGAAGAGCAAGCTGATTACATAAATGTCCCGCAAGATGGTCCTTTCAAAGAAGATTCTTATAAGTACTAGAGGATAAAAGGCTTATATCCTAAAATTGCTTATAATAAATTATGAGCAATAAAATAAATGATAAAGATGTTGAGCTTTATCTTTTAAAAAATACTGATTTTTTTCTTACAAGAGAGTCAATAGTTAGCGAGCTTAATTTTAAACACTCGCCTGGAAAAGCTGAATCTTTACTAGAGAGGCAAGTAAGGAAACTTAGAAGTGAGCAAAAAGATCTTCTGGATAGCCTCTCCGTTTTCTTATCGAATGCTTCTGAAAATGAAGACTTATTCTCTAAATCAAAAGCCTTAGTTTTAAAAGTAGTAACTGCAGAAGATGAAGATACATTAATTGAATTAATGCCCAAAAGTTTAAAAAAAATATTTGATGTTGATGCAGCCTATTTAAAATTTTTTACTAATAGTGAAATGAATGGACTTGAGGAAAGTACTGGAATGACTTTTTCTGCGGGTGAAACAAGATACGGTAGTTTTGCTACTGAAAAAATTCAAATCCTTTTCGGGGATGATTCTATTAAGTCAGTTGTAATAAGCGTTTTTAAAAACAAGAATAAAATTGGGTTGCTGCTTATTGGCTCTAAAGACAAGACTAGATATCTAGGAGATGAGGATACAACCTTTATTGAGTTTATTAGAGATATAGCAGAAGCCAAACTAAAGACTTTTCCAGCTTAATGTCTAAAAAATTCTTCATTGATAATCTTATTGATGACTATTTAGTTTTTTTAAAAGATATTAAAAATCTTTCAGATAATTCTATAAAAGCCTACAAAAGGGATATTTTGAAATTTAGGAACTTTCTTATATCTAACAAAATTAATAAATTAAATGATATATCTGAAGAAATATGCAGTTCATGGATAGGCTCTCTCTATTCTATGAATATCGGTGCAAGAAGCATTCAGCGACACCTGTCTTCTATTAAAGGTTTCTTTAAATATCTTCAAAAGAATCATCGGATTAATCAGTCCCCATTTGAACTTATCGCTGGACCAAAGATGGAAAAGAAACTTCCTGAGACTTTGACACCTGAACAAATTAATAGATTGTTAGATTTTAAACCTGCCTCATTTATAGAAATAAGGGACTTAGCGATAATAGAATTAATGTATTCCTCAGGATTAAGGGTTTCTGAGACAGTTAATGTAAATATCCATGATTTTGAGGAAGGTAAGGATTTTTTAAGAGTCGTTGGTAAAGGATCGAAGACTCGTTTGGTTCCTTTGGGAAGATTTGCCATTAGTGCAATTGATAACTGGTTAGAAGAAAGAAAGAAAATAACTAATAAAGATGGAGCGCTATTCGTTAATAAAACTGGGGGCAGACTAACAACGCGTAGTATCCAACTTCGCTTAAAAAAGCTTGCAATAAAACAAGGACTTCCTCCTATTAATCCACATATGCTTAGGCATAGCTTTGCAACTCACATGCTTGAATCATCTGGAGACCTAAGGTCAATACAAGAACTTTTAGGCCATAGTTCTTTATCAACCACTCAAATATATACAAACTTAGATTATCAACATCTTGTTAAGATTTATGATAAGTCACACCCAAGAGCAAAAAAATAAATATGAGTGAAAAAATTAAAGCCATAACTTTTGACCTTGATGATACATTCTGGGATGTAAAACCAGTATTAATAAATGCTGAGATGAAAACCAGAAAATTTATAGAAGACAAGATTGGAAAATTAGAGTGGGGATCTTGGGAAGAATTCAAACTAATAAGAGAAAAACTTATTATTGAAGATGCTTCATACGAATTCGATGTTGGGAAACTCAGAAAAAAATTATTATTAATGAAAATACAGGAGCGTGTATCTGATGAAGAAACTGCAAATGAGCTATCAGAAAGTGCTTTTCAATTATTTTTTCAGGAAAGAAATAAAGTAGATTTTTTCCCCTCTGTTTTGGATGAAATTGAGAAACTTTCTCAAATATATAAGTTGGGATGTCTAACAAATGGTAATGCTAATATTGAAATGATTGGTATTAGTAAGTTTTTTAAATTTAATATTTCTTCGAAAGACGTAAGTGCAAACAAGCCAAGTGAAAATCACTTCCATAAAGCAATTGAGTTATTAGGGGTTAGTAAAGAAGAATTGTTACATATTGGTGATCACAAAATTAATGATATGCACGGAGCAATTAGTTATGGCGTTCAAGCTCTTTGGTTTAATCCAAATAAAGAAATTTGGGATCTTGAGGGTGTAGAAAAACCTCCAGAGTTCAGCACATGGCAAGGGCTAACGGAAAAAATTGATAGTCTTTACAGTTGATTTAAATAGCCTTGAAGTCTGTCATTATTCATTAAGAAATTCGCACTATAGCTCGAAGCCGCACTTCTAATCTCTTCCATATTAACTGCCTCACCAACCTGAATAACTCCAACCATTGCCATAATAAGATGAGGGTCACATTGGTAGACATATACGCCCTCAGTATCCAAAGTAACACTTATATCCTGACTCAATTGACTAGCCCAACTAGCTGCACCAGCTGGCACCATACCATCAACAGATACAGAGTTGTGTGCTGCATCTGTAGCTTTAAAGTGAATAGTATCTCCAACAGAGACTTTTATAACAGCAGGTTCAAAAATCATTTGTCCGCCTTCTCCAGAATTAAGCATTTTTACAATATGCTCTGAACCTTCGGACAACTCTACTTTTACAACATCTTCTGAAGCAGTTTCTTCCATCATTGAAGGAATTTCAATATCTAAAGTTTGTCCTTCTTCACATTTCTGAGTTGGGCAGGTAATTCTTTCGATAACTTGATCTTCATATTTTTTGCCAGCAAAAACTAATGTTGTTAAGAAAAATAAAAATAGGAAAAAAGCATTTTTCATAATTTAGGACTCCGACTTTTGCATTTCAACTAAATAATCAACTGTTTGCAGCGCTGTATCTCTAGCAGCAACTTTGTATTTTCCATCAACAATTATCATAGGTACTGAATCAACCCTGAGTTGTTTTGTTAACTCAACAGCTCTATTAACTCTTTGCTTGACGCCAAAAGAATTTAAATACTTTGTTAGATCTGAAGATGACACACCAACTTTTCCAAAAAACCTTGTGATGGCCTGCTCACTGGATAGTATATTTCTTTCACTATGCATTGTTGAAAATACTGCTGCATGTAGATCTTGCTCAGAGCTCATAGATTCAATTGTATAAAACATGGCAGCATGCAGGCGGTGGACTGGTCCCCAAGTAACAGGCATCTTTTTAAAACTTACATACTCTGGAGTTGTTTTATTCCAAGCTTTAATTTTTGATTCCATTGCGTAGCAGTGACCGCATCCGTACCAAAAGACCTCAAGAACTTCTACTTTCCCATCTTGCTTAATAGGTAAGGGATTCTCAAGCAAGCTATAGTCTCTTCCGAGAACAGGTTCAAATGAGTATGCAAGTCCACTAGCTACTAGTAATAACGAAAGAAGTATTTTTTTCATGATTTTTAATCTTTAATAAATATTTTTTGAATATACGAAATATTTTAGAAACGGTATTATAAACCTAAGAGAAGCCTAAACAAACAGAAAAATGCAAAACATTTTCACTAAAACAACCTTCATGCAAGGTGTATTAAATATTAAAAATGCTCCACCAGATGAGGGTTTTGAGTTCGTATTAGCTGGAAGGTCAAATGCAGGTAAATCAAGCGCTCTTAACTGTCTAGCAAAAAATAAAAAATTGGCAAGAACAAGTAAAATGCCAGGAAGAACTACAGAGATTAATTTTTTTAAAGTTAATGATGAAATCAAGCTTGTTGATTTGCCGGGATATGGGTTTTCCAAAATGTCTATAGATAAAAAGAAGAATCTTGATATTTTGCTTGATAATTACTTTTCGACAAGGCGATCGCTGTGTGCTGCTATAATTTTTATGGATATAAGACATCCCTTAAAGGATAGTGATATTCAAATGATGGAATTTTGTAATAGACACGGAGTGCCATTTATTTCAGTCTTAACTAAAAGTGATAAATTAAACAGCTCTGCTATAGCCAAATCAACTAAAAGTGTTGAAAAAAAGCTGAATTCTCAGTCCATAATTGTCACATCATCAAATAATGATGAAGGTTTTGACAGGCTTTCAAAAAAAATACTAGAATTTATTAAATAATGCTGGAATATCAGAAAAAAGATTGTGATTTAACCCTTCAAGAGGGTTTAGAATGTTATTACGAATCATTTCCTGAATCTACCGAAGTATTTGAGGACAATCAGGAGTCTGGCACTCTTCTCAGGGATCATGATTGTACGCATATAATTTTTGGTTTAGATGTATCTATTGAGCAAGAAGCTATTCTTGATAGTTGGGTTCTTTGGGGCAGTAAGTGGAAATTAAGCTATCTTTTAGGTTATCAAAAGCTTCCTCAAATAAAGAAACTTTATAAAGATTTAATTAAAGAATTTGGTATTTTTGGTTTTATAAAAATATATTGGAAGATTGGAGGTATTAAGCGAAAAGTTATTTTTAGGGCTTTAAAAATGAAAAAAAAATGGCCATTTAAAATGCCTGATAGCTATCTTTCAATGAAAATTAATGATCTCAGAAAAATACATGGTATAGAAATCTTAACATCCGAAGACCTGAAATATACCCCCATTAAAAGATAGAAAAATTTATTAAATTGCTTCGTTGATTGCTTCAAGTGTCTTTATTGATCTTGCATAAAAATCTGAATAGCAGACTTTATCTGGATATAGTCTATATAATGAATTTTTTTTCCAATCAATAAATGATTCGCCAGGCTCCAGACGAAGCGTTTGTTTGCAGTTAGTATCTTGCAATGAAAGTTTTAGGAAGAAAAGAGAATCAACCTTGTTCCCAGAGTAAAAATGGGAAACTGCTAGGTAATAGTGACTATCAATAAGTTGTTCTTCATAGCCTAATTTTCTAATCTCATTGATAGCTTTTTCTAGAGAAATAATATCTGCATATCTCTCTTCATCAAAAAGGAATGCTGTAAGGTTAGTTATTGCAAGCGCCTTAAGGTAGAAACTTTCTTGACTTTCATCATTAATAATTTTGTAAAGCATATCAATTGCTCCATCTCTGTCGCCAAGATAAAAATCTGCTTCTGCAGTAATAATCTTATAAGCCATGCCTAAAACATTTTCTGTAAACTTATTCCTACTTTGAGCGCAACTTTTAGCTTCAGAGAACCTAGTTTTTTTAATTAAATCAAGGCAAGTAAAGTAAGCATTCGGTAATTTCCTACTTCTTTCATTTAGAGTAAATGCAAATCTATAGCTATGCTCTCTTTCATTTGTTGGCTCCCTAAAAGCATATCTGAGGTTCTTGGCTGATTCTAAAGACACTTCATCAAAATATTTTCCAGGACTTGAGTCACTAATATAATGATCTGAAGTTGATCCATCATCATTTATATTAAATGTAACAACAGCATATCCCTCAATACCATCTTGTGCCTGTTGAGTTGGGAAACTGGGGTTGGGACGATTAGTTCTCACAAAAGGAGATGGAGAATAGTCAATTGAATAAAGTTTTACATTTGAAAGGAGTACTGCAGCCCTATCGTTTTGCTTTTGTTTTTCTTGAAGTAGTTTCTTTATGTTTTCGTAATCTTCAAAAACCGAAATCCCCAAATTATAAGGCTCATTTGAATTACTGTAAGCGAACGAGGTAAGCAACAGAAATATAAGAGAAAAAGTTTTTACTTTAATGTGATTCATTCCAATTATTTCCAAAACCAATATCTACTAGAAGCGGGATGGATAATTTTACAGCAGATTGCATAGCGTTGGTTATATTTTCTTGAACGAAGTCTATTTGTTTTTTTGGTGCTTCAAACACTAATTCATCATGTACCTGCATAATCATTTTAACCTCTGGCATTTCAGTTGATATAAGCTTATCAACATCCAGCATAGCTTTTTTAATAATATCTGCAGCAGAACCCTGAAGTGGCGCATTAATTGCGGCTCTCTCAGCAGCCTGTCTTCTGAGGCCATTGGCAGCATTTATTTCATTTAGATACAAGCGTCTTCCCATAATTGTCTCTACAAACATATCTGCTTTAGCCTTAGCTTTAATATTATCCATATAGTCTCTTACTCCTGTATATCTTGCAAAGTATGTATCTAAATATGCTTGCGCTTCAGCTCTAGTAATTCCTAACTGTCTTGTGAGTCCAAAAGCAGACATGCCATACATTAATCCAAAATTTATAGCTTTAGCACTTCTTCTTTGATCTTTATTCACCTCTTCAATTTCCACCCCAAAGACTTCAGCAGCCGTTGAAGAATGAACATCGATATTATTTTTAAAAGCATTTGTGAGATTTTTATCTTCTGATAAATGAGCCATTATTCTTAGTTCTATTTGAGAATAGTCAGCAGAGATAAGTATGTTGCCTTTTTCTGGAACAAAAGCTTCTCTTATTCTTCTACCTTCAGCAGTTTTAATTGGAATATTTTGCAAATTAGGTTCCGTAGAAGAAAGTCTTCCCGTTGACGTTATAGCTTGTTGGTAGGAGGTATGAATCCTCTTTGTCTTAGGATTCTCAATGTTTATTAAGCTATCTGTATAAGTAGATTTTAGTTTTGCCAATGTTCTATATTGCAAAATTATCTTTGGCAGCTCGTATTCCTCTGATAGCCTTTGAAGTGTCTCTTCATTGGTAGAAGGTTGTCCTTTAGGTGTCTTTCTCAACACTGGTAATCCTTGCTTTTCATATAAAATTTCTAAGAGTTGTTTTGGGGAATCAAGATTAAATTCCTCTCCAGCTATTTTGAAAGCTTGGGCAGATAAATCTGCAATCTTGTCGCCAAGCTCTTTGGAATGATTTCCGAGTTTTTTCTTGTCTATTTTTGCCCCATTTTGCTCTACTCTTGAAAGTACATGCACAAGAGGATATTCAATTTCTTTTAAAAGTTTTTCTTGAATTGGTTTCTCTTTTAATAGTTTAGATAAAGTATTAAAAAGTCTTAGTGTCACATCAGCATCCTCGGCTGCATAATCTGTTGCAACATCAATTTGTACTTCTGCAAAACTAATTTGCTTAGAGGCAGTCCCTGTTACATCAGTATATTTTGTAGTTGTGTAGTTAAGATAATAATCAGCGAGTCTGTCCATTCCATGGCGGGTGGCGGTACTATTGAGCACATATGACATAAGCATCGTGTCTGCCAAAAACCCAGAGAGATTTATGCCATGTCGAGATAAAATTGGAATATCAAACTTTAAGTTTTGGCCGACAGCTTTTTCCTGATTTTTTTCTATAGCTGGTCCCAGTTTTTTTTGAATACAGTCAAGGGAAAGCTGCTGAGGACAATCTTTATATGAGTGCCCTATAGGTATGTAACACCCTTCATTTTCTTTTACAGAAATTGAAATACCTATAAGATTTGCTGAAACAGTACTAACTGAGTCCGTCTCGGTATCGATTGCAAATGCTTTAGATTTGTCTATCTTTTTTACCCATTTCTCTAAACTTTTTTCAGATAAAACTGTTTCATATTTTGAATCTTTCTTTTGCTCCTTATTTTTTTCGTCATTATTTTTTACTGTTGCGAATTCTAACTCCGAGAAAATCTTATTAAGTTCATCATCATCGGGGTTTAGTGTTAACAGATCGCTAAACTTCACCTTTATGTCTACATCTTGTTTTAAAGATACAAGGTCAATATTTCTATCTAAATCATCTAAAGAATTTCTTAGATTCTCACCAACAACCCCTTTGATTGATGGAGCGTTTTCTTTAATTGACTTTAAATCTCCAAACTCATTTAACCATTTAGCGGCTGTCTTCTGTCCTACTTTTGGAACACCTGGAATATTGTCAGATGAATCTCCGACAAGCGCTAGCATATCTCTGATTTGATTAGGCTTAACTCCAAATTTTTCGATTACATCTTTTTCATTAAATTTTTTATTGGTCATTGTGTTTATCATTGAAACAGCAGGATCTTCAACTAACTGCATTAAATCTTTGTCTAATGAAGAAATAACACAACTATATCCCTCTTCTTTTGCTATTTTTACGATGGTAGCTATTACATCATCAGCTTCTACCCCCTCTATCTCTACTATTGGAAATCCTATTGCCTTGCATATTGATTTAATTGGATCTAATTGAAGTCTTAGCTCGTCTGGCATGGGAGGCCGATTGGCTTTGTAATCAGAATAAATATCGCTCCTAAATGTTTTTCCCTTGGCGTCAAACACTGTGACAATGGAAGAACCATCGTTTTCATTTTTAAGATTCATCATCATGTTCGATACACCTTTTATAGCACCAGTGGGTCTGCCTGATGATGTTGTTAGAGGTGGCATTGCATGGAAAGCTCGATAAATATACGAAGATCCATCAACAATATATAAATTTTTTTTCATTTAGTTATTTATTATGACATTAGGATTTTTTTATTAATACAAAAGATTTATCATATGTCACAAGTGTTACATTTTATTGAAAAATTATGGGAAATCTATGTAAGAAGATTTCATCTAAATAATGCTATCTTGTCTTTTGGCATAATAATTCTTGCCTGGATTATGGATATTATTTTGGCCTTATATGCATGTCCTTTGTGTATATTAACAAGATATGTTTTTGGCACATTTAGTTTCTTTTCGCTAATTGCAGCATTCAATGATAGATTTAAGAATCTCCAAAACATTCTTATTTTTGGATCATTGTTTTTTGGCGTTGGTGTAACTAGTAGGCAAATATATATTCAAAATCTTTCTTCAGAGGGTTTAACTAATTTATCCGGATGTGGAATGCCGCTTGAAACAACTATTGAATTTTATGGTTTTTTTGGAGGTATTTATAAAACTCTTCAAGGGGGTCCTAGCTGTGCAGAAGAAGGTTGGAGATTTATCTTTAATTTTGCTGAATGGGGCTTAATCTTCTTCCTAATATTTATATTTGTTAATCTTCTTAACGTATTTAAAGTCTTAAAAAAGGTATAATTTAAGGACAAATTTTAAAAAAATCATGGTTTTTGAACTTTCAAATAAAGATCTTATTTCCAAAGCTCTAGAGAGAGAAGAAGGAGTGCTTGCTTCTAACGGAGCGCTAACAGTTGTAACAGGGAAAAGAACTGGGAGAAGCCCACTAGATAGATATATTGTACAAGAGGAAACAACCAAAAATGATATTGAATGGGGAGAAATAAATAGGCCATTTGATGAAGAGAAGTTCCACTCTCTCTGGTCAAAAGTTGAGTCTTATTTAGATGACAAAGACAGGTTTTTAACTAAAGTCCATGTTGGGTCTCATCCTGATCACTATCTTCCAATTGAGGTAATAACTGAAACAGCTTGGCAGAGCTTTTTCTCAAGATTAATATTTATTGATCCTGATGAATTTAATCCAAAAGGTAAAAGCAACTGGAAAATACTTAGTGCAGCAAATTTTGAATGTGTGCCTGAAATAGACGGGACTAACTCAGATGGTTGTGTAATTATTAATTTTAAAGAGGAAAAGGTCCTTATAGCGGGCATGAAGTATGCTGGCGAGATAAAAAAATCAATGTTCTCGGTTCAAAACTTTCTTCTTCCTGCCAAAGACATCCTTCCAATGCACTGTTCTTCGAATATCAATGATAAAAATTCAGTAGCGCTATTTTTTGGTCTTTCAGGTACTGGAAAAACAACTCTCTCTGCAGACCCAGCATGTACATTGATAGGTGATGATGAGCATGGATGGTCTCCAGGCTCCGTTTTTAATTTCGAGGGTGGGTGTTATGCAAAATGTATAGATCTCTCTGAGGAAAATGAACCTGTAATTTGGAAAGCTATTAAAGAAGGGAGTATTTTAGAAAATGTTGTATTAAATGATGGAGTTCCTGATTACTCGGATGTTTCTTTAACTCAAAATTCAAGATGTTGTTATCCAAGAACACATATAGATAAGGCAGTCCCTGAAAATTATGCGGGTGAACCAAAGACAGTAATCTTCCTAACTTGTGATTTGACTGGCGTCCTGCCTCCAGTATCAATACTGTCTAAAGAAGCTGCTGCCTACCATTTTTTAAGCGGATATACTGCGAAAGTAGGATCTACAGAGATTGGGTCATCTTCAGATATTGAATCAACTTTTTCAACCTGTTTTGGAGCACCATTTTTTCCTAGACCTGCCGGTATTTATGCAGACCTTCTAATGAAAAGAGTCGAAAATTTCGGCTCAAAGGTTTTCCTTGTAAATACAGGCTGGACTGGAGGACCTTATGGAGTTGGAAAAAGATTTGATATTCCAACTACTAGAAGAATCGTTAATGCAGTTCAAAACGGCGAGCTTGATGATGTTGAAACTCAAATGCTTAATGGTTTAAATCTTGAAGTTCCTCTATCGATTCAAGGAGTTGATAGCAACTTGCTAAATCCACGCGAAACCTGGGAAGATAAAGACGCTTATGATGCTGCCGCTGCTGACTTAATAAAATTATTTCAAAATAACTTTGAAAGATTTGATGTCAGTGAAGAAATAATTTCTGCCGGCCCTTCTGATCAATAAAAATACGAGAATGACTTTTAGCAGTAGGGTTGCTGAATTAAAAGATAAGGGATTTTTTGAAAATATAGAAATTTCTAGAGGTATCGAAAAAGAGTCCTTGAGAGTAAAAAACAATGCTCAACTGTCTCAAAGCAATCACCCAAAAGAACTTGGATCTCCCTTAACTAATAAATTTATTACAACAGACTTTTCTGAAGCACTAATAGAGCTTGTAACTCCAACCTTCAATAGTATTGATGAAGTTTATGAATTCCTTTTAGATCTTCACATCTTCACAGCTAATGCTATGGAGTCAGATGAGGTTTTGTGGTCAAATTCCATGCCCTGTTTTATTGGGGATGAATCAGAAATAAGAGTTGCTGAGTATGGCTCTAGCAACATTGGTAAGCTAAAAAATATCTATAGAAAAGGTTTACGGGTTAGATATGGTTCGATCATGCAATGTGTAGCTGGTATTCATTATAATTTTTCAATTGATGACAACTCCCTGAGATTATTTAATAAACATCTTAATAAAGAAACTAAATCAGATATTTATCTAGGCCTTATTAGGAATTTCAAAAGAAATTTTTGGTTCTTGCTTTACTTCTTTGGTGCATCTCCTATCTTTGATAAATCTTTTGTTTCAGGAAGAAATCATTCAATCAAAAATACAAATAAATCAGACCTATATGATGAATATGCTACTTCACTTAGAATGAGTGAAGTTGGTTATCAAAGCTATCATCAAAGGGCTCTTGATATTAAGTATAACTCTCTTGATAGTTTTATAGAGTCGCTAAAAAAAGGAATATTCGAAGAGTATGAAGTTTTTAAAAGCCTAGGTTTGTATGATGAAAATAATGAAAGGCAACAAATATCATCAGGAATTCTCCAGATAGAGAATGAGCTATACGATTCTATTAGACCAAAGCGAAAAGGTGCTTCAGAGACTAGGCCAATAGAGCTTCTTTCAACCCAAGGCATTGAATATGTTGAAGTTAGAGGAATTGATCTATCTCCAAATACTCTTACAGGAATATCTAAATCAGAAATGCGGTTGCTTGATGTGTTTCTTATTCATTGTCTGATTACTGAGTCGCAATCAGTAAGTCAGTCTGAATATGATGAAATGAACAATAACTATGTGACTGCAATTCATTCAGGCTCAGATCTAGATCAAAAACTTTCATTTAATGGTTCAGAGTTAAGTATAAGAAATAAGATCTCAAATATTTCTAATGAGCTTTTGATGATTGCTAAGGAATTAAATTCAATTGATCCTGAGTTTGAAAAGTCAGTGTCTGACTGCTTAAATATGGAAAATAAGAGCAGGCAGTTACTAAATAATATATTAGGAAGTGATAATAGTTTTACAGAAAATATTTTGCAAGAGAGTATAAATAAAATGAATTCATTGAAAGGTGCGAAGCCTAAAAATGAAACTATCTTAGAAAATGAAAGGTTTAACTCTATTGAGTTACATAAAGAAATAGAGGCTAAAAAGGGTGTTGAATTGAATAAGTATGTGGAACAATATAATGACAAGGTAAGGGGATAAGTATGAAAGCATTACAGTGCGTTGAGCTTGGAGGAGTAGATAAACTAGAAATTAATGAAGTCTCAAGTCCAGATGTAGGACCTGGACAGGTTTTAATAGATGTTAAGGCAGCGAGTGTAAATTTTCCTGATGTCTTAATGATACAAGGTTTATATCAGTTTCAACCTCCACTTCCGTTTACGCCTGGCGGTGAAGCAGCTGGAATTGTTGAAAAGGTTGGTGAAGGTGTAGAAAGTCTCAAAGAGGGTGATAAGGTTTTTGCAATGACTGGTATGGGTGCTTTTGCAGAAAAGATTGTTGCGCCAGAAGGGTCAGTAATGCCCATTCCTGAATCAATGGACTATGAAACGGCAGCTGCCCTTTCAATGACATATGGCACAACTTTATACGCACTAAAACAAAGAGCCAATCTTAAAGCAGGAGAGACATTGTTGGTTCTTGGAGCCGCAGGTGGGGTTGGTCTTGCCGCTGTTGATTTGGGCAAAGCTATGGGAGCTAAAGTTATTGCAGCTGCATCATCTCAAGAAAAAATTGATATGTGCATTCAACATGGTGCTGATGAAGGATTCATATATCCAACTGGTGACTTATCAAAAGATCAGCAAAAAGAACTTTCAGGAAAGATTAAAGAGGTCACAGGAGGTGTTGGAGCCAATGTTATTTATGATCCAGTAGGTTCACATTATTCTGAACCGGCATTAAGAGCTATCGCATGGGAAGGAAGATATTTGGTAATCGGTTTTGCTGCCGGTGATATACCGAAAATTCCGCTTAATTTAGCTTTGCTGAAAGGATGCCAAATAGTTGGTGTTTTTTGGGGTGCTTGGACTGGGATTGATCCTGAAGGCAATAAAGCTAACTTTATGGAGTTATTTAAACTTCATGGTGAAGGAAAAATCGCTCCTGAGGTTTCTGATAAATTCACGCTTGATAACGCTGCAGATGCTATAGCCCATCTGCAGAATAGAAAAGCAAAAGGAAAAGTAATAATAACTATATAAATTATGTCTTTAACAAAAGCTGACGATTATCCAATACATCAAATTTCAAAACCTGTTTCTGAGGTAGGGTCCGAAAGAAACTTTTATGACAGATATTTTTTTAATGGTTATTCAAAAACAGATGATATCTACTTTGGTGCTGTGCTCTGCGTTTACCCAAATCTAAATATAATGGATGGAGCATTTACTCTTGCTTATAAAGGAAAACAATACAACTCGAGAGCTTCAAGGGTTTTAAATTTAGAAAGGCTTGAAACCGAAGTGGGGCCTCTAAAAGTTGAGGTTATTGAGCCACTAAGAAAACTAAAAGTCTCTTTAAATGATGTTGAAAACAATTTTGAGGTTGATTTAACTATCACTGGCAGATTTGAGCCAATGAGAGAGCCTCAAATGCAATTATTCAATGGGCCTAGAATGATTATGGATACTTGTCGACTAACTCAGCAGGGTAAATGGTCTGGAAAGATAAAAATAAATGATGAGCAAATTGATGTGACTGAGGATACCTTTGTTGGAACAAGGGATCGGTCTTGGGGAGTTAGGCCGGTTGGAGCTTACGATAGTCAGCCTGTGGTTCCTTTTAATATGCCTCAATTTTATTGGTTATGGGCGCCCTTCCATTTTGAGGATCTTTCTGCTCATATTTACTTTATCGATAAAGCTGATGGTACTCCTGACACCGTCCTAGCAATCATGCAAGGTCCAGAATTTGAGGATGAGATAGAGTTACGTAATGTACAAAAGAAAGTGTCTTATGTGCCTAAATCTAGAAGAGTTGAGTCCATGATAATAACTGCAGATGATAAAGATGGTAACAATATTGAGATTAGTATTGACTGCGGCATGAAAGCATTTATGTGCGGTCTAGGGTACATGCATCCTGATTGGGGTCATGGTCATGATAAGGGGGATAATGCAACTCACTTTGATGAATATGATCTAAATGAAGATCCTGGTGATCCGCCATATTTACATGTTCAGGCGCTTTCGAATGCCACATTGAAGATCGGAGATAAGGCTTATGAAGGAAGAGGTGTTTTAGAGCAACTTATTCTTGGAGCGCATGAACCAAGTGGGTTTGTTGATCTTTTTGATAAACCTTAATGTCGGTATCTACAGACAAAAACTTTGATGAAAAGCTTCTTAAGCTGCAGTCCTGGCTTAATGAACTTTATGGTGAATGTGAAGTTGTACCTCATGAAAGCTCAATTGCTTCAGGTTTTTCTAATGAAACTTTTGTCTTCGACGTAAAGGGTAAAGATGTTTCGGAAAGTCTTGTTTTAAGGCTTAGGCCAACTGGATATCAGGTGTTTCCTGACTATGATTTGAAAATGCAGGCTTCGATTATGAAGCTTTTAAGATTAAAGGGCCTCCCTACTCCAGAAATAATATTTGAAAACTATAATGATGATATTTTAGGTTCAGAGTTTTATGTGATGAGGTGTATTGATGGAGAGGCACCAAGCGATAATCCTCCTCATCATATGGATCCTGAGGGAATGATGGGAAAAGGGACTCCTGAGCAAAGATATTCAGTGTGGTCTGGTTGGATAAATAATTTATCTTCATTTCATAGTTTAGATTTAACAAGTGAAGAGATTTCGAGTTGTGGTTTTAAAAATACAGAGGATTCACTCGGCGCAGAGTTGGATTATTACAAGGAGTTTTTAAATTGGGGTATGGATGGAGAAAAGCATCCTGTTTGCTCCAATGCTCATGATTGGCTGGTTGCCAATAAACCAGAATTACAAAAAATTTCCATGTGCTGGGGCGACTCAAGAATAGGGAATGTCTTATATAAAGAATATAAAGCATCTGCTCTTCTTGATTGGGAAATGGCAAGCATGGGAGATCCATTGATGGATCTAGCTTGGGGCTTCGCTGTAGATGAATGTAATAGTTTGGGGCTTGGTGTACCTCGACTTGATGGATCCATGAGTCAGAGCGAGGGTATAGAGATTTGGGAAAACAAAACTGGTTTGTCTGCAGAAAATATAAATTACTTTAGGGTCCTAGCCTTGTTTAAGTTTTCGGTGATAATGGTAAGGGTTGCAAAGCGTTTAATATATAATGAAATTATGCCGCTTGATTCAGACTTCCATTTAAATAATTTTACTACTGAGTATCTAGACAGTGAGGTTACTAGAGTTTCTAAACTTTAAATATTTATCTTGGCAACTGTATTGCAAATATCTTCGTGGATACAAACCTCAGCGTATTGGTCAAAGTTAGTTGGATCTTTGTTGATAATTATTAATTTTTTCCCATTTTGAACAGCAAAGCCTGGGAGTGAAGCAACGGGTTGTACCTGAAGAGATGAACCCAACACGATTAAAATATCGCTTTCGATTATTTTATCTTTAGATCTCTCAAAATCATTCATATTCATGGGTTGCCCAAAGGAAATAGTTGCAACTTTTACCAAGCCATAACACTTGGGACAATCTGGCGTTACTTTGTCATCATGAATTGCTTTGTGGAATGGTTCGAGATCAAGGCTAATCCCACAATCTAAACATTTAGCTTTTGTTGCATTACCATGAACTTCTATTATTTTTTTCTCTTGTATTCCAGATCTGTGATGAAGGCCATCGATATTTTGTGTAATTACACAGCCCTTCTTAGCATCTAATATTTCTTTGACAAACATGTGTCCACAGTTGGGTTTAATTTTTTTTAGGGTTTTATTAAGGGTTATATTTCTGCTCCAAGATAGTCGTCTTGATTGATAGCTATTCAAGAAGTCTCTAAACATTATTGGTTTATTAGTCTTCCAAAAACCATTATCACTTCTAAAGTCAGGTAGTCCTGAATTGGTACTGATACCAGCACCCGTGAGAAATACGATGTTATGTGATTCTTTTAAAAGCCCTTCTATCTTGAGAATTTCTTCTTTTATCAATTGATACTATTTAAATTACCAAGATTTTATTTTATTTCCTGAGATATATTCCTCTAGCATTTCAAGCTCTTCACAAGAGTTTGGACATAGCGCCCTCAGTTTAGCTAAGTTGGCATTTGCTTCTTCCATTCTTCCAAGCTCTACAAATAGCTCACCTTGATATTCAATCGCTATCTTATTATTAGGATCAAGATTAAGCGCCTTAGCATATAAAGATTCGGCCTCACTATAATTCTTAAGTTTTCTATTAGTAAACGCTAAAAGAGTCCAACCATCTGCATCCTTTTTTTTAGACTTTGTATATTTCTTTAAGGTTTTAAGAGCACTTTTATAATCTTCTTCTTTTAACTGTTTGGTAGCCTTTTTATATAAATCAGATGCGCTTTCCTTCTCGTACTTAGATGCATTCAAATCAAAAGGAAACAATAATGCTATGGATAGAAAATAAATATGTAAATACTTCATATAGTTAATATAGGTATCTAACTGTAAGAAAACAAGGGCTTGTTATTGAGTAGTAACTGACTGATAAGTCAAAGAAAGTTTTGAAATATCAAAAGGGGGCCTAAAAAATCCAAAATATTCAGCATCCTTGTTGATCAAGATTATATTATTAACATGATTGCTTAGCTCCTCAATGGAATGCATTTCATGTTTCATTGGTTTTACTTTTGCTACATTAAGTTGTGTTGTTAGGCTTAATAAAGTTGGTCTTTCTGCTCTAAGGCCAACAAAACTTGAGTCGAATCTAGAGGCATAGAAATTTATATCTTTTGCAGAATCTCTCTCAGGATCTATAGTAACCAAAACCCACTGCTTATCATCAAGCATGAAGTCTTTTTCTCTAAGTGCATTGATGAGTTTTCTTAATTCACTCATTGTCACCGGACACTCTGTAGGACAACTACTAAAACCAAAGTACATTATTGTCCATTTGTCTATTAAGTCTGATTTTGTGAAGTAAGAGCCATCTTCTCTCTCCAAACTGAAATCTGAGAGCGCAATGGGCTCCTGTAACTTATAAAATCCATTTATTAAGAGCTCTTCATTGCTTAGTATTCTTGGAGCTGTTAGCTTATTCACAAATCCATAAAGTATCGTTGCTATGAAGACAAAAATAAGAAGCAAAGAAAGTCTTATATTATTTTTCATTTTAGATAAAGTGATCTACAAGGAGCGCAAAAAAAATTAGAAAAATATAATAAATCGAATATTTGAATGAGGTCATAGGGTATTCTTCATCATCTGTTAAATACATTTTTATTGATGAATATAAATAAAATAGTCCTAATCCAAGTGCTGAAAATAAATATATGTTTCCTGACATTAATACAATGTAAGGAAGTAAACTTACAAGCACCAATAAAACTGTATATAAAATAATTTGAAGCTTTGTAAATCTTACTCCATGAGTAACTGGTAACATTGGTATAGACTCTCTCGCATAATCTTCCTTTCTATAAATGGCAAGTGCCCAAAAATGTGGTGGTGTCCAAACAAAAATTATTAGCACCAAAAGAAGTGCATTCGGGTCGATTGAGTTAGTTACAGATGTCCACCCCAAAAGTGGTGGTGCAGCTCCAGCCAAACCTCCAATAACTATATTTTGAGGAGTTGCCCTTTTTAGAAAAACTGTATAGATGAAGGCATATCCTATTAATGAGGCTACCGTAAGAACTGCTGTAAGTGTATTTACTTGACTAACAAGAATAGCTGTTCCAACAATCATCAAAGCAAATGCAAATAGACTTGCATTGAAAGTAGTGATTTCACCTTGTGGAAGTGGGCGGTTAGAAGTTCTAGCCATATTTGCATCTATATTTCTATCTATAATTTGGTTAATGGTAGCAGCAGAAGACGCACATAAGCCTATGCCAATCATTGAAATAATAACTAAATATAATGACGGTAGGCTTTTTGAAGCTAACAACATCCCAATAATTGCTGTTATGAGCATCATTAAAACTACCTTAGGTTTTGTAAGCTCAAGGTAGTTTTTTAAGACATTCATTTTTTGAAAGCTAAGTAGTTAACAAGCAAAGTAACCAATAGTAACATTGCTGCGATAAGATTATGAGCAATTGCAATATACAAAGGTAAAACATAGACCACATTCATAATTCCAAGGGAAATCTGGAGCAGCAAAACAAGTCCCAGCGTTGATGATAAAGGGGCAGCATTTGTAAACCACAAACAGCCAATCAAAATTAACATAAAAAATGTAAGAACAAGGGCTGTAACTCTATGAGAGTAATGTATGGCAACTCGTGCTGGATTTTCTAAAAGTCCATAAAGATAGTTTGGTCCAACTTCTTGTTTGAGATTGAATCCTGATTCAAAGTCCATTTCTGGATAGTAACTACCCTGACAAGTTGGAAAATCCGGACATGCGAGTGAGGCATAGTTAGTACTTGTCCATGCACCAAGAAATATCTGAACAAGTAAAACAACCAAACACACTAATGCAAGATACCTATACTTCTTAATATCTATATAGTTTAGAAATCTAAAGTCAGCTGCTTTTAAAAATATGAAAAAGAATAAACTCAGTGTTATAAAGCCACCAAAGAGATGGCCTGTTACTATTATAGGAAGCAGCTTTAAGCTTACGGTCAGATAACCAAAAAGGCCTTGGCAACAAATAAAAAAAAGTAAAAAGATTGAAAGATTCCTTAATGAGCTATCAACTTTATATCTGATTGCAAAAAATACAAGAAAGATTGCAATCAGGCCAAGCATCGCAGCAAAATACCTATGGACAACCTCTGGTATTGCTTTATCGATCTCATATGGAAATGTTGGATATCTACTTTCAGCAAGAGCTATTTCTGAATCAGTTATTGGAAAAGTTACAAATCCATAACAGCCAGGCCAATCTGGACAACCCAAACCCGCATCTACAAGTCTTGTCCAAGCTCCTAAAGCAATTACAACTATCGCAAATAGTCCACCAAAAAGAGATATATTTCTTATATTTATCATATTAGTACCTTTAGGTCTTTCAGAATCTTTTTGGGAGTTAGATCATTTGGAAAATACATGACGAGTCTTCCATATGGATCAATTATAAAAATATAACTTGAGGAAATTACAGATTCCTCGGATAAATTAAATAAGAGATTCTTAAACTCTGATTCTGCATCAACAAAAATTTCTAGTCTTGGAAAATCATTTTCAATATTCTCTAGAAAACTATCTTCCGGCTTATCCTCAAAGAAGACAATTCTTTTTACTCTATTAATATCTCTATTAAGAGCCACGTTGAGTTGTTTCATTAATCTACTGTTTTCAAGGGTTTTCCCTTCGTTATTATGATAAATTCCCATCACCCATTTGCCATCTTCAAAGTCTAGATTGAGGTTTTTTGTTGAGGATATTTCCATCCCTGTTATATCAGTAAACTCATTGAAAAATATGCCATTATTTTTGGTAGCTTCGGGCCCAAAACCAAATCTAAAAGCAAGCGTTGAAGAAACAATTACTATTAGAGGCGTCAGTAATAGAAAGAGTAGGAAGGCTTTTTTATTCATTCGATGATTTCCTCAAAAAATATAAATACATAATTGATAATGCTATAAACATTACAAACCATTGGCCAGCATAACCATAGTGTTTTATTGGTGGCATATTTGCAACAACGGGCTTTAGATATACAAAGTTAGTATCTGGTCTATAGTCAGATAGAAGAATAAATTTAATGATTTCTTCTTCAAATAATGACTCCAATGCGGTTATTGATTTGCTCTGAGATATCTTTGGCCAAGTATTTGTAAAAATATCTTCTGATAATATTAATCCCATTTCTGGTGATTCTAGAACTCCTGAAACCGAAACATTCTTATTATCAGAAATGCGCACGAAGCTAACTTGATCTCTGCTTTGGGGCTGTTTTATCCAACCAAAGTCAACCAATATTATTTTGTTATCTTCTATAAAGACAGGGGCTAAAACTTTAAAGCCTAATATCCCTTTATGAATTACATTATCGAGATATATTATTCTTTTATCATCGAGCTCACCACTAATATAAACTCTCTCCCATTTTTGGGAGTCAGATGAGAATTCAATGGCTTGTCCTGCCTGCTGTAACTCAAAGGCTTCAATAATTTCTGTTTTTTCATTTCCTCTATTGATCTGCCAAAAGCCCAGAACAACAAAGACAATTGAGAAAAATACATAAAAAATTGTAGCCGCTTGCCTTGATTTAGTTAATTTCATCTTTACCTATACAATACAAAGGTTATGTCAGTAAAAAGCATCATTATAGTATTAATAATCGGAATTCTCTTGAGCCTAGCTTCTAGTCTGTTTTTCTTATTTAAAGATAGAGGTGAAGGAAAAAGAACTGTATACGGTTTAGGCATTAGAGTCACTTTGGCAATTTTATTAATAATTTTAGTGGCATATGGTTTATCAACTGGTGAACTTGGCAATTCTTATATAGCTTCGGAAAGTTTATAAAATATAAACAAATAGGAACAACATAACCCAAACAACATCTACAAAGTGCCAATACCATGACGCGGCTTCAAAGCCGAAATGTTTGTGCTCATTAAAGTGTCCATAAAATACAGATCTTATCAACATAACAGCGAGCATAAGGCCGCCCAACATTACATGGAATCCGTGAAATCCGGTCAACATAAAGAAAGTTGATCCATAAATTCCTGAATTTAGAGTAAGTCCAAAATGTTCATAAGCCTCATAGTATTCTGCTGCTTGAAGACCAACAAAAATTAGAGCGAGTAAAACTGTAATACCAAGCCAAATGTTGAATGTTTTTTTGTTTCCTTTCTTAAGTCCCAGATGTGCAAAGTGAACTGTCACACTAGAACTTAGCAATACAATAGTATTGTATAGAGGTAGCCAGTGGCTAATATTTTCCCACCCGGGAAAGCTCATACTTTTTGCAGCTATGACAAAAGCTTTACCTCCATCAGGAGTATTTATTAGTGGCCACGTAGCTTCAAAATCTTGCCATAGCATATTAGCAAGGCCTTTTTCTCCTTCACCCCCTAACCACGGAACTGCGAAAGATCTTACGTAAAACAAAGCTCCAAAGAAAGCTGCAAAAAACATTACTTCAGAAAATATAAACCACGCCATCCCGTAAACAAAAGACTGAGAAAGTTGTGCGCTTTCTAGGCCGGCATTGTTTTCTTTAACAACCTGCCTAAACCAAAAAAATAGTGTTGCTAAGAAACAAGCTAGGCCTGTATATAAAATTAAGCTTGCATTGCTTTCAGGATTATCAAGAGAATTAATTGTTGATGAAGCGCCAATTATTAAAATGAACAAAGAAAAGGCAGCAAAAATAGGGAATTTGCTCGACTCAGGAACATAATATTTTTGATATTCCATTCTATCTTCCATCGTGATGTGCCATTTCCATGTCATTATAGTTAGTAATATCAAAGATAGTATATGAGAGAGCTACATTATTGATGCTTTCAGGCATATTACTATCGAAAATAAATCTGACTGGCAGAAGAGCTTCTTCGCCAGGCGCAAGAAATTGCTCTTCAAAACAAAAACATTCTAATTTCTTCAAGTATTCATTTGCATTGCTTGGAGCAACGCTAGGAACTGCTCTTGCTGTCATTGGTTTATCTGTATTATTTTTTACAAAGAACGTTGCATTACTGTACTTGCCAGTTTTCACTTTCATAATCTTTTCAGATGGTTTAAATACCCAAGGCATTTGCTCAGCATTATGAGAAACAAATTGGATTGTTAAGTCTCTCCCAGTATTTGACTCATAGCTGGTTCCCTCTTCTGATTGCGAAATCTTTCCATTTAGACCTGTCACTTCACAAAAAACATCGTAAAGGGGAACTAGCGCAAATGAAAAAAAGAACATCCCAAAAACTGCGAATGACAAATATTTAAGAGTTCTTTTAGCAGAGTTGTTCATTAATTGACTTTAGGTGGTGTTGAAAACGTATGATAGGGTGCTGGTGATTCAACTGACCACTCCAAACCTCTTGCTCCTTCCCAAACTTGAGGAGTAGCTTTCTTTCCACCCATTACTGTTTTTAGAACAATAAATAAGAATAAGATTTGAGAAGCTCCAAATAAGAAAGCTCCTGCAGTTGAAACCATGTTCCAGTCTGCAAACTGAAGAGCATAGTCTGGATATCTTCTTGGCATTCCTGCCAATCCAATCCAGTGCTGAGGGAAAAATGTGACATTTACTCCCACAAACGAAAGCCAGAAATGCAATCTACCCATTCTTTCGTCATACATATTACCTGTCCACTTTGGTATCCAATAATAAACTGCTGCCATTATTGAAAATATTGATCCAGGCACTAGGACATAATGGAAGTGAGCCACTACAAAATAAGTATCATGATATTGAAAATCAGCGGGTACTATTGAAAGCATAAGTCCTGAGAATCCGCCAATTGTAAAGAGAACTACAAAGGAAATTGCGAATAGCATTGGAGTCTCATATGTAATGGAGCCTTTGAACATTGTTGCAACCCAGTTAAATACCTTAACTCCGGTTGGAACTGCTATAAGCATCGTTGCCCACATAAAGAAAAGCTCAGCTGCTAATGGCATACCAACAGTAAACATGTGATGAGCCCAAACAACAAAAGAAAGAATTGCAATAGACAGCATCGCCCAAACCATAGATGAATAACCAAATAACTGCTTTCTGGAGAAGGTCTCAATAATGTGAGAGACAATTCCAAAAGCTGGCAAAATCATAATATAAACTTCAGGATGACCAAAGAACCAAAAAATGTGCTGGAACAATACCGGATCACCGCCACCAGCTGCATTAAAGAAGCTTGTGCCAAAATGAATATCCATTAACATCATAGTTACTGCACCAGCTAGAACCGGCATAACAGCAATAAGAAGATAAGCGGTAATTAACCAAGACCATACAAAGAGTGGCATCTTCATTAAATCCATTCCTGGGGCTCTCATATTCATTATGGTTACGATTACATTAATAGATCCCATGATTGAGGACGCTCCCATAATGTGAACTGAGAAAATAAAAAAAGTTACACTTGGAGGTGCATACGTTGTAGAGAGAGGCGCATAGAATGTCCACCCAAAATTTGGTGCTCCCCCTTCCATAAATAATGAAGAGAGTAAGATACCAAAGGCAAACGGAAGTAACCAAAAACTTAAATTATTCAATCGTGGGAGGGCCATATCTGGAGCTCCAACCATCATAGGCACAAGCCAGTTAGCCAATCCAACAAAGGCTGGCATTACTGCACCAAAAACCATAATAAGCCCATGAAGTGTAAGCATCTGATTATAGAATTCAGGTTCTACTATCTGCATCCCAGGTTGGAAAAGCTCGGCTCTAATAACCATTGCCATTGCTCCACCAATTAAGAACATGGCAAAACTAAACCATAGATATAATGTACCTATATCTTTATGGTTAGTTGTAAGAAGCCATCGCATCAAGCCTTTTGCAGGGCCGTGATGATGATCATCGTGGTGGCTTTCAATAACTGAGCTCATAATTTACCTCGCTAATTAAATTTTTGGTTTTTTATATTCAACTATATCTGATGGAACAACGTATTCTCCATCACCATTTTCGGCATTACCCCATGCCTGTCTTGTGTATGTTATAACTGCAGCCATATCAACTTCAGATAGTTGATTTGCAAATGATTGCATAGCAGCTCCTTGAACACCTTCCATTAGAATTTCTACATTCCTACCTTTATCAAACATTACAATATCACTTCCAGCAAGAGCAGGAAATATGGGAGGAAGCCCTTCACCATTCATCTGGTGACAAGCAACACAGTTCTTTTGGTAAACCCCTTCGCCTCTTTGTGTAAGTTCGGCAAGCGACCATTCTTTTTCTGTGAGTTCAGCAAGCTTTATTGCTTCTTCTTTCTTTGCTAATACCCAGTCATTGTATTCATCCTTTTCAACAACCTTAACGACTACTGGCATAAAGCCATGATTCTTTCCACAAAGTTCTGTGCAATTACCCCTGTAAATGCCTGTTTCTTCTGCTCTAGTCCATGCTGTGTTAATAAACCCAGGAATTGCATCTTGTTTAATTGCAAAATCTGGAACCCACCATGAGTGTATTACGTCATTGGCAGTTATTAAAAATCTTACTCTTGTATCAACTGGGATTATTAGAGGCTCATCAACTTCCAATAGATAGTTTTCGCCTTTTGGAACAAGATTATAAATCTCATCTTGATCTGTACTAAGGTTCGAGAAAAAATTAATGTCGTCTTCGAGATACTTATATTCCCACTTCCATTGATATCCAACAACTTGAATATTAATTTCGCCCTCTTCATCGTCATAGATCTCTGTTAGAGTTTTTGATGCGGGAACTGCCATTGCTATTAAAATAAGAAAAGGGACTATAGTCCATGCAACTTCAAGTTTTGTGCTTTCATGAAAAGTGGATGGATTCGGATTTCTTTTTTTTGTGTATCTAAAAAGGGAATAGAACATAACTGAAAAGACAACTGCACCGATAGCAACACAAATATAAAAAATAAGCATGTGTAATTCAAAAACATCTCTACTCACCTGTGTAACGCCTTCCCTCATATTTAAAGCGTCCCAGTCTGAAAGAACTTTAGATGGATATAGCGATAACATTAACAGTGCTGCAAAAGCACTTTTGCTTAAATTATTAAATTTTTTAAACACTTCCCTTTTCCGTTAATAAATTCTGTTTATATTATATTATAAAATTCTATTATATTAATAGTGTTTTTTTAGTAAATCCAAGGGCATTATACTTAAGTAATAGAATATATCTATTCGCTTTTATATTCCTCGAAATCACAACTTACGCAAAAAATTCTTTTGTCATCTGCACTAAGGGCAATTGTGTCTTTCTTCTTACAATTTGGGCATATTGCACCAGCAACAAACCTTCTAAACTCATTCATTCTTAAAGCGCTCAATTTCATGAAGAACATTCACAACATCGGGTTCATAATTGAACCAATGTTTGAATGATTTTGCAGCCTGATGTACAAGCATTCCGGTCCCATCAAAGTTTTTTTCTGTAAAAGACTTTGCCCATTTGCAAAAAGGGGTCTCATTGATTGAATAGTTTAAATCATAAGCAATTATTGAATCATTTTGGTCTATTATTTGAGGCTCTTTAAACTCTCCAGTAACACCAGCAGAGCTTGTATTGATAACAATATCTGCATTGATATTGTTTTCTTCTGTAACTACATGGATATCGGCAAACTCTCCATACTTTTTAGCTAGTCTTTCAGCTTTTTCAACGGTTCTATTAATCACAAATAATTCTTTAGGTTTTTGTTTTGTGATTCCCCATAAAATGCTTTCTGTTGCATCTCCTGCTCCAATAATTAAAACCTTCTTACTGGATAATTCAATATTTTTATCTTTAAGATCACTAATAAAGCCACTACTATCAGTGGTTTCCCCATGCAAAGATCTATTTTTTTTTATGAGTGTGTTTGAAGCCTCTATAAAGCTTACTTCTTCAGATGTGCTGTCACACCTATTAAAAGCTTCTTTTTTTAATGGCAAAGTTACATTGAGGCCAATTGCATTTTTGTCTGCAAAAAAATCTTTAAGAAACACATCTATTTCGTCTGATTCTACTTTGTATGGCCTGTAATCAATGTTTAAATTGGCTTGTCTTGCAAATCGTGAATGTATGAATGGTGAAAGAGAGTGATCGATTGGAGATCCTATAACACCTAACTTGTTAATTTTTGGCATTTACTAAACCACCCAAGATTCTTTGAGTATTTTTAAAAGCCTTGTTTCATACTTCTTAAGCTCTTTTGGCATTTCATAAGTCCAAGATGTAGATGGTGGCATAGAAGATAAAATAGATTTCACTCTACCCCCGGACTCTAAGCCGAACTTTGTTCCTCTGTCATGAAGCAGATTAAACTCTGCATATCTACCTCTCCTTATTTGCTGAAATAATTTTTGATCTTTCGAATATTTCTCACTCGCTCTTCTTTTAAGGATTTTGCTATAGGTTTGTGTGTATTCTTTTCCAAGGCATTCTAATAAATTAAGGCTATCTAAATGCTCTTTATACTTTAGATTGTCAAAAAATACTCCGCCTACCCCTCTTCTTTCTTTTCTATGGGGCAAAAAGAAGTATTTATCACATTCTTTAGCAAATTTTTTATAAAAAGTCTTATTAAATAGATCAAACATAGATTTTAAAGACTTATGCCAAAGAGTAATATCAGATTTATATGGTAGAAAAGGGGTTAGATCACAGCCTCCACCAATCCACCAATTTTGAAGGCCTTTCTTATCAAAAATCATAAAAGTTCTTACATTGAAATGGGAGGTTGGAGCCTTTGGGTTTTTGGGATGACATATTACAGAAACTCCCATAGCTTCAAATTTATGTATTTTATTTATATTTGCAGACATGCCCGAGCTAGCGGGAAGATTTTTGCCTGATACGGACGAAAATGTCACGACAGCTTTTTCAAAAACATTGCCGTTTTCAATTACACAAGTTTTTCCTTTTCCGATCTTAGATTTCCAATTATCGACTATCGGTTTTCTATTTTTCTTAGATTCCAAGGATAATAAACCGTCTAGGATCATATCCTGAATTTCTAGAAATTTTCTCTCAATTATATTACTCATTAGCGTATGTATTTCTTCTGTTTCAAGTCGAATATCTTTGTAGGTTTTTTTAAATTTCCTAAGCTGTTATCAAATATTGCAACATCCTCGTAGTTAAAAAAGTTAACTATATCATCTTTGTTTTTTATCTCGTTCTCACCGCTTATATTTGCGGACGTAGAAACCATCTCTGACCCAAAAAAATCAAGCAACTCAATTAATGGTTTGTGAGCACTCACTCTCACTGCATGTCTACCTAAATATGATAAATCTTTATATTTATCTGAACTTCTTTCTAATAAAAAAGTTGTCGGTCCAGGCCATTTATTTTCAAGAATTCTTATGTCTTCTTTTAAAATTAAGCAGAACTCTTTCACAGAATCTATTGATGGAGACAAAAGAATAAATTTCTTTGATTTGTCTCTTTTCTTAAGATCAAAGATTCTATCAATAGCCATGCTGCTCTTTGCATTACAACCAATTCCCCAAACACCTTCTGTTGGGTGTAATAAGATCTTATTTTCAGCAAGCCATTTTGCTGAATCTTCAGCATTTAAATAGTTCACAGATTAAGAGTTTAGTTTTGCATCTTTAGCAAGAACTTCATCTTTCATATTAACTTTATAGTCAGTAAGTTTTTGCTTAAGAGTCTCGTCGGCAGTTGCAAGAATCTGAACAGCTAGAATAGCTGCATTTTTTGCACCGGACGATCCAATGGCTACAGTGGCAACTGGTATACCAGGAGGCATTTGAACTGTTGATAAAAGTGAGTCCATGCCGTTTAAGGATCCTGACGGAATAGGTATGCCTATAACTGGCAATGTTGTATGAGCAGCAACTACACCTGCAAGATGAGCAGCCATACCTGCAGCCGCTATAAAAACTTTAATACCGCTTGATTCAGCATTATTTACAAGATTAAGAACTTCTGCAGGAGTTCTGTGAGCTGAGAGCACGTTTTTAGTGTATTTAACGTCAAAACTATCTAAAACATCAAAAGCTTTGGATACAACATCTAAATCTGAGTCTGAACCCATTAAAATTGCTACTGACATGCTGGTATTATAAATAAAAAAGGTTTATTTGGAAGGAAAAAAGGATAGAATATGCACATGTCAGATTTAAAAATTCTTATATTTCCAGATCCAAAGCTTAGAAAAGTGGCCAAAAAGATAGATAAATTCGACAAAAGTTTAGAAACGCTTTCCAAAAACATGCTTAAGACAATGTATGAGGCTGAAGGTATAGGCCTTGCTGCAACCCAGGTTGATATTCACATTAGGTTGGTCGTTATGGATTTAAGCGAAGAAAGGAATGAGCCTCGAGTGTTTGTTAACCCAGAATACACAATATTAGACAAAAGTCCATTTACTTATGAAGAAGGTTGCCTGTCTATTCCTGGTTTCAACGAAGAAATATCTAGGCCGTCAAAGATTCTACTTAAATGGCAGGATCTTCAAGGCAACTTCCATGAAGAAAAGCCAGACGGCATTTTCACTGTTTGTGCACAACATGAAATAGACCATCTAGACGGAAAGCTTTTTGTAGACTACCTAAGCCCAATAAAAAGGGACAGAATTAGAAAAAAACTAGAAAATAGAAGAAATTAAACGAACTTAAGAGAATTTAAGCGAAAAATGGATATTATCTTTGCTGGAAGCCCCTCATCTTCTGCGGAAATATTGTCTACACTTGTAGATAGTCCATTTAATATATCGCTAGTTTTAACCCAGGCTGATAAAAGATCTTCCAGAAATAAGGCAAAGGAGCCATCAGAAGTTGCTAAATTTGCTGAAAGCGCAAACCTGCCCTGCTTTAAAATTGATACTTTTTGTGATCAAACTATTGATAACATAACTAAATATCCCTGTGATGTCTTGGTGTTGTCTTCTTTTGGTAAAATAATACCTAAAGAGGTGTTGAGTCACCCAAACATAACGCCCTTAAATATTCATTTCTCAATTCTTCCTCTCTACAGGGGTGCTTCACCAATTCAATCATCTTTATTGAATGGCGATATTAAAACTGGTATTTCTTTTATGGAGATGGTTGAGTCTCTTGATGAAGGTCCTGTCTATGATGTTTCTGAAGTAGAGATTTCTGATAGTGATGACAGAATTAGTCTTGAGAAAAAACTAGTAGCAAAAGCCAAATTAAATATTGTTGATGTTATTCAAAAAATTTCTAATGGATTGCAGCCTGTTCCTCAGGTTGATAATAATGTTTCTTACTGTAGAAAAATCACTAAAGAAGATGGAAGAATAAATTTTGAAGAGACAGCAAAAGAAATTTTTAATAAATATAGAGCTTTCTCTGGCTGGCCTGGGACTTATTTCCAATACAAAGATACCACTATTAAGATACATGGAATGCGCATCATTGATCTAGATAATAACGAGACATCAGGAACTATATTTAATGTAACTAAGGATGGTATACACATTAAAGTAAATGATTCAGTGATAGTAATTACTCACATACAGTTACCTGGTAAAAAAATAATTAATTCTTCAGATATTTATAATTCATATAAAGATTTTTTTGTCAAAATATAATTTGTTATAAAACTTTAAATTCTTCAAAAAGAGGTATACCGTAGCACCTATGAAAGTTGTAATTTTAGGTGCAGGTCAAGTAGGCGGCAGTTTATCAGCGAACTTGTCTTCAAATGGCTACGATGTAACTGTTATTGATAGCAACGATGAGAAGTTATCTGATTTAGATTCTAGACTAGACCTCAGAACTGTTTCAGGGCATGCAAGCCATCCTATTACTCTCAAAAGAGCTGGGTGTGATTCCGACACAATCTTGTTAGCCCTTACAAATAATGATGAGGTAAATATTGTTTCATGCCAGATAGCAAAGGAGACATTTACCGTGAAAAAAACTATATGCAGGCTCAGCGATTCTTCGTATTTGGACTCATTTGAATCATTTAAGGATTCTATAGATATTCCAATTAGTCCAGAAAAAGATATTACTGAGCACTTGTCGCAACTCATAAGGCATCCAGGTACGAATCAAATAGAAACCTTTGCAGATGGGAAAGTAAAGCTCATTGCCGTTAAAGCATCTAAAAAAGGCAAGCTTGTTGGTAAAGAGCTTAAGAATATTAATGATGACATGCCAGATGTTGAAACGCATGTTCCTGTGATTTATAGAAAAAATAAGCCTATAAAACCATCTGGATCTACAATAATTAAAGAAAATGATGAACTTTATTTTATAACCTCAGCTGAAAATATCGATTCTGTGGTTAACGAAGTTCAAGAGGACCATTCGCAGCACTCAAGAATATTTATAGTTGGCGGCGGGAAAATAGGTTTCAATCTAGCAAAGGATCTTGAATCAGATTTTAATGTTAAGTTAGTTGAGCGAGACAAGGCACGATGCAAGTTTCTTTCTGAAGAACTTGAGAGATCAATAGTTTTGCATGGAAGTGGTTCTGATGAGGAGCTTTTATCAAGTGAAAATATTGATCAGACTGATGTTTTTTGCGCGCTAACAAATGATGATGAGGCAAATATAATGTCATCTTTTCTAGCTAAAAAACTTGGCGCCAAGAAAACTATGATCTTGGTCAATAATATTTCTTATATGGACATAATTCCTAAGAGGTTTATCGATAATGTTGTAGCGCCCTATAGGTTAACAATTTCTCTAGTCATGCAAGATCTTCGTGAAGCAGATTTTGCTCAAGATGTGCTTTTAAAAATGCATTCGGGAGCAGAGGCTGTCGAGGGTGTTGTGCACTCCAATCCTTTTACTTCAGATTTTATTGGAAAGCCGGTGGTTGATTTGCCCATACCTGAAGAAGCGAGCATTGGTGCAATTGTAAGAGATGAGAAAATCTTAATGCCCTCAGATGATCTTATGTTGAGTATTGATGATCACTTAATTGTATTCTTTACAGATAAGCAAGCCATACCTGAAATAGAAAACTATTTTAGAGAGGTTTAATTGAATCAAGCTAAGGTTTTAAATTTCTTTGGTCTTTTATTGATTATGTTTGGCATGTCATTTGCTATTCCCTTGTTTGTTGCTATTTTTTATGGTGAGAATCTTATAATGATTTTTGGACTGGGTATGTTTGTTCTTGTTCTATTAGGTTTTCTAAGTTGGTTTTTTACCAAAGATAACAAACAAGAACTTTCTCTAAGTGATGGTTTCGTTATAACTGTTCTTTTTTGGATTGTTTTGTCTGTTTCTGGATCAATTCCTTTTCTCTTATTTGGTTTCGGTGTTGTTGATTCATTTTTTGAGTCAATGTCAGGGATAACTACAACAGGTGCAACAGTTATAGCAGGTCTGGATGATCTCCCAAAATCATTATTAATTTATAGGCAGCTTTTGCAATGGCTTGGTGGGATGGGTTTAATTGTGCTGGCCATTGCTGTTATGCCGCTATTAGGGATAGGTGGTGGTCAGCTATTTAAAACGCAAACACCTGGTCCGATGAATGAACAAAGGTTAACACCACGAATTACCTCTACAGCAAGAGCTCTTTGGTCTATTTATTTTGTTCTTACTGTTTTGTGTATCTTTGCTTATCGTTTGGCTGGAATGAATTATTTTGATGCTGTTAGTCATGCTTTCAGCACAGTGTCTATTGGGGGATTCTCAACACATGATTTGAGTATAGGTTTCTTCAATAGCCTTTCTATTGAAATTGTTTGTATAACTTTTATGTTGCTCTCTGCTATGAGTTTTGCAGTTCATTACAGCGCCATATATAGAAAACAGGTTCTCAAATACTTTTATGACCCTGAGTTAAGATTTTTTGTTTCTCTATTAATTGTTATCCTTTGTATGGTATGTCTATCATTATTTGTCAATGATATTGATGACCCAATTAGAAGCGGCCTTTTCCAAACAGTATCGATACTAACTACAACTGGTTTTTTAACTGATGAATATTCAAGCTGGCCAGCTTACGTAAGTTTTATGTTATTGGTAGGTGCATTTATTGGTGCTTGCTCTGGCTCCGTTGGGGGCGGCATCAAGTCTTGGCGAATTTTGATAATGTTAAAGCATGCTTACAAGCAAATTTTTAAGATAATACACCCTGATTCCATTAATACAATTAAGTTAGGTAAAAAGGTTGTCGATAGTAATGTATCAGAGGCAGTATGGGGATTTTTTTCGATATACATAATGTCTTTTATGATTCTTTTTTTAGCTGTGCTTGCAACAGGTCTTGATTTTATAACTGCATTCTCAGCGGTGGGCGCCTGTCTAAATAATCTTGGCCCTGGATTAGGAGAGATTGCTTCAAATTATGGAAACATTTCTTCAACAACGAAACTTATATTATGTTTTGCCATGATTTTAGGAAGGCTTGAAATCTTTACATTTCTTGTAGTATTAATGCCTGCGTTTTGGAGAAGGTAATTTTTATTTATAAATATTTAAGCCGCTCTCAGGATTTTTTTTAAATCTTTTATACTCCCAATTATAATCAGCGGGATTAATATCAATTATTTTTTCGATTTCTTTGTTCATGCTTCTTGCATCAAACTCTTTATTTTCAATAAAAGGAAATTTGGAGTTATATCTAACATAAAGATTATTTGTTTCATTGTCTAAATGAATTGCAACCGAAACAATTGGTGATTTAGTTTTTGAATGAAGTGAAGGAATTAAATTTGTTGTATAGGCATCCTTACCAAAAAAACTTGCAAAAACACCCATTTTGTCTGCCGGCACTTGATCTGCAGCCATTGCAATAGTTTTATTATCCTTGAGGGCTGAAAATAACTCTTTTACACCGCTAAAATTTGTTTCAAAAACATCAGAACCAGATCTTTTCCTGCTTTTTTTTACAAAAACATCAAATGCCTTTATTTTTATGGGCTTAAAAATTCCTGTTATTTTCTCATAGTTTGTCACATGGTTTAGCAGCATATCGATGCTTCTGTTGTGACCGGAAAAAAGAATTAATCCTGAATCTCTTTTAGTTTGTGTAGATAAAAATCTGTTTTCAACTTTAAAAATACATTTACTAATGGAGTTTTGATCTCGAGACAAACAATAAAGAGTTTCATAATAAGATCTAATGCTTTGTTTAACTGAATTTCTTATAAGGATTTCATTCTCTTCTGCTGAGTTTTGTTTATACGCAATGTTTATATTGACTCTCGAAATTTTTACAATATTTGTATTAAGTATAAATATAATGAAAGAAATAAGGTCACAAAAAAAATATCCAATCTTTAATTTGAAAGGCGAAAGTAGATAAAAAAATAATCTCATTGTCAGATATTGCTTACGATATTGTTAATAATATATTAATATCTTCATGAGAGGATATACGTCTAAAAAAAATGCCAACTCAATCAATGGAACAATTAGTATCTTTGTGTAAGAGAAGAGGGTTTATTTTTCAAACAAATGAAATTTATGGTGGCCTTCAAGGCGTTTATGATTATGGGCCTTTGGGAGTAGAGTTAAAAGAAAATCTTAAGAAGGCTTGGTGGACAGCAATGGTCTATTCAAGAGACGATGTAGAAGGTTTAGATGCATCGATACTTACCAACAAAAAGGTTCTGAAATATTCAGGCCACGAGGATACTTTTACGGATCCTCTAGTTGATTGCAAAGATTGTAAGAATCGCATGAGAGCAGATCATATAAAAGATAGTAAGTGCTTACATTGTGGTTCAACAAACCTTACTGAACCAAGGCCCTTCAATTTAATGTTTAGAACAAATATAGGCCCCGTTAGTGACAATGATTCTTATGCATATTTAAGACCTGAGACAGCGCAACAAATATTTACTAACTTCAAAAATGTCGTTGACTCAACATCAAAATCTATACCTTTTGGAATAGCACAAATAGGTAAAGCTTTTAGAAATGAAATAACTCCGAGGAACTTTATATTTAGAGTAAGAGAGTTTGAGCAGATGGAGTTAGAGTTCTTTGTTAAGAAAGGTGAAGATGAAGATTGGCACAAGTATTGGATTAAGGAAAGAATAAATTGGTGGGTCCAACAAGGTGTAGAAAAAGATAAAATTAAGGTTTTGAATGTTCCACAAGAAGAACTATCGCACTACTCTAAAGCAACAATAGATTTAATGTATGAATTCCCTCACGGTGTTGAGGAGCTGGAAGGGATTGCAAATAGAACTGATTTTGATCTTGGTTCACATTCAAAAAATCAAGAAGATCTAGATATAACAGCTGATGTCCTTGAGAATAAAGATTCAAACGCCAGACTTGCTGTTCAAAATATTGATTCAAAAAAATGGGAAGTGCCATATGTAATTGAGCCATCTGCAGGTGTTGATAGAGGTGTGCTTGCCATATTAAATGAATCATATAAGGAGGAAATACTTGAAAATGGTAAAAACAGAGTTGTATTAGCTTTAAAACCTCACCTCTCACCAATTAAAGCTGCCGTTATACCCATTAAAAAGAATGATTCGACAATTGTTGACTTTTCAAAGAAAATTAAGGATAACCTCCAAAAACTTGGCCTTGGCAGGGTTGTTTTGGAAAATACAGGTAATATTGGTAAAAGTTATCGCAAACACGACGAAATTGGCACCCCAATTTGTATAACTATTGATTTTGAAACACTTGAAGACAGCACAGTTACTGTCAGAGACAGGGATACAATGGAACAAAAAAGGGTAAAAGTTGAGACTTTAGACAACCTTATGAGAAACTTGTTAGAAAAGTAGTTTTGGTTTTAATATTATTTTTTAGAAGTTTATTATTTAGTCTTTACTTCTACATATCAGTAATAGTCTTTACTCTATTTTTTGTTATTCTTTCTCCGTTTATTGGATTGAAAAAGAGATATGGTTTAACTAGTAGGTTTATTACAACACTGCTTATTGTTTTAAGGTTCCTCTGTCAAATAGATTGGAAGGTTTATGGAAATATTTTAAGTAAAAAGCCAATTATTATAGCCTCTAACCACCAGGGGATTTGGGAATCATTTTATTTACAAACTCTTGCAAATCCCTTGACCACGATAATAAAAAAGGAACTAATTTATATACCTTTTTTTGGGTGGGCTCTTAATCTTCTTAACCCCATTAAGATTAACCGATCAAAGAAACTTCAATCAGCAAAAAAGGTAATAGAGAGTGGTGCTGAGAAGATTCGTAATGGGTTTTCTATACTCTTGTTTCCCGAAGGAACTAGAAAAAATCCAGGAAACGAAGTTGGTAAGTTTGCAAGGAGTGCTGCTGACTTAGCAATAAAAAATAATGTTGATTTAATACCGATTTACCATGACTCAGGTCTTTATTGGAAAAACAAGAAGTTCATAAAGTTTCCTGGGACTGTTAAGGTAATTATAGGTGCGCCAATTCAAGGGAAAAATTCATCTGAAATGACAAAAAACTTAGAAGATTGGATGAATAAAAAAGCTTCTATGAGTACAGAATAATTTTATGGGTACAATAGAACTATATATCTAAATTTGCAACAGAGAGAGCGTTTTCATCAATAAACTCTCTTCTGGGCTCAACTTGATCACCCATTAGAACTTCAAAAGAGTTGTTGGCTTCATTGGCATCATCAATACGAACTCTCATCATTCTTCTGTTTTGAGGATCCATTGTTGTTGTCCAAAGTTGATCAGGATTCATTTCACCTAAACCTTTATATCTTTGTATTTCAATTCCTCTATTGCCAGTTTTAGATAACTCTTTTAAAGCAATATCTTTTTCTTTTTCAGAAGCTGCATATTTAATATTTTTTCCCTTTGAAACTTTGTATAAGGGCGGTAATGCAATATAAACATGTCCTCTATTTAAAATTTCAAACATTTGCCTAAAGAAGAATGTTAAAAGCAAGGTTCTTATATGTGAGCCGTCAACATCAGCGTCTGTCATTATAATTATTCTGTGATACCTTAATTTATCAGCATCAAACTCATCCGTCCCAATACCGCAACCTAAAGCTGTTACAAGCGTTCCAATTTCTTGTGAAGATAAAACTTTATCTAATCTAGCTTTTTCAACATTCAAAATTTTTCCCTTCAGAGGAAGTATTGCTTGATTTTGTCTATTTCTTCCCTGTTTAGCTGATCCACCTGCTGAATCACCCTCAACGATATATATTTCTGACAGCGCAGGATCTTTTTCTTGGCAATCTGCCAATTTACCTGGCAAACCTGCAACTTCTAAAACTCCTTTCCTTCTTGTCATTTCTCTAGCTTTTCTTGCTGCCTCTCTAGCCAAAGCTGCTTCAGATATTTTTGTTAAGATTGACATAGCTTCTTTTGGATTTTCTAAAAGGTATTCATTAAAGTTCTTATTAAAAACATTGCTAACAACGCTCTCAACCTCTGATGAAACTAGTTTTTCTTTTGTTTGTGATGAAAATTTAGGATCTGGTATTTTCACTGATACTATTGCTGTTAGACCCTCTCTAACATCTTCGCCAAGCAACTCAACAGGTGATTTCTTGTTTAACTCTTCCTTCCTAATAAATGTTTTCATTACTCTTGTTAAACTTGATCGAAATCCTGAAAGATGCGTTCCTCCATCTTTTTGAGGAATATTGTTTGTATAACAAAGAACATTTTCTGAGTATGCGTCATTCCACTGAAGTGCTATTTCAACACTTAGCCCATCTTGCTCACCCTCGCAGTGAAATATTTCTGATATGTTTTGTTTTCTTCCTTTTAAAAACTTAACGTAGCTGGATAGACCGCCACTATTTGAAAACTTTTTAGATTTGCCTGTTTTTTTATCTTCTACGAGAATATTCACACCAGCGTTAAGAAAAGACAGCTCCTGAACTCTTTTGTTTATCTTATCTATATCGAAGTTAACAAACGAAAATATTTCTTTAGATGGTTTAAATGTAATCTCGGTTCCTGTTTCTTTTGAAGCTTTAACTCTTTTGAGTTTTGTTTGGGCTTTACCGTTTGCATATTTTTGTTCATACTGCCCGCCATCTCTGCAAATTTTGAGCGTTAACTCTTCAGAAAGAGCGTTTACAACAGATACTCCCACACCATGAAGGCCGCCTGAAACTTTGTAGCTGTTATCATCAAACTTTCCTCCAGAGTGGAGGGTTGTCATGATAAGTTCTGCTGCAGGTACTTTTTCTTTTTTGTGTGTGTCTACAGGAATACCTCTACCATTATCTTTAACAGTTATTGATCCATTTTTATTAATTGAAACAACTATTTCTGAGCAATGTCCTGCCATTGCTTCATCAATACAATTATCAACAACCTCGAAAACCATATGATGAAGCCCTGAGCCGTCATCAGTATCACCTATATACATTCCTGGTCTTTTTTTAACAGCTTCAAGCCCTTTAAGAACCTGTATGTTTGATGAGTCGTAAGATCCTTTTTTATTTTGTCTTTTCGGCATTGGTAAAATGTTCCACGTGGAACTTTTTAAGCTCCTTTAATTGATCCTTTATTTTACTATTAAATGGGTTGTTAATGTCTGAAAAAAACAATTGATTTCCTGTTTTTGGAAGAAAATTTATTAATTCATTGTAAAAATCTTCATCTAGTTCGGAATGTATATCATCAATGATTAAAAAAGGTTTAACTCCATAAAAGTCTGAAAGGGTTTTGTGCATAGAGAGACACCACAATATTGACATAAATTTCTGTTCTCCTCTAGATAATATATATTTAATATCAGAGTCTTTTATTAAAAATTTAATGTCTGCTCTGTGGGGCCCTGATGTTGTAGATGTTTTTCTTTGATCAGAATCTCTATTAAGCTCTAACACATCTTTTAATGAATGCTCACTAGCCCACCCTTTATGGAAAAGAATTTCTAAGGAGTTTATTATTTCAAGGACCCTCTTATCTTTTAGGTTTTTGGCAAACCCAAAGAATGTTTGTTTTGTTTCTTCAAAAAAGCTATTTCTTTTTTCTGATATCAAGGTTCCAGAACTTATAAATATCTCAGACCACATATCAATGTTTGTTAGCCTTTTAAACTTTAATGCTGCATTCCTTTGTTTTAGAGATCTGTGGAAAGAGAAAAAGTCTTTGCTATAGTTTTTATCGGACGCCATTAAGCATCTGTCGAGTATTTTTCTTCTGTATTTTGGTGTATCTGCAAACATTGAAAATGTTTTGTTATCTAGAAGTGTAGATGGAATTGCTCTAAATAGCTCAATTGAGGTTGCTTTACTTTCATTAATCTCAAGGGATATAGACTTTTTTGCTTCCTTTAAAATACAGATCTTATTATTGTCAAAGGTATCTAATTGTATTTTGAAAGCTTCTTTATTGTTTTGGATGCAGAGATTTTTGTTTGAGCTTTTAAACGACCTTCCGGTTGAGCAAAAATATAAAGCTTCGAGCACAGATGTTTTTCCAGAGCCATTAGCTCCATATATAAAGTTATTTAATTCTGAGAATTCAAGATCAACACCATCAAAACAACGAAAATTTGAAATTGATATTTTTTTTATTGTCACTTTTTAGATTAAAAGCGGCATCACTACATATTTTAAATCTGGGTCGTCAGATGGGCTTATAAGACAGCTTTTATCAGAGCCGTATAGATTTATATTGCAATCATTTGAATCAATGTTAGATAAAACCTCTTGGATATAGTTCACATTGAAAGCTATCTCCATATCTTCTCCATTGTAGTTCGATTTAAAGCTTTCTTCACCCTCTTCCTGTTCTGGGTTATTTGCTGAAACTAAAACTTCACTTGATTTAATATTTAATTTAATACCTTTAAATTTATCACTTGAAAGGACACTTACTCTACTTAATATTTCAGACAGCTGTTTGGTATTTACTGATAAAACTGAGCTCTCGCCAGACGGAAGGACTTGTTCATAGTTTGGGAATTTGCCTTCGATTAACTTACTTACAAAGGATGTTGAATCTGTTTTTAGCATAATAGTGTTTGACCCCAAAGAAAGGGTTACCTCTTCAGATGAATCAGATAACAGCTTCCCTATTTCGTTAATTGATTTTCTCGGTATTATTCCTGATATTTCGCCTGAGACACTTTTTGTTGTTGAGTTTGTTGATATAGCAAGCCTGTGGGCATCAGTTGTAACCACTGTAATGTTTTTGTCTTCAATATTTAAATACATTCCATTAAGGTAATGTCTCCAATCTTGATTACCCATTGCAAAAGATGTTTTGCTTATAAGATTTCTTAAAACAGATCCCAAAATAGTGAATTCAGTATTTTCACTTACCACATCAAAAACAGGAAAATCCTCACTAGGAAGAGTTGAAATGGAATACTTTCCTGAGCCCGATTCTACAGACAGTTTGTCGCCATTCAAGAAAATATAAATCTCTGATCCATCAGGTAAAAGCCTGCAGAGTTCATTAAGTTTTTTTGCAGGTGCTGTTGTTGAGCCGGTACTTTCAACGCTGGTTGGTGAACATGTTGTTTGAACTTCTGATTCAAGATCGGTGGCAGTAATAGAAATACTGTTATCTTCAACTGTTAAAAGGACATTAGAGAGAATTGGTAGTGCCTGCCTTTTTTCAACAACTCCAAGTGTTGAAGACAAAGCTTTGACAATCTCTGTTTTGCTAACTGTAAATTTCATTAGTTTGTAAGGGACCTTATTAAGTTTTTGTAATCCTCTTCAAGGGAACTGTTTTCTACCCTAAGTTCCTTTATTTTGTTGCATGCATGTATTACGGTTGTGTGATCTCTTCCATTAAAGGCTTCACCAATTTCTGGCAGACTGTGATTTGTTAGTCTTTTTGTAAGCGACATTGCGAGCTGTCTTGGCCTGGTGATAGAGCGGCTTCTTCTTTTTGAAAGCAGGTCTGAAAGCTTAATATTGTAATATTCTGCAACAGTTTTTTGAATATTATCAATGCTAACCATTTTTGCGGATATAACAAATAAGTCTTTAAGAGCATCCTTAACTAAAGGAATATCTATTTCTTGGTTTGTAAATTTAGCGTTAGCGATAACTCGCTTTAAAGCTCCCTCGAGCTCTCTTATGTTTGATCTAATTCTCTGAGCTATATATATAGCGCACTCATTGGGTAGGTGACAACCCATCGAGGAAGCTTTGGCAAGCAATACTGCTGCTCTTGTTTCAAGTTCTGGTGGATCTATCACAACTGGCAGCCCCCAACCAAGTCTTGATTTTAATCTCTCTTCCAGGCCATCTATTTCTTTTGGATACTTGTCACAAGTGAGCACCATTTGATTATTTCTATCTAGTAGCGCATTAAAGGTATGGAAAAACTCTTCTTGTGATTGCTCTTTTCCTGCAAAAAATTGAATATCGTCAATTAAAAGAGCATCAGCTGTCCTGTAGAAGTTTTTAAACTCATTAATTGCGTTTAGTTGAAGAGCTTTGACCATATCAGCAACAAATTTCTCTGAATGAACATATATCACTCTCTTTGATGGATCTTGATTAAGAATCTCATTTCCCACTGCGTGCATAAGGTGTGTTTTTCCCAAACCAACTCCGCCATATATAAATAGGGGATTGTAGTCACCTGTCGGGTTTTGAGCAACCTGTTTTGAAGCTGCTAAAGCTAGATGATTCGATTTCCCCTCTACAAACGTATCAAAAACAAAAGACTCAACTAGGCCTGGGTTGTTTTTTCTTCTACTGGAGGGTTTTTCAACATATTTATCAACAAATGTTGAGTTATTCTTGTCTTTAAATATTATTTTTGTATCCTTGGAAGCTAAAACTTCATAAATTTGTTTTTTTAGATTATTTGTAACGTAATTTAGTACAAAATCATTTGGGGCGGAAATCTCTAATGAGTTTTCTTTAAACTCTCCTTGAAGAGGCCTTATCCAGGTATTAAACTCGTCTTGGCTGAGCTTTTTTTCAAGTTTTTTTGATATCTGGTTCCAGGTCTTCAATTTCTATCCTCTTGGCTGTAGTCTAGCAAAAATTAACAAGATATCTACAGAATAACTAATAGTATTTCCTGTGGATAACTTGTCAATAACTTTATCTTCTTTTTTTGACATAAATTTGTTTATTTTATGTATAATGCATCTCTAATTTTTACTACCAACCATGAAAAGAACTTTTCAACCAAGCAACCTTAAGAGAAAAAGAACTCATGGCTTTCGAGCTCGCATGGCAACCAAGGCTGGGCGTGCAGTTCTTTCAAGAAGAAGAAGAAAGGGTAGAAAAGTTTTGTCTGCATAGCTTGTCTTTAAAACAATTAAAAAAGATCTACTCAACCAATTTTGTAGCTGCGTCTGTAACTGGAAAGTCTGGTGTTTTTATTTCTACGCCTAAAAAGATTTTTCCTAGAGCTGTTGATAGGAACAAGATTAAGAGAAGGATCAAGTCTATTATTTTTGATACGGGTTTTGAATCTACATCTTTTGGGATTAAGTTAATCGTAAGAGAGGATTTTTTAGCTCTTAATTATAAAGAAGCTTATAATGAAATTAGCGCAGTAATAAAAAAGGCAGTTTTATAAATGAAAAATTTTAACTTAAGGTTTTTATATTTGTTCTTTGTTGCTTTGTTTGGGTACCTGTTGTTTTACTCATACACAAGCGAGCAAAACATTTCAAATGCTGTAGATCAAGAAGAAGTAAGTACTAACTATTTAGCTGGTTTTAATGAGTCACAAATTCATATACTAGAAAACTCTCTTCTAGAGATAGTTGTTGATACAGTGAATGGGAATATATTGAGCTCTCGACTAAAAGACTATCCGGTTGTGCCTGGGTCTGATGGCGGTGTTAGGGTTCTTGGCTCAGGTCTTGATAGTGATGGTGAGCAAATGAGATTTTACATGTCCTCAGGTTTTGCAGATCTTGAGAGCGCAGGCCTTTCAAACAAACCAAACTTCTCTGTTGTGGAGTCAAGCAAAGAAAAGATTGTTCTAAAGTCTGACGGTTTATCAAAAACAATAATCTTGTCTGAAGGTTATGAAATTTACATTAAAGACTCTCTTGATTCTTCGGTTGTTTTGAAGCCTTATGCCCAAATGCTGAGAACCGCGGGCAGGGGTTTTGACCTAGATGATATGTTTATCTCTCGCAGTTCTTATGTTGGTGTTGCTTTTAACACCAAAGATGATCCATATGTGTCTTACCGTTTTAGAAACATCGACAACGTAAGTTTTGATGAGCGCGGCGGTTGGATTGCTTCAGTTCAGAAATATTTTTTAGCTGCTCTAATTGGTTCCCAGGAAAACCTTTACAGATATTTTGCTCGCGAGCCGTCTAATGGTTCTGATATATATAGTTTTGGTTATATTGTTGAGTCATCAAACAACAACTCTTTTGAGCATAGGCTCTATATAGGTCCTAAAATCAGGAAAGACCTCCTTGCTGTTGCTGAAGATTTAGAGCTCACAATAGATATGGGGTGGTTTTGGTTTTTGGCCCAGCCTTTAGCCGCTCTTCTTACTGTTATTAATGGTTTTGTTAATAATTGGGGGCTCTCAATAATTGCATTAACTATTCTTATTAAGGTTGTTTTTTGGCCGCTAACTGGAAAAGGGTTTAGATCGATGGCTAATATGAGGCGCGTTCAGCCAGAAATGCAGAGGATACAGGAGCGTTATAAAAACGATCGCCAGAAATTAAGCATGGAAATGATGACTCTATATAGGAAAGAGGGTGTTAATCCTATGGGCGGCTGTTTGCCCATGCTGGCATCTTTTCCATTCTTTATAGCTTTATTTTTTGTTTTAAGGGAAAGTCTTGAGTTAAGACATGCGCCTTTTGGTTTGTGGCTTCAGGATCTTTCAGCGCCTGACCCGTTTTTTGTTCTTCCTGTGCTAATGGCCGCTCTTATGTACTTAACAACTCGCCTTAATCCAACTCCGCCAAACGCTGACCCAACACAGGTCGCTGTTATGAAGTTTATGCCAATTGGTATATCTGTGTTGTTTGTGTTTTTCCCTTCTGGGCTTGTTTTATACTCGGTTGCCAACTCTGGCGTTCAGCTTATTCAACAGACAATGCTTTACAGGGAGCTTGGCGCTTTAGAAGATAAATAGATGTCTGTAATTTACGCGCTTGCCACGCCACCGGCGCAATCTGCAATTTGTGTTTTCAGGGTTTCGGGAAAAGGCTGTCTTGACGCTCTCCCTGAGCTTTTTGGCTCACAGCTCGTTGAGCCGCGCTATTTTTATAAGACTGAAATGCTAAGCAAGGGAAATTTTGTTGACTCAGTCGCGGTTGTTTTTTTTAAAGGGCCTAAAAGTTTTACTGGCGAGGATAGTTTTGAGGTTTATGCTCACGGGGGTCTTGCGGTAATGAGTAAGGTTGTAGAAGCTTTTGATGGTGTTGGTTTCGAGGAGGCTGAGCCAGGTGAGTTTTCGAAGAGGGCTTTCTTGAACAATAAAATTTCCTTAAGTCAGGCCGAAGCTGTTAGTGATCTAATTTCAGCTTCTTCAAAAGAAGAGGCATCGAAAGTTTCCTTGGTTCTCCGTGGAGACTTTGAGAGCAAGGTTTTTGATTTTTCTGGGCGGTTAGATGCTCTTCGAGTCTTGGTTGAAGGTGAAATTGATTTTACCGATGAAGACGAGGTCTTTGTTCAAAACCTAAAAGAGCTTGAGTGTGATGTGTCTCGCCTTTCAGCTGAGTTTTCAAGCTTTGCGGGCGCCTGCTCTTCAACGAAAGACAGTCTAAACAAGCCGCGAGTTTTGATTGCTGGGCCGCCTAATTCTGGTAAATCCTCTTTGTTTAACGCTTTGTTGAGTAGGGACAGGTCAATCGTGTCTTCGATAGCTGGTACAACAAGAGATCTTATAGATTCAGAGCTTGTTCTCCAAAATATAGTGTTAACCCTGGGCGATAGTGCTGGTGTCAGAGATACCGATGACCTTATAGAGGGTGCTGGTATCAACATTAGTTTTGGTGAAATAAAAAATTCTGATTTGGTAATTCTTGTTTTTGATGAAGAAACTAGAGGTTCTGTTTCTTTTTTTAAGGAGCTGCTTGATGAACAAGAACACCTTTTGGTTTATAACAAGATAGATGTCTCAGATAAAAGGCCGCTGGGGTTTGATTTGTTTGTATCAGCGAAAGAAATGGATGGCTTGGGCGCCCTGCGTAAAACTTTAGATAAGAAGTTGTCGGTTGATAAAGGTGAAAAAGATCTTACTTATTTGGTTAGGGAAAGACATGTAAATATTTTTTCTGAAGTTTCCTCTAGATTAGACCTTATATCATCTTCGATTAAAGCAAACGAATCGCTTGATGTTGTTGCTGAAAACTTAAAAGCTTGCAGAGATTTGTTAGCTGAAGTCGTAGGTATAAAAACAAGCGATGAGCTTTTGGGTGAAATTTTTTCTAGTTTTTGTATTGGAAAGTAGTTAATTGTTTGTTGATAAATTGTTGGTTGTTTTTAGCGCCGTTTTTTATACACAAGATTTCAACCGCTTTGTTTCTTCTAAATTAAGGGTTTCTACACATGCTTATTAAAAGGCAAAAAGCCCTTATTTAAATAGCTTTTGATGGCTTATCAACAGTTTTTTGCATGCCTAATAATAACAACAATAAATATATATAATTAATATTATTATGAATAATAAATATGATGTAATTGTTATTGGTGGAGGGCATGCAGGATGTGAAGCAGCCCATGCTGCGCATAGAAAAAAACTTAAAACCTGCCTGATTAGCATATCGAAAAGCTCCATAGGCCAGATGTCTTGTAATCCCGCAATTGGGGGTTTAGGAAAAACACATCTTGTCAAAGAAATTGATGCGGCTGGCGGCATTATGGCAGAAGCAACCGACGCATCCGGAATCCAGTACAGGACTCTGAACACAAGAAAAGGGCAAACCGTTCGATCACTCAGAGTTCAGTGCGACAGGGTTAAATATAAAGAGGCTGTTCAAAAAATAATAAAAGGGACTGACATTGAAGTCATAGAAGCAGAGGTTGAGGATATTGAAATAAATAATGGCAAAGCAGAAGCTGTCCTACTAAATAGCGGAAAAAGAATAGATGGTAACGCGATAATTTTAACCACAGGAACTTTCTTAAAAGGAGTAATGTATAAAGGCGACAAAAAAACCGAAGGTGGTAGAGTTGGTGACAAAGCTTCAGTAAAGCTGGCCAACAAACTTTATTCTTTAAAACTACCTATGGGGAGACTAAAAACAGGAACCCCAGCAAGAATAAAGCTAACATCGCTTGATTTGGAAAGCATGGATGAGCAGCCGGGCGAGGAACCAACACCCTGGATGTCAAAAAAAGGCAAAAACAGCAAACATATAAAGCAGATAAGCTGCTATATAACAAGAACCAACATCGAGACGCATAAAGAAATCTCAGACAATATCAAAAAATCTGCTATGTATTCCGGAAATATAGTTGGCATAGGACCAAGATATTGTCCGTCAATAGAGGATAAAATCCACAAATTTCCACTAAAAGAAAGCCATCAAATCTTCATTGAGCCAGAGGGGGTTGATGTAGATCTTGTTTACCCAAACGGAATATCAACAAGCCTCCCCGAAGAAAACCAAAAAAGATTTATACAAACAATAAAAGGTATGGAGAGCGCTGAAATAACGGAATACGGTTATGCCGTAGAGTATGATTTCGTAGACCCGAGAGCCCTTAACAAAACGCTCGAGCTTATAGATGTTGAGAATCTGTACTTAGCAGGCCAAATAAACGGAACCACAGGATACGAGGAAGCAGCTGCGCAAGGCCTAATGGCCGGGGTGAATGCAAGTCTAAAAATATGCAACGAGGAAAGCCTTATATTGGAAAGACATGATGGTTATATAGGCGTACTAATAGACGACCTTACAAATCTTGGCGTGACAGAACCATACAGGATGTTTACTAGCAGAGCGGAACACAGACTAATGTTTTCACAGGACAACGCCGAACAGAGACTTATAGAGAAATTTTACAAAAAAGGGTTCGTCGAAAGCGAGCAATATAATAGATATTCAGTGCAAGAAGAAGCATATGAAAACTTCAAAAAGCTTAACGAGGCAAAAACAATACAAACAGAAAACAAAAAACAACAACTAAAAGACTTTTTAAAAAAACCAAACCCAGACTTGAAAAAAGTTGCCAAACTTATAGAAACCAAAGACCAAGAAAACCTTGAGCGACTTGCGAACGAGTGTAAGTACGAAGGCTATATAAAAAAACAACTACGAGAAATTAAAAGGAACGAAAAAAATCTAAAAAAACCCATACCCGAGACAACAAATTTCGAAGAGATAGAGGGGCTGTCAGCCGAAGTGAAAGAAAAACTCTCTGCAAGCAGGCCAAAAACAATCGGCGACGCTTCCAGAGTAGAGGGAATAACACCAGCTGCAATAAGCTTAATTACTGTGGCAATTGCTAAAAACAGAAATAGAGATGTCACATAGCGACAAAATAGAGCTCTTTAAAGAAGAAACAATTAAGTTCAACAGGAAGCACAATCTAATATCAAGAAAAAACACAGAGAAAATAATAGATGAGGCAATCGAAGAAGCGACAGCTCTTACAAAACACCTAAAACAACATAAAAACATTTTAGATATAGGAACAGGGAGCGGGCTCCCGGGCATACCTCTTGCAATTTTTAACGAAAATAAAAACGTATATTTATCTGAAAAAAACAACAAAAAAAACTATCATTTAAAAAAAACAATTAAGCTACTCGAAATAGAAAACGCAACAACCATCGGAAGCGCCAACAAAAACACAAAAATAAATAAAAAAGTAGATTGTGTTGTCACCAAGGCGTTTGCCTCTACAAAAAAAACAATAGATGTAGCTAATAGTTTTTTAGAAAAGCCTTTTACCCTAATGCTATTAAAAGGAAAGCTTAAAACCATCAACAAAGAGATTGCAGAAGCCAACATATCAAAAGAAAACTATGAAATAATAAAAATAGAAAACGAAAAAGAGAAACACATACTAAAAATACAAAATGAATAAAACCCTTGCCATTGCAAACCAAAAAGGAGGCGTAGGAAAAACAACAACAGCTGTAAACCTAGCTGCAAGTTTAGCAGCAACTGGCAGAAAAACCCTCTTGATCGACATGGACCCACAAGGAAACGCCACATCCGCAGCAGGGGTTACAAAAAACGAGACAGATACCCTTTATGCAACCTATTTCGAAGGGAAAAACATCAAAAATGTAATTAAAGAAAGTAGAGACGGTTATTCAATTGTTCCCGGGGGGCAGGAGCTAATTGCGCTTGATGTTGATATAAGAGATAACCACAAACAAGGCTTTCTCGCGTCACAACTTAACGATGTCCAAAACACATATGACTATACAATAATTGATACCCCGCCAACCTTAAACCAACTAACGACAGAAGCCTTGCTTTCATCAGTAGGAACACTAATACCACTGCAGTGTGAGTATTATTCACTTGAGGGGCTAACGGACCTAATTAATACCATAAACGCACTATCATCCAAAACCAACACCAACAACAGGGTGATTGGCATTATTAGAACAATGGTGGATATGAGAAACAATTTAGCAAAAGAGGTTTCGCGAGAGCTTGAGACACACTTCGAGAAAGTTTTATTTAATACACTAATACCAAGAAATGTTAAACTTGCTGAAGCTCCAAGCTTTGGAATTTCTGCGCTACAACACAAAGCAGATTCTTTTGGCGCAATGGCTTACCTAGCTCTAGCCGGTGAGCTAATTAGAAGAGTTGAAAATGAGTGATAACAAATCTTTAAACCGCGGACTTGATGCCCTCTTAGGCGATCAAAAACTTACCACAACAACAAAAGAAATCGACCTAGAAAAAATAACAGCTGGAAGGTATCAACCGCGACAAGAGTTTGATGATGTGAAAATTCAAGAACTTGCTGGCTCAATCAAAAAACACGGAGTTTTATCTCCAATCTTGGTTCGAGAGGTTGGGCTTGATAAATTTGAGGTCATAGCTGGAGAGAGAAGAGTCAGAGCTTCAAAAATCGCAGGCTTAAAAACAATTCCCTCTCTTGTTAACCAAAAAGAAGATCAAGAAGCCCTTGAAGCCGCGCTTATTGAAAACCTGCAGAGAGAAGACTTAAACCCAGTTGAAGAAGCCAGGGGATATGACCGATTGAAAAGAGAGTTTGAACTAACGCAAGACGAAATTGCTAAAGCAACCGGTAAGGCAAGAAGCACAATAGCAAACTCTATGAGAATACTTTCTTTATCGCCAAAAATATTAGATATGATTTCTCAAGGATCTTTAGAGAAGGGGCACGCAAAGATTCTCTCAGGCTTGGAGACCGCAAAATCAGAACAACTAGCAGAAGTAATTTCACAAAAAAGACTCACTGTGAGACAAGCTGAGGCATTACTAAAGCCAGTTAAAAAAACAACAAAAACAAAAGAAAAAGATAGAGACACACTAAATATAGAAGATGAAATTAGCGAAAACTTTGGACACAAAACAGAAATAGACACAAAAACAACCAAGACCGGTAAAGTATCAATTTTTTATCATTCACCAGATGAGTTGGAGACCATAATTCAAAAACTTCTTAAACTTTAGAATTATCCTTGTTTCATAACAATTATCTTTCTATAATTCGCGCTAAGATTTCAAGAAATGGCAAAAGAACTCACTAGCAAAAGCTACATAGATCACCATCTAACAAACCTAACATGCGGTAAAACAGAATCCGTTGGTTGGACGTGTGATCACAACTATTATGACGAAATGGGGTTCATGGCTTTTCATGTTGACTCCATAACTATTTCCATTTTATTGGGCATTGCTTTTGTAGCTCTCTTCAAATTAATTAAACTCAACCCAGCAGACCAAAAACCCACCAGAATGCAAAACTTTGTAGAGATGTGTGTTGAGTTTGTTAATGAAAATATAAAATCAATTTTTGGTAGCACAGACAACAAACTTATAGGGCCGCTTGCTTTAACAGTATTAATTTGGGTTTTCTTTATGAACCTAATGGATTTAATCCCGGTTGATTTTCTACCCGAGCTAACAAAACAAGTTAGTTATGCTTCTGGAATAGTTGATGACCCAAACGACGCGTATTTTAAGTTTGTTCCAACAACAGATCCAAACATTACACTTGGAATGGCATTAGGGGTTTTTATTCTTACCATTTTTTATAGCATCAAAATAAAAGGCCTTGGAGGCTTTATTGCTGAATTAACACTACACCCTTTTGGGAAATTTGCCATTCCGTTTAATTTTGCTTTGGAGATAATGCAATTACTGGCTAAGCCCCTCTCTCTTGGGCTTAGGTTATTCGGAAATCTTTATGCCGGCGAAATGATTTTTATACTTATTGCATTATTAATGTTTTTCCAATCAGCAGTCTTTGGAGTTTTAGGCTTGGGTCTGCACCTATTGTGGGCGCTTTTTCATATATTGGTTGTAAGTCTCCAAGCCTTTATATTTATGGTTTTAACAATTTTGTATTTATCAATGGCGCATGAAACCGGAGATCATTAAGTTTATAATTTATATTTTAAAAGGAGAATAAAATGGAACAATCTGTTATTTATATAGGAGCCGGGCTTATGCTTGGTCTGGGAGCTATTGGGTCAGCTGTTGGCCTTGGAGTCTTGGGAAGTAAGTTTATGGAAGGTATAGCAAGACAGCCAGAGCTAAGACCTTTTTTGTTGACAAACTTTTTTATTGTTTTAGCACTGGTTGAAGCTATTCCAATCATATCAATGGTGTTTGGTCTTTACTTACTATTTGCTGTTTAATCACAAATGAATATAAACGCTACATTAATTTCACAAGCATTGATTTTTGCAGTGTTTGTTTACATTTGTTACAAATATATCTGGCCCCCAATTCTTTCTACTATGGAGGAGAGGGAAAACAAAATGGCCGCAGGTCTTGAAGCTGCAAAGCAGGCTGACGACTCCCTCGAGGAAGCTAAACTAACCTATGAAAAAGAGTTAAAAGAAGCTAAAGAAGAAGCTGCAAACATTGTCGAAAAGGCCAACAAAAGATCTTCACAAATCTTAAATGATGCCAAAGTAAAAGCTGAAGCTGAGGCTGAAAAGATTATTGAATCAGGCTCCAAAAAGCTTGAAAATGAGGCAAACAAAACACGAGAAGAACTCAAACAACAACTTTCTTCTATCGTGGTCGAGACCGCATCAAAAATAATCGATGAAGAAATCGATGAGAAAAAACACGAAAACATTATTAAAAAAGCAGCCAAGGAAATTTAAATGTACGACCTAAAGCCACAAGCAAGACCTTATGCAAAAGCAGCATTTCTTGCAGCGGTGGAAGAGGGTCAAATAAATGAGATGTTTGGCGATTTAAAAGTGCTTTCTGAGGCTTGTTCAGATTCAAGCATCAACAAACTTATTGAAAGCCCAGAAGAAAAATCAGTAGTTGTATCAACTCTAAAAGGTTTATTCTCCAACCAACCAGTTAAACTTACTGAAAACTTGTTAGATATTCTCGGAGAGAATGACAGACTAAACTTACTTGCAGCTGTTGCTGAGATTTATGAGGATTTAATGCTCAAGCACAATGAAAGCAAAGTTATAGAGGTTGCAACTCCTAACAATGTCTCAGATTCAACAAAGGAAATTATCCTTAATAAATTACAAGAAAAACATGGAGACAGCTCAACTATATCCTTTACAAACGACTCAGATTTAAAAGCAGGATTTGTTGTAAAGATCGGAGACGAGGTGTTGGACCTATCTATAAAAGGAAGAATCAAAAAATTAATTAATCAATTAAATATATAAGGTGAAAATATGAGCGGACTAAACCCATCTGAAATTTCAAGTGTTCTCAAGGACAAAATTTCAGGGCTTGATCTAAAGGCTGAAACCAAAAACGAAGGAACCATCGTCAATGTTTCTGATGGAATTATCAGAATACACGGAATGGGCGATGTTATGTATGGTGAGCTTGTAGAGTTTGAAAATGGTGTCTATGGACTTGCACTTAACTTAGAGCAAGACTCAGTTGGAGTTGTTGTGTTGGGTGATTACCTTGGACTAAGTGAAGGACAAAAAGTTACATGCACAGGTAAGATCTTAGAGGTTCCCGTAGGTGAGGAAATGCTTGGTCGAGTTGTTGACGCTTTAGGAAACCCAATCGACGGGAAGGGCGAACTTAAAACAAAACAAACTGCTCCTATTGAAGTAGTTGCGCCAGGGGTTATTGCCAGACAATCAGTTGATCAACCAGTGCAAATTGGGCTTAAATCAATCGATGCAATGGTTCCAATAGGAAGAGGTCAAAGAGAGCTCATTATTGGTGATAGACAAACTGGAAAAACAGCTGTAGCAATTGACGCAATAATTAATCAAAAAGGCACAGGAATTAAATGTATTTATGTAGCTATTGGTCAAAAACAATCAACAATAGCTAATGTTGTAGCAAAACTCGAAGAGTATGGAGCAATGGAGCACACAATTGTTGTTTCAGCGGCAGCAGCTGATCCAGCTGCGATGCAATACCTCTCAGCATATTCAGGTTGCGCAATGGGAGAATATTTTAGAGACACAGGGCAGGATGCATTAATTGTTTACGATGATTTGTCAAAGCAAGCAGTTGCTTACAGAGAGATATCACTATTGCTTAGAAGGCCTCCAGGTAGAGAAGCTTTCCCTGGAGATGTTTTTTATCTTCACTCAAGACTTTTAGAGAGAGCAGCTAGAGTGAATGCGGAATACGTAGAAAAAATTACAGAAGGGAAGGTAAAAGGTAAAACAGGATCTCTAACAGCCTTACCAATTATTGAAACACAAGCTGGAGATGTGTCTGCTTTTGTTCCAACTAATGTAATTTCAATTACCGACGGACAGATATTTCTTGAAACCGACCTTTTTAATTCAGGCGTTAGACCAGCTATTGATCCAGGGCTTTCTGTATCAAGAGTTGGTGGAGCTGCACAAACTAAGATAATTAAAAAGCTTAGTGGTGGAATTAGAACAGACCTTGCTCAATACAGAGAGCTTGCGGCATTCTCACAGTTTGCATCTGATCTAGATGACGCAACAAAAGAGCAATTAGAGCACGGTAAGCGAATTACAGAGCTTCTTAAACAAAAACAATATTCTCCCATGAGTGTTGCTGACCAAGCTATGAGCTTATATGCAGCTGATAAAGGATATATGAAGGACGTTGATATAGATAAAGTAGGCGACTTCGAATCAGCATTATTAGCTTATTTTGAATCAGAAAAATCTGATCTAAAAAAGCAAATCAATGATACCGGAGACTGGGATGATGATATTGAAAACCAGTTTAAGGAATTAGTTGAAGACTTTAAGAAAACACAAACATATTAAGAGATGGCAAATACAAAAGAAGTAAGAAAACAGATTTCTAGCATTAAAAGCACTAGAAAGATTACTTCTGCTTTAGAAATGGTAGCAGCCAGTAAGATTAAAAAAACTCAAGATCTAATGTTTGGGGGTAGACCCTACTCAGAAAAGGTTAAAGAGGTTATTGAGCATATTGCTTCCTCTAGCTCAGAGTATTCCCATCCTTTTTATGAAGAAAGAAAAAATAAGTCCACTTGCTATATTGTTGTTGGTTCTGACAAAGGCTTGTGCGGCGGACTAAATATCAACTTATTTAAAAAAATCGTTGCTGAGGCTGCAGAAAATCAAAAAAATGGTGTCGAAACAAGTTTCGCGCTAATTGGCGTTAAGGCAGTTACATTTTTTGGTAACCTTGGTGGAAAGGTTTTGGGCCAAGCAACAAAGCTGGGTGACAAACCAAACCCAGAAGACTTGATAGGGCTTACAAAAATTGTTCTCGATGAGCAGAAAAAAGGCAACATTGATAGAGTTGTTCTTTGCTCTAATAAATTTGTAAACACCATGACCCAACAACCAACTCTTCAACAACTTATACCTCTATCGCATGGCGAAAATGAAGAATCACAAACATCAATGCAGTGGGATTATATTTATGAGCCAGAAGCAAAGGTTCTATTGGATGGGTTGCTTACAAGATATATAGAATCACTTATCTTCCAAGCGGTGTTGGAAAACAATGCTTGTGAACAAGCAGCAAAAATGATCGCAATGAAAAATGCAACAGAAAATGCAGGAGACCTAATTAAAGAATTAGAGTTGCTTTATAACAATGTTAGACAAGCAGCAATTACACAAGAATTATCAGAAATTGTAGGCGGCGCAGCTGCTGTATAAAGGAGAAAGAAATGAGTAATGGAGTTGTGACACAAATTATCGGAGCGGTTATAGATGTCGAATTCGATAGAGAGAACATACCAAGTGTGTATGAGGCTCTTAATATTGTCGGTCTTGAAACTGTGCTTGAGGTTCAACAACAACTAGGGGATGGAATCGTAAGAACTATCGCTATGGGCTCGACAGAAGGACTAAAAAGGGGTCTAGAGGTTGTTAGAACTAATGCACCTATTTCTGTTCCAGTTGGACAAGAAACTCTTGGAAGAATTATGGACGTTTTAGGAAACCCCATTGATGAAAAAGGTGATATTGGTGAGAAAGAAAGACAACCAATTCATAAAAGTCCACCAAGCTACACTGATCAAGCGGGCTCAAACGAATTGCTAGAAACCGGTATCAAAGTAATCGACCTAATGTGTCCTTTTGCAAAAGGAGGAAAAGTTGGCTTATTTGGGGGTGCTGGAGTTGGTAAGACTGTGAATATGATGGAGCTCATAAGAAACATTGCGATTGAGCATTCAGGGTTCTCAGTTTTTGCTGGAGTTGGTGAAAGAACTCGAGAGGGTAATGACTTTTATCATGAAATGACTGAATCAAATGTTTTAGACAAAGTTTCGCTTGTATATGGACAAATGAATGAACCCCCAGGCAATAGGTTAAGAGTTGCTCTTACCGGCTTAACGATTGCTGAGAAATTCAGAGACGAGGGAAGAGATGTTCTTCTTTTTATTGATAATATTTACAGATACACACTTGCTGGTGTTGAGGTATCAGCTCTATTAGGAAGAATGCCATCTGCTGTTGGATATCAGCCAACACTAGCTGGGGAAATGGGAGCACTACAAGAAAGAATTACCTCAACAAAAACAGGTTCTATTACTTCAATACAGGCTGTATATGTTCCAGCTGATGACTTAACAGATCCTTCACCTGCAACAACATTTGCACACTTAGATGCGACAGTGGTTCTTTCAAGAAATATTGCTGAACTCGGTATATATCCAGCAGTTGATCCACTAGATTCAACCAGTAGACAGCTTGACCCACTTGTAGTAGGAGAAGAGCACTACAAGACAACGCAAGCCATCCAAGGAGTTCTTCAAAGATATAAAGAACTTAAAGATATTATCGCAATTCTCGGTATGGATGAATTATCAGAAGATGACAAGCTAGCCGTTGCAAGAGCAAGAAAAGTAGAAAGATTTTTATCTCAACCGTTCTTTGTCGCGGAGGTTTTTACAGGCTCTCCAGGTAAATACGTTTCCCTTGAAGACAGCATCAAGGGGTTCAATGGAATCCTAAATGGAGACTATGATGATCTCCCTGAACAAGCATTCTACATGGTGGGAACCATAGAAGAAGCTGTTGAGAAAGCAAAAACAATGTAATGAGTGAATTTAAAGTCAGTATCGTTTCATCAAATGAGGAAATATTTTCGGGCACAGCAGATATGCTTTATGCAACTGGATCCCTTGGTGAGATAGGTATTGCCCCAGGCCACTCACCTCTTTTAACAGGCTTAATGCCTGGGCCAGTTAGGGTTTGTAATGAAGACAAAGAAGAGACTTTCTTTTGCAGCGGAGGATTCATAGAAGTCCAACCAGATGTTGTAACAGTTTTATCAGATGTTGCCGAAAGAGCTGATAGCATGGACGAAGCTAAAGCTATTGCTGCAAAAGAGCAAGCAGAAAAAGATTTAGCAGATAACAAAGATAATGTTGATTTTGCCAAAGCTGCTTCTCAACTAGCGGAGGCAGCAGCAAGACTTAAAACTATTCAAAAACTTCGTAAAAAGATTTAGCATAGGTTAAAAGACCTATTAAATTGAATATTCACACAATTATATTAGCCGGCGGCAAAGGCACCAGAATGCTTTCTCAAAAAGCAAAAGTTCTTCAAGCGCTTGGTGGAAGAACAATGCTTAACCATGTCTTGACAACCGCCAACAAAATTTCTAACAAAATTTCCGTGGTTGTGGGCTTTGATAAAGAGGGAGTTGAAGAAGAAATAAAAAAAATTGGACTTAATGCAAATACTTATCTTCAAAAAGAACAGATTGGCACAGCTGATGCCGTAAAAACAACACTAAAAGACATAGATAAAAATGAAAAAATCCTAATATTGTATGGAGATGTCCCCCTAATTAAAGAAGAAACCCTTAAAAAACTCTGTAGCCAAGAAGCTGATCTATCAATATTAACAACAAACCTAGAAAACCCGACAGGCTATGGCAGAGCGCTAAAAGATAAAGAAAATAACGTTCTCGGGATTATAGAAGAGAAGGACGCTGACTTAGAACAAAAGAAAATAAAAGAAATTTTTACAGGAATTTTGGTTACCAAAGGTGTCTTATTAAAGAATTTTATTCCGGAGATAGACAACAATAACTCAGCCAAAGAATTTTATTTAACTGACTTAATTGGCATTGCTCACAAAAATGGGTTTAAAATTAATACATTAAGCTCTTCAAATGAGGAGACAGCCGGAGCGAATAATCGCATAGAACAAGAAGAGCTAGAGAAAACTTTAAGAATTATGAAATCAGAGGACTTACTAAGAAACGGAGCAACGCTTTTGGATAAAAGCAGGGTAGACGTTCGCGGAGAGGTTAAAATGGGGTCCGATTGCGTGATAGATGTTAATGTAATTTTTGAAGGGCATGTTGAGCTTGGAAACAATGTTGAAATCGGAGCTAACACTATAATTTGCGACACAAAGATTGGCGATAATACAAAAATACTTCCGTTTTCACATATTGATGCATCCGAAATAGGAGCAAAGTGCTCAATAGGTCCATATGCAAGATTAAGAGAAGGAAGCGTAATAATGGATGGCGCAAGAATAGGTAATTTTGTTGAAACAAAAAAGACGAGTCTAGGAAGGGACTCAAAAGCAAATCATTTTACCTACTTGGGAGACGCTGAAGTTGGAGACGAAGTTAATATTGGGGCAGGAACCATAACCTGCAACTACGATGGAAAAGATAAACATAAAACAAACATCGGCGACAATTCTTTTGTTGGCACAAACTCATCCTTAGTTGCCCCAGTAACTATTGGGAAAAATGCATACGTGGGTGCAGGATCAACTATTACAAAAGATATACCTGACAACGCTTTAGGTGTTGGAAGAGGTAAACAAAAGAATAAAGAGAACTGGTCAAAGACTAAGAAATAACTATGTGTGGGATTATTGGAGCAACCTCATCGAGGAGTGTAGGCAAGATCTTAATAAAAGGTCTTCACGCCATGGAATATAGGGGTTATGACTCAGCAGGCATTGCTCTCAACCAAGATAATGAAGTCTTCAGACTTAGATCATTAGGAAAAGTTTCATCCCTTGAGAAGCTAATGGTAAACAATAAGCCAAAAGCAAATTCTGGAATAGCTCATACAAGATGGGCAACTCACGGGGCCCCATCAGAGGAAAATGCTCACCCTCATGGCTCAAATGATGAAATCTACATTGTTCATAATGGAATAATAGAAAATCATGACGAAATTAGAAATAAACTTAAAAGTAAAGGTTATGACATTGCTTCTGAAACTGATTCCGAGCTTATAGCTCATTTAATCCACTTAAATAAAACAGACTCACTATCAACCCTTGAGGCTTTAATAAATGCAACCAAAGAACTTAAAGGAGCTTTCTCAATAGCTGCCATATCATCAAAAGAAAAAGGCAAAATATATGCAGCTAAACAAAAGAGCCCACTATTGATTGGAAAAGGCATTGAAGAGAACTTTATTGCATCAGACCCATTAGCGATTGCCAATATAACCGAAAAGTTCTATCTACTGGAAGATGGAGACTTTGCAGAAATTTCAGAAAATGATATTAAAATTTTTAATAGCAGTGGAGAACCCGCTAAGAGAGAAGAAACAAAAATAGACGCAACACCAACATCAACAAGCAAAGGCAACTACTCACACTTCATGGAAAAAGAGATTTATGAGCAACCAGATGCGCTAGGAAACACCATAAATGGGAGGCTTGGTGAAAATGATGTCTTAGATAATATCTTTGGTTTGGGTTCCAGCGATGCATTCAAAGAAGTAAAAAGAATTCAGTTTGTAGCATGTGGTACCAGTCTTCATGCGGCAAAAACTGCCAGAAAGTGGTTTGAGGACATATGTGAGATTCCTTGTTATATAGACTTTGCAAGTGAATACAGATATAGGAATCCAATCGTTGAAGACAACACCCTTTTTGTAACAATATCTCAATCTGGTGAGACAGCTGATACGCTGGCTGCTTTAGAGTATGCTAGAGGCGAAAAGTATGTTGGTATTGTGACAATATGCAATGTTCCAACAAGCACCATGGCGCGAGAAGCAGATTGGAAGATCTTCACTAATGCAGGGCCCGAAATAGGAGTTGCATCAACTAAAGCTTTTACCACTCAATTAGCTGCTTTGCTGATGCTCGCTCTTTCAATTGCGAAAAGCCAAGATAAAAATGCTGATAAAAGAAAACAAGCAACACAGGAGCTAAGAGAAACCCCAGCATTAGTCGATCAATCTTTTAATTTAAAGGAAAACATTTCTCAAATAACACAAAATATCTCGACCAAGCACAACGCACTATTTTTAGGGAGAGGAATGTATTTCTCTATTGCACAAGAGGGAGCACTTAAATTAAAAGAAATATCATATATACATGCTGAAGCATATCCAGCAGGAGAGCTAAAACATGGACCTTTAGCACTGGTTGATGAGCAAATCCCAGTTATTGCTCTTGCTCCCGAGGATAGCCTGGTTGAGAAACTCTTGTCAAACCTCGAGGAGGTAAAAGCTAGAGGGGGAACCCTATATGTTTTTGGAAACGCAAACTCAACTATTGAGATAAGTAAGGGAAAATTTATAAATATGCCTAATTGTGGAGATTACAATGCACCAATTATTTACACCATACCACTCCAAATACTGGCCTATGAGGTAGCTTGCCTGAGGGGCACAGACGTAGACCAACCAAGGAATTTAGCGAAGTCAGTCACAGTTGAATAAGATTTCGCCACATTGTTGCTCCCTGTTAATATATCTCTATGGAAAAATTTTCTTGGAAAACAATTGACGATAATAAAATTTTAAAAGAGTTAGATCTGTCCTCATTCTCTTATAAGGTTAGTGTTGTTCCTCAAGATTTTTACTCTTTTTTTAACATTGAAGACGAAGATTTCGATATTGTTTTAAAAACAGATAAACACTCCTATTCTGCTTCATTAAAATGGGCACGTGAAAAATCACCCGTTGTTAGATTGTGGTGGAAAGAAGACTTTTCTGAAGCGCTAAAAGAAAAATTCCCCAAATGGATTAATCGCAAGAAGGGAGATAAGTTTTCTAATATGAAACTTATTTTTGAAAAGACGGCAGATAAAAAGGTTTTTAATGTGAGTTTCAAGGATGATTCAGATGGTTTGGTTTTTGGTCATATACCAGGGGTATCTGCTGGTGATATTTTTGAATCAAGAAAAGAACTTTCAGAGTATGGACTCCATGCACCAACCATGGCAGGTATTTGGGGAAGAGAGAATGAGGGTTCTTGTTCAATAGTTCTGTCTGGCGGGTATGAGGATGATATAGATAATTTAGATTACATTCTTTACACAGGACAAGGCGGACAGGATGCTCCTGGCGGCAAGCAAGTTTCTGACCAAGAGTTTTCGAGAGGAAACAAAGGACTTCAATTAAGTTGTGAATATGGTTTGCCTGTAAGAGTTACAAGAGGGCATCAAGTTAACAACGGACCTGAAAGCGGGTATCGATATGATGGACTCTATTATGTGACCTCATACGAAAGAATTATTGGTAAAAGCGGTCATTATATTTGTAGATTTCATCTTGAAAGCGAATTATCTATTTCTGATTTAGAAAAGAAATTAGATGAGAATTTGCCTGAAAATTACAAAACCACCCACAGAACCGAAACAACTATCAATAAAATAAACCGAAATATTAAACTAAGAGAAAAAATTAAAGAAATTTATGGTCATAAATGTCAGGTATGCAATGTCTATCTTAGAAGACCTCATGGCGCCATTGCTATCGGTGCACACATTAAAGGATTGGGGCAACCACACAATGGACCTGATGCTTTAAGCAATATGTTGTGTTTATGCCCAAACCATCATGCACAATTCGACGACCTTGCATTTTATATAGATCCAGAAACATTTGCTGTTAAGGGTCTTGAGGGGTATGAAGAAGTTAACTTAACTATTTCAAATAATCATAAAATAGATAAAGAGTTCCTTGAGTATCATAAGGATCAGTATGAGAAAAAAACTAATGAGAACTAATGTTGCTACGGATACTCCGTTACGGTTGAGTAAGCTATTGATTTTGTTAAATTAGTAGTGCACAAAGTATTTTTATAAGGAGATATCATGACTTTACAAACTATATTGAGCCCCAAGAAAGCTTACTTACTTTTATTTCTTTTTCTAATTACCTCCTGCTCTATTGAAGATAATTCATCTCAAAAAGTCTCATGGAATATATCTGACGGTGCGGAATATCCTGAAGGTGGTAAACTTTCGAGGCCAGAACATGGCGTAATGCTTGCAGATGGAACCTTAATAGTTGCCGACCAAAGATACGGCCTAGCTAAAATTGATCTTTTTGGAAAGGTTACTCCATTTGGGAATTTTGAAGCCTTGGATTTTCAACATAATCCACCCAAAGTTGAATCTGCACCCAATGGCGTTCATTTCACACCAGATAAGAAACATATAATTACAGCTGATGTCTTTAACGGAAAAATTTATAAAACATCAATAGAAACTAAATCTAGTGAAATAATTTATTCTCATAAATATGGTGTAAATGTTGCAATAGAAGATTCTACAGGCTCTCTTTGGTTCACTCAGTCAACAGAAAACCAAAATGAAGAAAGATTATTTAAGGGACTAGATGAGGCCATCCCTGATGGAGCACTTTATAGAATTCCTATTTCTAGAGATGGCACTCTTTCCAAACCTGAATTAATACTTAAAAACTTGTATTTTGCTAATGGGTTTTATATAGATGAGAAGAGAAATAAACTTTATCTTTCTGAGATGATGAAAAATAGGGTTTTATCTTTTGATTTAGACATACTTACAGGATCCGTTTCGAATCAAACCACCTTAGCAGTTATACCAACTCCAGATAATATGGAACTAAATAGTGATGGAAAGCTATGGGTCGCATCTCCATTATCAAATCAAATTTACTCGATTGATCCAGAAAATGGTGAATCTTATGTTGTTTTTGATGCACAAACGCAAATCGGTCTTCAGAATATGGAAAAAGCTGTCAAACGAATGGAGTTAGGAGAGGGTTTTACAGAATTACTTACACCAGAATTGACAGGAGAGATGCCAGGATTGCTTACTGGATTGATAATTGGAAATGAAGCACAACCATTCTATGTTGCCAATTTAGGAACAGCCTTAATAAAAGTCTCAAAAGAATGAAAGAAATGAATATAAAATTCATATCAGTTGCTGTAATTTTCATTATTTTAATTTTAATTTTGTCAGAAATTAATAATATTAAGACCAAACAGCAATTACAAAATGATAGATATAAGGCAGAAGAAAGGCTTAAGGATTCCAAATAAAAACTTCTAAGAGATAATAACTAATAATGGAAATAAACTGGGTAGTAGTTGGTTGGATTATAGACATGGTTTTAAATGGAGCTGTTTGGCTTATCATCGCAGTATTATCTTTGATATTAATTGACATGACTGACACATGGACAAGAAAAGCTATTAAATTAATGGATAAAGCTGATAAAACTATAAGAAAATTTATAGATAACGTTTTTGAATGGATTCAAAAAAAGAATCTGAAAATACTCTCAAGCATTATATTGTTAATTGTCTTTGGCATCCTTTCTCAACTAGGAATAATGCCTAAGCTAATAACCTAATATAATAAGATTACAGATACTAACGAATTGAGGACTTTTTATGGAAAACTTTGAAATACTTTATTTGAGTATGGTTTTATTTACGTGTTATGGCTTCACTTTAGCTCAAGGTCTTAGAGCAGCAATTAATAGAGGTGACATAGTTCGGACAACGCCAAAAATCTTATGTTCTATATACTGCATATCGGTATCAATAATTGCCATTAAGATTGCATCAAATACTCCCTTCGCAGAATTATTTATCTACTTGCATGTATTCATAATACTTTTTCAATCAGCAATGATTTGGTTTCCGAAACCTAAATAAATTTAAGGGAGCTTAATTATGGTTATAGCATTGGGTACTTTCATAGTTTTGGCACTTATATTTGGTCCATCTTTATGGGTGAAGTTGGTGATGTGGAGATATTCATCAGAAAAGCCTGAAATGCCTGGTACTGGAGGCGAACTTGCAAAGCATTTGGTCGAGAGATTTTCTCTAAAAGATGTTGATGTTGAGGTAACTGAGCAAGGAGATCATTATGATCCAATTGAAAAAAAAGTCAGACTTTCACAAGAGCATTATGAATCTAAATCATTAACTGCAATAGCGATTGCGGCTCATGAGGTTGGACATGCAATTCAGGATCAGCAAGGCGATAAACGCCTAGCTACTAGAACAAAGATGGTTCCAATTGTTGATAAGGTGGCTCGATGGAGTGTTGCAATTATATATTTGTCGCCAATAATCGGTATTATTACACGTCATCCAATGCCATTCTCTTTATTGCTCATCCTGGGTCTATCCGGTTTTATCGCCCGCATGATGATCCATGCTTTGACTTTACCAATTGAATTTGATGCAAGTTTTTCTAAAGCACTACCTTTATTAAGGGAAGGAAACTATGTATCTCAGTCAAATGAAAAGGCGGTAAGCAGTATTCTCAGAGCAGCAGCTTTGACCTATGTATCAGCAGCGTTGGCTGATATTTTAAACCTTAGTCGCTGGATTGTAATACTATCAAGGCGGTGATATAGATTTTTAGAATAGCAGTCTTGTAAAATAATAATTGGAAATGAAAAACTTATTTTTAGCAATCTTAGTGTTTAATTTCAGCATTTGTGCTGAGGACCAAAACACCTCAATCAACTCTTTACTTGATGGTCTTCACCAAGATGCACATGAAGGAAACTTTAAAGCTTACTTCGCGCGATATTCAAAAAATGCAGTTTTCTTAGGGACAGATAAGACTGAACGCTGGAATATAGAAGAATTCAAAGCTTATGCTAAACCAGCTTTTGCAGACGGGCATGGTTGGACTTACGAAATCTTAGAGCGTAATTGGGAGGGAAATGGCGATACACGATGGTTTGATGAAATTCTTTTTAATGAAAAGTTGGGACACTGCAGAGGTACTGGAGTCGTCCAACTAATTAATGATGAATGGAAGATAGCCCACTATGCTTTAACCATGCTTGTTCCTAACTCAATAGCTGCAGATATTGGGTCTCAAACACAACAAACTGATAACAAAGAAGCATTTAATAAGAAATAGACTTAGTTTATACTATTGCAATGTGTGATTGTTGTGATTGCTGCGAGTGCACCTGCTGCTCAAAGTAAAAATCTGAAAAAATGAAAAGAATATTTTTCTTTTCTGTTCCTTTATTAGCTGCCTTTAATCTTTTTGCTAAAGACGTTTACATATATCCTGGCCCCAACGCTCAAGAAAGACTTCAAGAAGCATTGATTCTAATTGATGAAGGCGATACTTTAATAATTAAAAGTGGCTACTATAAATTTGAAGACGGATTATCACTTGATGTAGACAATGTGACCGTAAAAGGAGAGGGCATCGATAGCACAATCCTAGATTTTAAAAATCAACAATCTGGTGCACAAGGCCTATTAGTAACTTCTGATAGAGTCACCCTCAGCGATTTCTCAATACTTGATGCAAAGGGAGATGCCCTTAAGGTAATAGGTGCTAAAGGCATTAGCATGATAAACCTAAAAACTGAATGGACAGGCGGTCCTAAAAGCACAAATGGAGCCTATGGATTTTACCCAGTTGAATCAGAGGATGTTCTAATTGATGGCTGTGTTGCCATTGGAGCCTCAGATGCTGGAATATATGTAGGCCAATCAAAAAATATCATTGTTAGAAATAGCATTGCTCAATATAACGTGGCAGGTATTGAAATTGAGAACTCATATTATGCAGATGTGTATAACAACTTAGCCTCTCATAACACTGGCGGCATCTTAGTTTTTGACCTTCCAGACTTACCTCAGCAAGGCGGACACCATATAAGAGTCTTCGATAATAAATCTATTGATAACGACACAGATAACTTCGCGCCTGAAGGAAATATTGTTGGTGAGGTTCCAAGAGGAACGGGAATCATTATCATGGCAAATTCAGATGTTGAGATCTTTGATAATTTGATGAGTGGAAATGGCACGGTAAACCTCTCAATTGTCTCTTATGGAGATGAGACAGACGATCCTAACTATTATCCTCATCCAAAAAATATTCAGGTTCATGGGAATACTTATGGGCCAAGCGGTTTCGATCCAGATATTGAAACTGGAGACTTGGCAAAAGCATTGTTCGAAATAAGTGGGGGGAATATGCCAGATATATTCTGGGACGGCATTGTTCCTCTTTCTCAAATAATATTTGGACAACCAGATGATGAGAAACTTATTATCTCTGAAGAGAGCGCAAGTTTTTTAACAATAAAACCAATTAGGTATATGTTGGGATTTTCTGATCCAATTAGTACAAATAAAGAAGACTTTAAAGGAGAGATAGCTCCTCTTAAAGAGATAAATATAGAAACTTTTTAATAAAAATGAGAAGCGCGGTTTGCTGTCTACTATTACTGGTGTTCAGCGCCAACAGTTTTTCTGTAAATAGTGATTTAATCTTAGAAGACACATTCCCAGAAAAACTATCAGAGTTTGAATTTTTTCTTGATACATCTGCACAAGAGCCTCATGAAAAAGTTATTCCATATGAATTAATTTCAACTTTATTTTCAGATTATTCTTATAAGCAACGATGGGTATATGTTCCGAATAATGCTAAAGCATCGTATGTGAAAGACTGGGTTTTCGATTTCCCAGAAGGCTCTGCTTTGATAAAAACTTTTTATTATCCAGTTGATGAAAGAAATCCAGATCTTGGTAAACAGCTTTTAGAGACACGGCTTCTATTAAGAAAAAAAGATGGCTGGGAGGCAGTTTCTTACGCTTGGAATGAACAACAAAATGAAGCTTATAAAAAAATTGCAGGAAAAACTATTAATGCGTCATGGACTGATTTCATGGGAGATGAAAGACAGGTTCGCTATAGAGTTCCAAATGTAAATCAATGCAAAGAATGTCACGCTGCTAAAGATTCTATTACTCCAATAGGGCCAAAAGCTAAAAATATAAATAAACACTATAGTTTTGAGGAGGGAGAGTTTAATCAGCTAGCATATTGGATGAAAAGAGAAATAATTGACACTTTTCCAAAAGATTTAGTGTCTCCAGTTGATTGGAGAGATGAAACCAAATACATCAATGATAGAGCAAGATCTTATCTGGATATAAATTGTGGTCACTGCCACTCGCCAACCGGCAACGCAAACTCAACTGGACTTTATCTGAACTTAATTGAAACAAGAGATATAAATTTAGGTATTTATAAAAAACCTGTAGCAACAGGAAGGGGAAGCGGAGGCAACAGATACTCCATAGTCCCAGGCAAACCTAATGAATCCATTTTGCTCTATAGAATGGAGTCCATGGATCCTGGAATAATGATGCCAGAGTCAGGTAGAGCTTTAACTCATAAAGAAGCAGTTGAAATGCTCAGAGAGTGGATAACTAAACTGCCAGACTAAGAGTTGAGTTTGACAAATATTGTATAATTAACTTTATTATGAAAACTCATCCAATTACTGATAAGTTCGCCGCTGGGCTGTCAATAGCATGCGCACTCCACTGTTTGCTAGTACCGTCTTTCTTTATTGTTACTTCTGGAGCATTAACGCTTTCTATTGATAATGAGTTAATTCATTGGACTATTTTATTTTTAGCTATACCAATTAGTGTCTATGCACTAATTACAGGAGTTTCAAACCATAATGATTATGGTGTATTTCTTGTGGGCCTAGCTGGTTTAGGCGCTCTAATTGCTACAGCATTATCGGAAAGCTTCCTTACAGAAACATCTGTAATTATTTTTACATTAATGGGATCAACTCTTGTTGTTTATGCGCACACAAAAAACTTTCAGCTATGTAAAGAGCTTGATTGTGATTGTCATGATGTTGTCTAGCAAAGACATATAATTTTAATGAACCCTTATATTATTCTCTTTTTAGCAATAATATTTGAGGTATTAGGCACAATGCTTCTCCCAACATCACAAAATTTTACAAAATTAACTCCAACCTTAATCTTACTTTTTTCTTATGCTATTTCATTCTACTTCCTTGCTATAGTTACGCAAAAGCTACCCTTATCAGTTGTTTATGCTAGTTGGTCAGGCATAGGAGTTTTTACTATAGCGTTACTGAGCTATATTTTTTACAAGCAAACACTTAACTGGCAATCTGCCACTGGACTTTTCCTTATTGTGATTGGCGTTACGATTGTGAATATTTATAAATCAGTAAACTAACAGAATATGATTAATCTTGACAGAGTTAGACCATTTGCAGAGGGTGGTAATAGAGTTTGTTATATCCATCCCGATAATAAAAGTTTGTGTTTGAAGATTAGCAAACTAGATGAAGTTAAAAAAATGCGCTCAAACGCACCCTGGTACAAGAAGCTCAGATCAGAAAGAGGTTTTGATGATAACTTTAGGGAGGAGAGTGCATACCAACAAAGAGCTATCAAAGAAAACCCTCAAAAAATATGGAGACATCTTGCAAAATGGTATGAATTTGTAGAAACCAGTAAGGGTTTGGCATCATGCACAGAGCTTATAACAAATAACGACAAAGTAGCCTTAAATTTAGAAGAATATTTATTTAGCAAAGGAAGAACCTCAGAAATTGATAAAGCTTTAAAAGAATTTGAGATATTTCTGAAAGAAACCAAACTACTAACAAAAAACATAATACCTCACAATCTTGCTGTAAAAGAAAATGATTCTAAGCTGACATTAAAGATAATTGATGGACTTGGATGCATGTCTTTTATCCCCCTTCCAGAAATTAGTAATACTTTTGCAGAGAGATATATTAAGAGAAGGATAGAGTTAATGTATTCAAGAATTGAGTGGGACTTATCTGGAAGAAAAGGAAGTTGGAAATAAGAATGCTTATTTTAGTTGCAATTGAAGAAGAGCTGAATAGATCTAAATTCCCTAATCATCAAATAGAGTATGTTGGTGTGGGCAAAGTGAATGCAGTTTTTAATACTTTAAAAGCAATAGAAAAACATTCACCGCAACAAATTATAAATTTTGGAACAGCTGGAACCCTTGATGAAAACATAAAAGGACTTGTTGAGGTTTCAAGTTTCTTTCAAAGAGATATGGATGCATCACCTCTTGGTTTTAAAGTTGGCCAAACTCCATTTGAAGAAGATATTGAGATAACCTTTGGAAGAGAAGGAGTAACATGTGGCACAGGCGATAAGTTTGTCACCAGCTTACCAACTCTAAAAACAGATATCGTTGATATGGAGGCTTATGCCATTGCAAAAGTTTGCAAATTAAAAAATATTGACTTTAGATGCTTCAAATTCATTTCAGACAATGCAGATAATGAAGCAAAGGATGACTGGGTTGACAATGTTTCACTTGGCGCAAAGCTATTTATTGAAAAAATTGGTAGCTTAAAGGATTAATATAAAATGATTTCTTCAGTAGACCACTTAATTATTGCAGTGAAAGATCTCAAACAAGCAACAAATGACTACGAAAAAGTTCTTGGCGTATCCCCATGCTGGAAAGGAAAACACACAGAGCTAGGAACAAAAAATGCTTTATTTAATTTTGAGAACACATACTTAGAGTTGCTTTCGCCATCCGATGCAGGGCCTGGATCAGAGCTTATTAATTTATTGCTTGAAGAGAAAGGAGATCATCTAGCAGGGATTGTTCTTGGAACACAAAATATAGAACAAGCCCAAGAAGATTTAAACAAGAATGGGTATTCAGTTGAGATAAGCTCAGGTGAGGCAATCAATGAAAAAGATGGAAAAATAAGACGATGGAAAAATATTTTTTTACCAAACACTCTCAGCAGAGAGTTATTTATCTTTATCATAGAACACATAGAGGGCAATCTTCCAAAGCATGAAAGCCAAGATTCATCAAAAGTAAAAAAGCTTGATCATGTGGTAATAAATACTCAGGATGCAGATGATTTTATAAGCATTTATAGAGATATTTATAAAATAAGGTTGGCCTTAGATAAAACAATAGAGCATTGGAAGAGAAGAATGCTGTTTTTCAGAACAAATGCAACCACAATTGAAGTTATTGAAGAAAAAGATAAAAAAGAATCAGCTGATGAACTTTGGGGACTTGCCTGGGAAGTGGATTCGATTAAGGATGCACACAAAAGATTGGTTAGCAATAATGTTGAGGTAACACCGATTAAAGAAGGGCTTAAGAAGGGAACCTTGGTAGCTACCATTAAATCTCATACTTGCAATGTTCCAACGCTATTAATTGAGCATCTCAAATAAATGCTTAAAGGAACAAAATTTCAGATTATGGTTTGGAATGAACTAAAAAAAATTCCAGAGGGTGAAATAAGAACTTATAAGGAGATCGCTTTAGCAATTGGAAAACCAAACTCTGCTCGTGCTGTTGCAAATGCATGTGGGAAAAATCCAAGACCAATTGAAATACCCTGCCATAGGGTAATTAGGTCCGATGGATGTCTAGGAGGATATAGTGGCAAAGGCGGGGTTTCTACAAAGCGCAAACTTCTAAAAAGAGAGGGAATATCTTTAAATAGATTATAATATGATCTATGAATTTTAAGTTTCCAGATAGTTACAAGGCGAACAGACCTAAGCCATTTCAGTGGCTTGGTAAAATATTAATAAAGCTTTCTGGATGGAAAATAAAAGGTCAAATATCAGATCTTTATGAAAACAAGAAGTTTGTTGCTATCGTTGCACCACATACATCAAACTGGGATGCAGTGGTAGGCTTGGCGGCTATTGCAGCAGTTGACTTAAAAGTATATTTCATAGGTAAACACACGGTCTTCAAAGGGATATTGGGAAAATTCATGAAATACATGGGGGGTATTCCTGTTGATAGATCAAAGCCAGGTGGACTTATAAAAGACCTACTCAGGCAAGTTGAAGATAAAAAAAATGGACTTATTGGTCTTGCACCAGAAGGGACAAGGTCAAAAGTGGGTGAGTGGAAAACAGGATTCTTAAGAATTGCTAGAGAGCTTAATTCAGGAGTTGTGTTAGTTTCACTGGATTTTCTTAAGAAAGAGTTAGTTTTTGGTAAAGAGTTTATGCCAACTGGAGATGATAAGCAGGATATATTGAATATCAAAGAATACTACAATGCTTTTACACCAAAAAACCCAGCCAACTTCTAAAATAAATCCATTACTTTACAAATCTCAGAACTCTCGTGACTTCTTTGATATATCTCATCATCTAAAACAAGAGTTGAATCATTAGACGAATCATATTCTGGCCATGGCACCGCATCATCATTATTAGGATTCCCAGTTTGAGCAAAAGATAACCAGTAAGATTGAATCTCTCTAGTTAGTTCTTTGTCAGTCTCATTTGTTGGTAGCCACTCATCATGAGTATCAAAAACGTAAGGAAGTTCTGCACCATGAAAGGCTCCATATTTTTTTGCCAATTCACTATCTCTAACCCTATTAAATTGATATACCCAGGTTTTACCTCCTTTTTTCCTTAACTCTTCAGCCATAAACAAAGAAGGACAAACAAAATTTTTAGCTGTAATTAATAAATCCATCTTTCTTACAGGATCTTTAATGTCGTCTAGAAGATGCAAAAGCTTTATTTTTTTTTCAGGAGTTGTTTCCTCATCGAGCCATAGACTGATATCCACATTCCCATCAAAATATAAGGACCATTCATCATTGTTTGACCCAATTAGAAGATCTACTTTTTCAACATTCCGACTTTTAAAAGTGTTAGATAAGTTACCAATCATAGAGAAACCATCATCAACATAGTTAAAGTAGTGCTCAGCATAAACCTCTTCTGAAACCTCAAGTATTTCTTCTGCACTAACATTTTTTAAATTCTTAAGCGATGGATCTTCAAAAGAATTTGCAAAACTATTTGCCAGCTTTTTAACATCCAAAGCTGAGGTTGGATAGGTAAAAGAAGATCCGCCACTTTGATGGATTGCTTTATGAAATAAATTTTTGCTTAAGGGAGAAGCTATCAAATGACTAATCCCCCCAGCACCTGCTGATTCACCAACTAAAGTAACATTAGACGGATCACCGCCAAAGAAAGAAACATATTTTTGTATCCATTCAAGGGCCAAAATCTGGTCGTATAAAGCAAGATTAGGGCTTTCAACATCAGGATGAGAAAAAAAGCCAAATATTCCAAGGCGATATGGAATACTTATAAGTATAAAGCCTTTGTTAGCAATATTATGACCAAGATAATTAGGTTCATATGCCCAGCCAGCTTTATTGCTTCCACCATGAATATAAACAATTACAGGTAAATTATTTTCTAATCCCCTTGGTCGCCACAAATTCAAATATAAACAATCTTCACTAAACTCTGGAATATCGAAAGTTCCAGGATCGCCACCAAAGTCAAGAATTAACCTTTTATACCAATTAACAATTCTTTGGTTCTGGATACATGCAGGTTTGAACTTATTAGCAATTATTTCTTTTTTATTTTTAGGAGTCCAAGCAACAGGCGTTTCCCATCTGAGGTCATTAATTGGCGGGAGAGCATAAGGTATGCCAAGAAACATCTCTACTTCATTATTTTGATGCAAGCTGCCTATGAGTTTCGTATCTTTAATAAAAGCTGTTGGGTGATAATCTGTTGACCCATAAACACCAACAGTAAAAAGGATAATAACAATCCTGGCAAAGGTGTTAAGCATTTTTATAAGAAAAGAAACTTCGAAACAAAAACAGCAGTTAAGAACCAAGCTCCTGATGAAATGTTTCTAATCTCACCATTAGAAATCTTGAGGACAACATATGCCAAAAATCCAAGAGCAATTCCGTTTGCGATGGAAAATGTAAGCGGAATCATTACTATGATAACCAGAGCTGGTAAAAGCTCTGTTGAATCAGACCAATTTAGCTTTTCCATACCGCTCATCATAAGAATAGAAACATAAATTAATGCACCTGCAGTAGCATAGGCAGGAACAATTGCAGCAAGCGGTGAAAAGAAAATTGCAACCAAAAAGAGAAGGCCTACTACTACAGTTGTTAAACCAGTTCTTCCCCCAGCTTCTACTCCTGCAGAGCTCTCTACATAACTTGTAACAGGGGAACAACCAAAGAAAGTCCCAAATATGCTTGAACTACTGTCAGCTTTCAGAGCTTTGTCAAAGTTTTTTGCATTGCCGAACTCATCAGTTATTTTTGCTCTAGTAGCAACGCCTAACAAAGTTCCAGCAGTATCAAAAAGATTAACAAAAAGAAATGACATCACCACACTTAGCATCGCAACATCAAGAGCTCCAAGTATATCCATTTTCAAAAAAGTTGGAGCAATACTTGGAGGCATTGAAACCAATCCTCGAAATTCAATTAGTCCTAATAGGATAGAAAGAATTGTTACTAGCATTACCCCGATCAGGATAGCTCCTGGAGTATTTCTTACAGAGAGAGAGCAGATAATAAGAAAGCCAAATGCTGCCAGTAAAGTTTCAGGATTTGTGAAGTCACCAAGACTAAGAAATGTAGCATTGTTTGCAACTATCAAACCTCCATTTTTTAGACCTATAAATCCAATAAATAAACCAACACCAGCTCCCATAGCAATTCGAAGATTTAGCGGGATGCTATCAAGCATCCACCTTCTCAATCTTGTTACGCTCATTATGAAAAATAAAACACCTGCTAAGAATACTGCACCAAGTGCAACCTCCCATGAATAACCCATTTCGCCTACAACTGTGTAAGTAAAAAACGCATTAAGTCCCATTCCTGGAGCTAAACTTACTGGCCAATTTGAATAAATACCCATGATTATGCAAGCCAACGATGCTGCAAGACATGTACCTACAAAACTCGCTCCAAGATCCATACCACTTACAGACATCATCTGAGGGTTAACAAATATGATATAGGCCATAGTGACAAAGGTAGTAATACCAGCCAAAACCTCTTTGCCCAAGGAAGTATTATTTGATTGAAGTTTGAAGACTTTTTCTATCATTTACATAAATTTTACAGGTTTAAAGATACAAATTTAGGTTTTAAGGCAAAAAAAACAAAAAAAGTCGTCTAATCTTGATTTGAAGCTTGTTAAGTCAAAATTTAGAAAGTATTATTTTATATTGTGATTTGATTTGCACCATCTCCATGGTTAAAAAGGAGCTCAATTTTTTGAGTAATATGTGAGTTAAAATCGTTCAACTCTTCGGAGTCGGAAGTAAGCGAAAGCTGAAGGAACGCAAAAATCGTTCATCTCTTAGGAGACGGAAGTAGGTGAAAACCGAAGGAACGCCGCTTGTTAAACGGACCGAGTTTAACTTCAATTGTCCTGCAGACAAAATACAAAATAAATATTTTACGGGGAAATTTTATGAAAAATTATGTAAATCTTTTATTTAGGAAATTTATTCTAGCTTCTGTTGTGGGCGTATTTGGGTTAAATCTTATAGCACAAGAAGTTGAAGAGGTAGTGGTAACGGCTGAAAAACGTTCTGAAAGTCTTCAAGATATATCTCAAGCAGTTACAGCGTTGACTGAATCCGATATTGAAGAGAAGAATATAACAAGCTTTGTAGATCTGAGTGCAATTGTTCCAGGTGTAACCGTTGCTAAAAATGAGGGATACAAAACGATTATTTCAATCAGAGGAGTTGGTAACGAGACAAACCAGAATGCTATTGCTGCTCCATCAGTTGCATATCACATGGATGGAGTATTCATCGCTTCTCCATTTGCATTGGGTACAGATTTTTTAGATGTTGAAAGAATAGAGGTCTTAAGAGGGCCGCAAGGCACGCTTTTTGGTCAGAACTCAACTGGTGGTGCTGTCAACGTAATTAGTAAAGCGCCAACAACTGAGGGCGGAGAAGGAAAGCTTAGCGTCACTTTTGGTGATTACAATTTAAGAAAAATAAGCACATCTAATAATTTTGTTGTGAGCGATAAAGTAGCAACAAGATTCTCAATATCTTCAACAACTAGAGATGGGTTTAGCAAGAATGTAGTTACTGGCCAAGATCTTGATGATGATAATAATAAAAGCTTCAGAACAGATTGGATGTTTGATTTAAATGACACTTCTAGTATGAGAGTTTTCGGTCAGTATTATAAAGTTGATAGAAATGGTGCGGCTATGAGAGGTATTGATGATCAAACTCCAGGGATGAGAAATCTTTCTCAAGATACCGTCTCTCAGCATGAGCTGTCATCAATGGTTGTAGCAGCAATCTATGAGGCTGATCTTGGATCTGCTGATTTAAAAATTATTGCAAGTGTTCAAGAAGATGATGTTCTTGTAGTAAGAGACAATGATAGACACAATTATCTTGATCCAGTATTGGTAATTGAAGGATTGCCTGCAGGATCAACATATCAAAGAGCAGAGTTTGCTCCTGAAACCTCGTTGGTTGATACCTCAACCTTTGAAATCAATATTGTTTCAAGCGAGCCTGCCCTAAATGGAAGACTTGACTGGACAGTAGGCGCATTCTACATGGACCATGAAATTGAGAATGTTATTAGAGGATATAGAGATGATGACTTAGATGGAAGAATTAAATATCTTTGTGGTGAATCTTTTGCAGATCCAAGCTACTGCTACGATCACGATTATGGAATTCCAGGCAGATTCGATATATTTGGACCAATTGCGGAGGTTGACTTCTTTACAGATGCTAATCCAGGAAGAGAATCCTACTCAGTTTATGCTCAAACAACCTATAGTTTAAGTGATGAATTTAGGATTGTTTCAGGTCTTCGTTATTCAGAAGATACATTCTCAACAGACGTAACAAATTTTTTGAATGTTGAGTCTTTCAAAGAGGAAGGTACAACTGATGAGTTAACATCAAGAGTCGTTGCCGAAGTAGATTTCTCAGACGACATTATGGGATATTTTGCTTTAGCAAAAGGTTTTAAACCTGGTGGAAGTAATTTAACATTTGGCTTTGAAGACGATAATGCTCCAGCAATGGTTTTTCCAACATTTGAAGCAGAAACTGTTGAATCAGTAGAGTTTGGTCTTAAATCAACTTTTGCAGATGGCAGAGCAAGAGCGAATATTGCTGCTTTTTCTTATTCATACGAGAATTTACAATTCCAGGCAACTGATCCAGACATCTACAGAGGTGGAGTAGCTAATATTCCTGAATCAGAAATGTCAGGACTTGAGATAGAGTTCACTGGATTTTTATCAGATTCATTTAGTGTTGATATGAATCTTGCATTTTTGGACTCAGAGGTAACATCAGATTATGACGTTTTAGATAATGTTGATGCATATCCTTATTTCTTTGGCGAAGAAGATATCAGATATGGCCTAAGAGAAAATGTGAAAGGTAATCAGCTTGCCAAAACACCTGAAATTACTGCTGATGTCACCCTAAGATATGAAACTAATCTTCAGTCTGGAAACTCTTTGACTACCTTAGTTCAATATGTAAAAAGAGGCGACTTTCAACAAAGGGTATCGAACAATCCACTAGTTGATTATGTAAGAGACTATCAAATTGGAAATATCACAACCAGTATTGGATTTAGTGAAGATCTAAGTGTTGATTTTATGCTGTTAAACATAACTGACGAAGTTGGTGTGAACTCAAGTATGACCGATGTTTTTGGTGTTGCTGCTACTGGCTTAGAGCTGATACCGCCAAGACAGTTTATGACGAGATTAAGATATAGCTTCTAGCAAAGTATTTAGTATCTGCTAGTTTATACATCAGGTCTGTTTGGAGTAATATACGCTTTATGAAAAAGCATTTTATCCAAGCAGACCAGCTTCTTGAAGATTCCTTCAACCTAGCTTGGAAAATATTTGAGAGCGGTTTTAAACCAGATTATATTATCGGTGTTTGGAGAGGTGGAGCTCCAGTTGGTATTGCAGTGCAGGAATTTTTAGATTTTCTTGATATTCCCTCAGATCATATAGCTATTAGGACCTCATATTATTCAGGAATTGACTCCAGGAAAGATGAGGTTCAAGTCTATGGGCTTAATTATGTCATTAGAAAACTTAAGTCAGATGACTCGCTATTAATTGTTGATGACGTTTATGACACAGGTATGTCAGTTAGAAAGGTTGTAACGGACTTAGAGTCCGCATGTAAAAAGAATACACCTGAAATCCGAATAGCAACCCCATATTTCAAACCCATTAAAAATAAGACAAATAGAATACCCGATTACTATATACACGAAACAGATGAATGGCTTGTTTTTCCGCATGAGCTTCAAGGCTTATCTATGGAGGAAATAAAAGCAAATAAACCACAGCTAGACTCACTTATCAAAAATATTGAGGCATTGAAATCTAAATGACTAACCTAACAGTTGCAGAAGTTTATGCAATAGGGCTTCCTATCATCTATGGAATGATTGCCCTTGAGGCCATTTTTTCATCACTTACTAATAAATCTTTTTATAGACTAGATGATACCTTGTGCACTGCGGGATTACTTATCGGAAATATTCTAATCGGATCTGCTGCAAAGGGCCTATCTTTTGCAGTTCATATTTTTCTTTATCAATTCAGAGTTATTGATTTAGCAAGCATAATACCTCTTTGGCTTATGTGGGTATTAGCTTTTATCTTAATAGATTTAGTTTTTTATATTTATCATAGGCTTTCACACAGGGTAAGATTTCTTTGGGCTATTCATATGAGTCACCACTCAAGCGAGGAAATGAACTTTGCTGTTTCCCTTCGACAAGCTTGGTTTGCGCCATTGTCAAAACTTCCCTTTTTTGCAGTGCTGCCTTTGGTAGGAATGGATCCCACCATTATTGTTATTGCTGGGGTTATAAGCACTCTTTGGGGAGTAGTCGGGCATACACAAATTGTTGATAAGCTAGGGCCACTAGAAATTATTTTTAATACGCCTTCTCACCATAGAGTTCATCATGGAGCCAATAAAGAGTATATCGATAAGAATTATGGGAACCTTTTTATTATTTGGGACAAGATGTTTGGAACATTTGAGCCTGAGAAAGCACCAGTAAAATATGGATTAGTTAACAATGTTAATACATTTAATCCTGTAAAGATTACCTTTATGGGATGGAGTGCAATTCTTAAAGATATAAGAAAAGCAAAATCAGTTAAGGAAGCGTTGTCGCTGACATTTGGGCCACCAAATACCAAATTACGAGGTGGCTCATTTTAATCAATCAAGGGCGTCGTTTATTTTCCAATTTAAATAATCAAAGTGTCCCTTCACCATATCGTTGCCGTATGCAGAATTTGTAAAGTTCTTAATTTTGTTCAATGAGCTAAAGATAGCTGCTCTAGATATTTCATCATAACTTCCATCATCCATTGCTGCGATTAAGCCATCAACATAAGCTGATTGGAGATTCATCTTGAATGTGCCAGGAATTTCTCTCGGAACAAATATTCCATTAAAGATGTCTTCTAAAACTTCATTTGGTAAATATTCATTACCATATTGAGAGCTATCAGTAAGTCTCTTCATTACTCTTGGGTGAAGAATAAAACTTAGAGAACTCATCTGCATTCTCAGAACAAGGTCATGGATCTTAGGGTCATTATCGGAGTTTCCATAACTTGCAGCTCTTTTTTCTGATTGAAGAAGTTTCAATATTTTTGGATCGAATGTAAAAGCATCATTTGCAAATAGTTCGGTATTAAGAACTTCCATTGCCCTTTTTTGTTCGCTATATGGAACTACTTCAAAAGGTGTCATATTTTCATCTTGCCCAACAACAAGCCTATTGGAATAGACTCCTCCAATTTGAATTGCAACTGATTCAAGAAATCTTCCCTTATCTCTAACTAGGCTATCAAATGTACCTTTGAGTTCAGAGTAAGTTGATCCAGGCTCATCAAAGATTTCTGGCAACTCAGCAATTTTCTTATCAATTGTTTGGATCCTTTGAATTGTATAAGTTATTGGATCTTTTGACATATCATACCGTTTATTTCTTGGATCAGTATTTCTTCCAGGTGAACCCATAGCATCATCATCAGTACCAAATATAAGTTCAGGTTTTGTTGACTGAGCTAACAAATCATTTCTTTCTTCTTCAGTCATGTCTGGAGTATAACCAAAAGCAATAGCCCAGATATCATAAAAACCAGGTACCGTTGGGAAATAATTTCCTTGCTCAATACCTTCAGGAGCTATATTAATTGGATCATAATCCATAACGGAGCCAATATGATTTTTACCAGTCACGCTTTTGTCATGAATTTCAGTAGGCCCATATAACCAACTTGCTTTAAAATTATGGCGAAGCCCAAGAGTATGACCAATTTCATGAAGTGTTAAGGACACAATCCATTGTCTTAAAGGATCATTTTCTTCATCGTAACCCCAAATCTTCCTTAGTCTATATCCGTAACTAATAGAGTTAAATTCTTGTACTATGTCAGCAGCAATCATTTCCCCTGTTCTTGGATTAGCAACACTTGGACCATATCCAGAATACCTTGGTGAAGGAGTTGAAGCCCAACGAATAACATTGTACTGAACATCACCAGCATCCCACTCAGCATCATCTGGCTGTATTTTTGCCACAACAGCATTTTTAAATCCTGCTTCCTCAAATGCAATATTCCATAGCTCAATTGCTTCAACAACAAATGGTTTAATTTCTTCAGGCGTTGAGTTTTCTACCCAGAAAACAATAGGATTTATTGGCTCAGAAAGCTCTGCTGTTGGATCCTTTTTTATTAACCGCCATCTATTGATTAGATCCTTGCCTTTAAAATAATCATAAGTGCTCAAATCAGTGATCTTTGTTGAGAAATATCCTACTCGTTGATCGGCAGTTCTTGGCTCATAATTATCATCTGGCATTTCTACAAACATATGCCTAGCTACAATACTTGAATATCTTGCATCTGGCACTGCATCTACGGAACCCTTAGGACTAGGATTAAAGAACCCATAAGTCACCTCTATAGAAGTATTTTTAGGATAATTTTTTACTCGGCTGATATAGGTTTTTTTATCATCAATTCTTCCAAGAATTAGACTATAATACTCCGCATATTCTTTAGGCGGGGTAAGTCCAACAAGCATTTCACCTAGAAATAACTTATCAATATTTATTAAATATTTTCCCTCTTCTTCAATTTTTACTTCAAATCTGCCAACAAATGATTCGAGTATGTTAGTTAAAGTAGATTTTGAGATATTGTTTGAGTCATCATAGTTAAAGATTGTATTTTTCTTATAGAGAGCTATGTCATCCTTAAATTTTCTAAACTCTAATACAGAACTATCTCCCATATCTCCACCACTTGCACCGCCAGCTTGAGCGCCGCTTATAATGTAGTAAAAATAAATAAATTCTTTTGTGAGATTTTCTTCATCGATAA
>CACBQK010000005.1 GCA_902541365.1 uncultured SAR86 cluster bacterium
GAAAAATAATCCCCTCAGGAAGAAACCTAATCCAAATAAAAAGGAGACTATACTCCAAACCCTGAAATACCAATTTTCGATATTGAGAATAAAAATTAGTAATGCTAAGCCTGGAATGCCTATTGCAAGACCAACTCTTTTAGAAAGCTCATCATCATTAGCTATCTTTAAAAAGAAGCTAAACATAGCTCTACCAAAAAGCAGCGCTGATAGACCTAAAGCTAAAAAAAGTATTGTAAAGAAATAATTTAGAGCCATTTACTTATAGTTTCTTTTATTATTTTAATAACCTCTTTTGGAGCATCTATAGGAACGTGATGGGCTGCATTGTCAATTGAAACGAATTCCATATTTTCTTTAAATGTTGATTGCATATACTCCAAAATCTTTGAACCCATGAGCAAGCTTTTTCCTCCAGCTATAAAGAGAGAAGGGCATTTAAAAATATATTCATATCCTTTGGGCCTTCCTAATTTATAGAAAAGACTGTCATCAAATTTCCATCTCCAACCCTCTTCAGTCTCTTTTACTGAATACTCAGCAACATACCTTAAATACCAATCATTTTCACACTCTTGTTTAGGCATGAGTCTAAACCTCCCAAGTATTGTTTTCTTATCTGGATAGTATTTGATCAATCTAAGTGGACCAGAGCCAACATGCTTATCATACTCATAGTCTGGAGGTCTAACAGGCGTATCAATCATAATGATCCCAGAAATTTTTGATGGCTTCTCAGTAGCCACGAAACCAGCTATATGACCCCCAAGAGAGTGCCCAACAAGAAAAACATTATTTGTAATATTTTCTTGTTCTAAAATCGATAGAATACTTTCACCAAAAACTTCATAGCTATACTCATCTCTGTGATCAGAGTCTCCCATTCCTGGTAAGTCTGGCGCAATAACTCTATATTCATCTGAAATAAATGGGGCTATTGGATCCCACCAATTTTTAGAAGCACCAGTTCCATGGATTAATACAATAGTTTTATCATTTGTACCCTTGCCCCAACATTTATAACTTACATTGCCAAGCTCTGCTTTCAATACTTTTACGTCTGATTTTGAAACAATTGCATTTTGAAACCACTCAGGGGCATTCGATATATCTTTTTTAAGATTGTCAGTAATGTTCATTGAGGCTATTCTAATCTAGAAACAAAAAATTTTCTTAAATAATGAGTTTAATTCCGGCTGCAACAGTCCTATTGTTAAGACAAAACAATAATGATATGGAGGTTTTGCTTGTAGAGCGTTCAAGTAATACAGCATTTGGAGATTTATATGTATTTCCGGGAGGCAAAGTGGATTCTGAAGATAATTTTTCAGATAAGCTTAGTTTCCACTCCGATTTAGATGATGCAGATTGTTCAAAATTACTTGATATAGAAGATGGTGGTGCATCTTTTTGGGTTGCTTGTATTAGAGAATGTTTTGAAGAAGTTGGAGTACTTTTGGCAAGAAAAAAAGATGGATCGATGATCGATTTAAATAACAAGGATAAGGATAAATTTGTTGACTATAGAGATAGATTAATTTCTAACAAGGTTTCTTTTCTGGAGATTTGTGAAAGGGAAAATCTTTTTTTTGAAACAACTAATATTGTTCCTTTCTCTCATTGGATAACTCCAGATATTGAAACAAAAAGATTTGATACGAGATTCTTTGCTGCGGAAATGCCAAAAGATCAACCAATCTTGCATGATGGGAATGAGCTCACAAATAGCTTATGGATTACTCCAAAGGAGGCAATTAAAAAAGCATGGAATGGTGAGATAAAGATGATTTTACCAACTTCAAAAAATTTAGAGCAAACCTTTGATTTTGATTCCACAAATGAATTAATATCTTTTTATAAAAAAAAGGGATCTTCAGAGATCAAACCAATTTTGCCTAAATTTAAGAAAGTTGATGGCAGGTGGGAAGGTCGATTGCCAGGTGATGAGGAGTATGAAGATTTTTAACGATGGAAAAAGATAATTTATTAAAGAAAATAACTTCACCAAATGGGGGTATTTTTACTGGCGCAGGGACAAATTCCTACCTTATTGGCAAAAAAGATATAACCTTAGTAGATCCTGGCCCAAATATACCAAAGCATTTAGATAAGCTCGTTGAGATAGCAGATAACAACATTAAAAGGATTCTCGTAACTCATACTCACATGGATCACTCGCCAGGAGCCAAACCTCTTGCCGAACGTCTATCTATTCCTTGCTACGGAAAATTGGTTGAGAATGATTTTTCAATTCAAGACGAGTCCTTCAAACCAGATTTTATATTGTCAGAAGATGAGCATATTAAAACTGAAGAATATACGATTAAGCCAATCCATACACCTGGTCATGCATCTAATCATTATTGTTTTTTAATTGATGAAATTAAATGTTTATTGAGTGGCGATCATATAATGGATGGATCTACAGTTGTTATTGCGCCAAAAGATGGCAATATGAATGAATACATTTCTTCGCTTAAAAAGCTTAATGATTTTTCTTTTGATTCAATTGCACCTGGCCATGGTAATTATATTGATAATCCTTATGAAATTATTCAGTGGACTATTCAACACAGGCTAGATAGAGAAGAAAAAGTTTATAAGAAGCTTTCTGAGCTTGGAGCTGTTGGAATTAACCGTTTATTAATTTCAGTTTATGACGACGTAAATCCAAAACTGCTTCCCATTGCAAAATGGAGTCTTGAAGCACATTTAATAAAGCTTATTGAAGACAAAAGAGTTGTTCTTGAAAAAAGAAAATATAGAGCTTTAACAGACTAAGTGCACTTATAATAATTCTCTGAATCTCCTCCAATATTAGGTTCACACTTAATTTTCAGCTCATTTTCCTCTTCAAGCTTAATTTCCTCTCCTTTTTTAGGCACTAATTTGAGCTGATTTTCTTTATTTAATCTTTCTTCTTCACTTTGAGCTTCAATAGAAGCACTTGTTCTATCGACGCAATCAAAGTAATCATCTCTGTTGAGGTATTCATGCTTGTCTTGTCTTGAAACCATCCTTGGACCATTATCTGGATTCTGCATGCATGATGTTTGCACATAACCTATTTTATTTTCGCCAACGATATCCACAAGAGGGTCATTTTTGGGAGTTGAAGAGCAAGAGAAAAGAAATATTATCGATAAAGAAAAAATGACAGCTAATCTATTCATAAACTTTTTTTATTATTTATAAGATCAGAAACCACAGCAGGTTCAGCAAGTGTTGTCGTATCACCTAAGTTTTCGAAATCACCTTCAGCAACTTTACGTAATATTCTTCTCATAATCTTGCCTGATCTAGTTTTTGGTAGACCGGGAGCATTTTGAATTAAGTCAGGTTTTGCAATAGGGCCAATTTCTTTGCCAACAAAGTTTCTTAATTCTGCTGATAACTCATCTGAAAATTCTTCATCTACCATTAAAGTAACAAAAGCATATATGCCTTGTCCTTTTATTGGGTGCTCAAAGCCCACTACAGCAGCTTCAGCTACAACTGGATGCAGAACAAGCGCACTTTCAACTTCAGCTGTTCCAAGCCTATGCCCAGAAACATTAAGAACATCATCAACTCTTCCAGTAATCCAAAAGTAACCATCTTCATCCCTTTTTGCACCGTCACCTGTAAAGTAAATATTGCTATAGGTTGAAAAATAAGTATCAATCATTCTCTGGTGATCGTTATAAACACTTCTAATTTGACTGGGCCATGAAGACTCAATCACCAGATTACCCGATGCTTCTCCTGACTGTTGAATACCATTTTCATCATACAGCTCAGGTCTTACACCAAAAAATGGTAATGTTGCAGAGCCAGGTTTTGTTGGTGTAATGCCTGCAATCGGAGAGATAAGGACTGAACCAGTTTCTGTTTGCCACCATGTATCAATAACTTCACAAGATTTATTTCCTACAACTGAGTAATACCAGTCCCATGCTTCAGGATTTATTGGTTCACCGACAGTACCCAGAACTTTAATCGATTTTCTCGAGGTACTTCCAACAAATTCATCTCCTAGAGACATCAAAGCTCTTATGGCAGTTGGGGCAGTATAAAAAATATTTATTTCATGCTCATCGCATATTTCCCAACATCTGGATGCAGTTGGATATGTAGGCACGCCTTCAAACATAAGTGAAGTAGCTCCATTTGATAAGGGACCATAAAGAATATAAGTATGTCCAGTAATCCAGCCAACATCTGCTGTGCACCAATATTTATCATTTTCATTGAATCCAAATAAATACTTAAAAGAGATATGTGCTCCTAAAAGATACCCAGCCGTTGTGTGTAAAACTCCTTTTGGCTTTCCCGTTGATCCAGATGTGTAAAGAATAAAGAGTGGATCTTCAGAATCCATCGGCTCAGGCTCGCAAACGTCATCAACTTTATCTTTTAGTTCATGAAACCAAAGATCTCTATCCTCAAACCAATTAATTTTTCCACCACTTCGGTTAACAACGATGACATTCTTAACATCAGGGCAATTTATTAGGGCTTTATCAACATTATCTTTTAAAGGAACCTTTTTACCGCCTCGAACACCTTCATCAGCAGTAATAACAATTCTACAATCAGCATCCAAAATTCTATCCTTTAAAGATTCTGGAGAAAATCCACCGAAAACAACTGAGTGGATCGCACCAATTCTTGCACATGCAAACATTGCAAATGCAGCTTCAGGAATCATCGGCATATAAATACAAACTCTGGAGCCTTTTTTAATTTGAAGTGTTTTAAGGATATTTGCAAACCTGCAAACCTCAGAGTGTAATTCTTTGAAAGTTATCTCTTTAGAATTTCCTGGCTCATCACCTTCCCAAATTAAGGCAACCTTATCGCCATTTTTTTCAAGGTGTCTATCAATACAGTTGAGCGTTATGTTTGTTTTTCCTCCAACAAACCATTTAGTTTCCTGGAATTCAGAGTTATGTACCTCTTTAAAATCTTCAATCCATGAAATATTTTCTTTTGCCAGATTGCCAAAGAATTTTTCAGGATTCTCAATTGACTCTTTATATAGACTTAAGTATTCATCAAAATCTTTTATATGCGGGTTTGAAAATCCGGGATTAGGATTATAAATTTCTTGTGTCATCTTAAAGAATAGATGGTTGGGGATTTATAAAAGTCTTTCCTTTTGGATTGGACATAATTTTTGTAACCAACATCTCATAATCTTCTTCATTCTCTTCGAAGTTTATGTCAGCAGCATTAACAATCAGAACTGGCGCCTTTTCATAGTCTAAAAAGAATCGGGAATAAGCTTCATTGATTTTTGTTAAGTATTCATAAGTAAGATATTGCTCGTATTCATTGCCTCTTTTATCAATTCTTCCCATCAATACTTCAACAGGTGCTTGAAGATAAATGACCAGATCTGGTGTCGGCGAGTCAAGAGTTAAGTGTTCGTAAACTTTGTCATAAAGCTTCATTTCCTCTGCCGATAAGACCACTTCAGCAAACAGTCTATCTTTCTCCAATATAAAATCAGCAACCCTAACTGGTTCAAACAAGCTTCTCTGTTTCAACTCTTCCATTTGCTGAACTCTTTGAAATAAGAAGAATAATTGAGCAGCGAGCGCAGACTGTGTTGGATTTTTATAAGATGCTTCTAAAAAGGGGTTTTCAGCTGGCATTTCAAGCAAAATGTCATAGTTAAAAGATTTTGCAAGCTTATTTGCCAGGGTAGTTTTTCCAACCCCAATTGGCCCTTCAACAGCAATATATTTAGGTAAAGGGTCTTCTTTATATGCTAATTTCATAAAATATATAAAAATTAGATTATCTTAATTCTTCAGAAAATCCAAATTCTTTTCCCTCACCCTTTCTTGGGTTGAAATTTCCCTCACCTTCTGCAATTTTTCTTACTTTTCCAATCATTTTTTCCTTGGATTTAGTATCTGCATGCTGAAAGCTTGTCCACCACTTCCCGAGATCTGATTTATCTTTTGAGGCTTTCTCTCTGATTAAGAGGAAATCATATCCAGCTCTAAATCTTGGATGCTTAATTATCTTATTAGGATTATTTTTTAGTCTATCATTTAATTTTAATTGCAAATACCAGATGTCTTTTATGTAGCTAGAGAATTTTCTTGGGATGGCAGTAATTCTTTGCTGTTCAGCGATAATAGAGTCCATAGATCTAAAAAATTTTCTAACATTAATCCCGTTATCAAAAGAGCATCTTTCAATTAACCTTGGCCATAAGATTGCTGCAAGAAGGAACCCTGGAGTAATAGATTTACCATCTCTATACCTTTTATCAGTATTTTTGAATGATTCATCATAAACTTTGTTTCCAGAATACTTTTTTTCTAAGTTAAGCAGATATTTTGCAATACCAAAAGATTGAAGTTTTTTATAATTTTCATACCCATGCCCATTCAAAAAGATTTTACAGAACTCATCAAACAATCTTGCATTAGAGATGTTGCCTAAAAGGTCTCCTCTTTCATAAATAGCTTCTTTTACTTTGCTATCTAGTTTGAAATTAAGTTTAGTTGCAAACCTTATAGCCCTTAGACTTCTCACCGGATCTTCTTCAAATCTATATAAAGGATCTCCTATAGAAATTATTTTCTTTTCTTTAACGTGTTGAGCGCCATCATGGAAGTCTTTAAAAGTATTACTTATTGGACAAAAGTAAATAGCATTTATTGTGAAATCTCTTCTATTGCAATCATCCTCAATATTACCCCAGATATTGTCCCTGATTATTTTCCCAGCATCATCCTTAATGAGATCATTTTCTATAGTTGTACTATTTTTATCGAGACCAGCTCTAAATGTTGCAACTTCTATTATCTGCTTTCCTTTATATATATGAACTAACTGAAATCTTTTCCCAATAATTCTTGAAGCTTTAAAAATTTTCCTAATCTCTTTTGGCTCAGCATTAGTAGCGATATCAAAATCCTTTGGTTTAATATTGGCTAACAAATCTCTGACACAACCACCAACAAGGTAAGCTTCATAGTTATGATCTTGAAGCTTATTGATAATCTCTACAGCAAAAGGACTTATGCTTTTCCAATCCTTAGAGCTAACAGGCGATTTATTACTGTTGGTTTTTTTAAAGAGATTCTTAATTATCAAGTTTATAAATTTTCTAAGAGATCTTGGTATTCCTCTTTTTTAAGACGTGGGCCAAATGTTTGTACTATTTTTGAAGCTGCTAAGTTAGCAAATGCGCCGCATTCATGAAGCTCTTTACCGCTCAGCATTGCATGCATAAATGCACCTGCGAACATGTCGCCAGCTCCGTTTGTGTCAATTGCCTCAACCTCAAACCCATTACTTTTAATAACATCTCCATCAGTAATAATAAAACTGCCATTAGGCCCATCAGTAATTATGGTAGTGAAATCTTTTTCTTTTAAGACTTCTATTGCGTCATCTATGTTATCGGTTTCGGTAAGAGCCAATGCCTCGTCATGATTACCAAAAACGAAGTCGATTCCATATGAAAGTATTTTTTCAAACTTCTCTCGAAAACCATGAACAATGCCATCATTTGATAGAGATAATGCTTTTTTAGTTCCAAAACCCACTAAAGAATCAAGAGATTTTGTAACAGAGTTAAAGTTAGAATCGCTGGTTACTATATAGCCTTCTATGTAGAAGATTTTAGATTTTTGAAGATACTCAAAATTTATATCTTTCTCACTTAAATGCTCACTAATTCCAAGGGTGCTGCACATAGTTCTTGCTGCATCAGGGGTAACAAGAACAAGACATTTTCCTGTTGGAGTATTTTGATCATTTGAGCTAATACCAATGTGATCAACTCCAGCCTCTGATAGACTTTTTAGGTATTTATTACCATCTTCATCATCATTCAATTTACAAACATGATGACAGGAAGAGCCGAAATAAGATGCAGCAACTAATGAATTGGTAGCAGAGCCACCACAGTCAACAACTGACTCAAGATTTAATAGCAAAAGCTTATCCAATATAGCATTTTGCTCTTCTCTTGATTGAATAACCATCTCGTCTGGTTTCATACCAATTTCGTCAAGAAAATCTTGCTCAATCTTAAACTGAGTATCAACCAATGCATTACCTATTGCCGCTATATCATGCGCCATATATCACCTTTACCTTATTTATTACCTCATCAAGAATCTTTTTAGTATGCTTTGTTGAGATAAATCCAGCTTCATATTTTGATGGAGCAAAGTATATACCTTGATTTAGACAGTCTTTAAAAAAACTTTCAAAATACTTATCGCTCGACGCGCTTACATCATCAAAGTTATTTGGAAATTCGTCTGTGAAGAAGAATCCAAACATTCCACCAATTTGATTAAAAGAGAAGGGTATTTCTTTTTTAAACATCTCATTTTTAATATTTGTTAATAGATAGCTGGCATTTGCCTCAAGCTCATCATAAGGATTTGTTTTTATAAGCTCATTAATGAGACATTTTCCAGCAGCAACTGCTAGAGGATTGCCTGAAAGAGTACCTGCCTGATAAACGGGTCCTTCTGGTGCGAGAAAGTTCATTATTTTGGCCTTGCCACCAAATGCTCCTACAGGAAGTCCTCCGCCTATAACTTTTCCTAAAGCAGTTAGGTCTGGCGTGATTCCATATAATTCTTGAGCTCCTCCTAAAGATACTCGAAAGCCTGTCATTACCTCATCAAAGATTAATACCGAACCGCTTTCATTTGTTTTGGTCCTCAGAGTTTCTAAAAAATCTTTATCTCCAGGAATAAAACCCATATTTCCAGCAATTGGTTCAATTATAACTGCCGCAAGCTCACTTTTAATTGACTCAAAGACTTCTAAAAAAGCATTTATGTCATTGTAGGGGACACTTATGGTATGTCTTGCAAGTTCTTCAGGTATACCTGGAGAGTCGGGTAGCCCAAAAGTCGATACTCCTGAACCTGCTTTTATAAGCAGAGAATCTACATGACCATGATAACAGCCGGTAAATTTAATAATTTTGTTGCGACCTGTATATCCTCTAGCCAACCTTATGCAGCTCATTGTTGCTTCTGTTCCAGAATTTACCATTCTAATTTTTTCGATAGAGGGCATTACCGTTCTAATTAACTCGCCTATAGATGTTTCTGCTTCTGTTGGAGCCCCATAACTTGTTCCTAAGTCAGCCTGATCCTTGATTGCTTTTATTATTTTTGGATTACTGTGACCTAAAATCATTGGACCCCAAGATCCAATAAAGTCTACATAATCATTTCCATCAACATCATGAAGATATGCTCCAGAGGCGCTCTTAATAAAAATAGGAGTACTATTAACATTCCCAAATGCTCTTACAGGTGAATTTACACCCCCAGGCATTACCGCTTTTGCTTTATTAAAAAGAGACTTAGATTTATTCGTTTTACTCAAAATTAAAGTTGTTTACAAAAAAGCTTGCTGATTTAGCAATATCTTGTGAGTTAAAAATAGCATTACTTAAAGCAATCATATCAAAATTTAGCTCAGCAACCTCGTGAAAGTTTTCATTACTTATTCCACCAATAATTGCTTTATTAGAAACATTAAACTTATTTATTAGGTCTAAGTCACTTTTTTCAATTGGAATTGCTTCCTTCTTTGTTGAAGACTGAGAGAAGGCACCAAATGAGACATAATTAGCACCTTCATTTATAGCTTTCTTTGCTTCTTCAATTGATGATTTACAGGTTTTACCAATAATAAGATTTTTGTATTTATTCCTAACAGCATGAACTGATAAATCGGATTTGCCTAAATGGACGCCATCTGCCCCTAAGTCATGAGCAAGGTGTGGATAATCATTTATGATAGTAATTCCTTCTTTCTTTTTAATTTCTTTGATAAGAACTAAGAAAAAATCTTTCAGCTCTCTTGTTATTTCCTCTTTATAGCGGATTTGGAATATCTTTATCCCACAACCAAGACATATATTGATATCATGCAAAAGTTTTGTTTCATCGAACTTTGGAGGAGTTATTGCATAAATACCCTTTAATTTATCTTTAGCATCAATCACGATATAAAATATAACAGAATAGAAATGGATAAAATATTAATTCTTTTTTCAACAACTGATGGCCACACTGTTTCGATATGTAATCGAATTGCAGAAGTCTTATCTATTAATGGATCAGTCACAATTATCAGCCTCGAAGATTGTTCAGAGCTTGAGATAAAGAGTGCTGATAAAGTCTTAGTTGGTGCAAGCATCCGTTATGGAAAGCATAATAAAAACCTTTTTAGTTTTTCTAAGAAATATAAAAGTATTTTAGATTCAAAAGAGAATGCTTTTTTTAGTGTTAATGCAGTAGCAAGAAAACCAGAAAAATGTGATCCAGAAACAAATCCATATTTAATTAAATTTATGAAGCAATCAGCTTGGAAGCCCAAAAAATTGGGCGTTTTTGCGGGCAAGATTGATTATCCAAAGTATAAGTTTTTTGATAAACATATGATTAGATTTATTATGTGGATTACAAATGGACCAACAGATATTAATGAATCATTTGAATTTACAGATTGGTCAAAAGTGGATGATTTTGCAAAAGATATATTTCATTAAGTGATATTGTTTTTATTGAAACTGATACTATTAATTTATTAAGATAACGCTATGGAACAAAATACATCTATCAACGTCACAGAAAGTGCGCAGAAAAGGATTCAGAATCTGCTTCCTGAATATGAATCAAATGCTTTCCGCGTTTATGTTACGGGAGGAGGTTGCTCCGGCTTCCAATATGGTTTTAAGTTTGATTCAGAAGAAGCTTTCGATGATGATGTAATTGATTTTGGCCATTTCAGAGTTTTATTAGATTCTCTTTCATATCCATATTTGTATGGCTCTGAGCTGGACTATGTTGAAGATCTCTCAGGCGCTAAATTTATTATTAAAAACCCTAACGCAAAGACCACATGCGGATGTGGTGAATCTTTTACCGTCTAGGCTCAACCAAGATACCTCTTTTTAAATAAGCTAAATAAGCAAAAGCTGCAGATTCTACAAATTTTGAAGGGATTAAACGGTCTGTAAATTTTAAAGATGACCCAATATTTTTCTCTAGTCTTTCCATGAGGAATTTATTTTTGGTACCACCACCATGCAGCAATATCTCCCCAGGCATATCACAAGAATGGCAAAAATCAGATATGCATAAGGCTGTTAGCTCGCTTAGAGTTGCCAATAGATTTTCAGGATTATCTGATTTAAGTTCATCAAGATTATAGTAAAAAGATTTGTCATCGGCTCTGGGATAGCCTTTAGTACGGATTTTATCAAGCAAGCTATTTAAAAGTCTTTGATCTATTTGTCCTGTAGCTGCAATCTTTCCATCTTCATCATACGGCATCCCAAAGTCACGCATTGCGACTAAATCTATTAAACAGTTACCAGGTCCGACATCTGAAGCTGATTTAATATCTTCTCCATCCAAGTAAGTACCATTAGATATTCCTCCAATATTGAAAATAACTTTTCTTTTATTTGATTCAGCAAAAAGATATTTATGGAATTCTGGAACGAGCGGCGCACCCAAACCTCCTTTTCGCATGTCATAGTTTCTAAAATCATGAATTACTTTAACTCCAACTTCATCAGCTAGAAATTGAGCACATCCGATTTGATAGCTTCGCTCAGTATCATGAAACATAGTTTGTCCAGGAAAACCTATTCCAGATATTAAAGATTTATCAATTCCATCTAACAAGTTTTTAATTAGCTTCACAGAGCTCTTATTTAAGCTCTCCTCAAGTTCAAGCACAATTTCACCATCTTCTTTTTTCTTAAAGCCTTTTTTAATAGCTTCCTCATATTTTGATTTATAGTTTTTTTCAAGATTGTTTGATTTTGAGTGTATAAGTTCAAATCCATTACTGAAATCTACCACACACCCATCAATTGAATCAGCGCTTGTTCCGGTCATCAAACCAATAAAATATTTACTCATAAGCTACTTCATTACTTTCTAAGTCAAAAACTTTTAATGCCTCCTTACTTTCTTGAACAATAGCTTTGAAACCCTCCAGCTTAGACTCATCAATTGGCTTAGCTGATGGTAGTTCTACTTTAACTGGATCAGTCCTTTTATCACCAATTCTAAATTCATAATGTAGATGCGGCGCAGTTGCTAACCCAGAATCACCCACAAAAGCAATGATTTGACCCTGAGAGACTTTTGTACCGACTTTTATTTTTGATTCAAACTTTTCCAAGTGGGCATAAAGAGTTGATATATTTCCGCCATGACGGATCTCTAAAGTCCTTCCATAACCACTTTTCCATCCGGCAAAGGAAATAACCCCCTCACCTGAGGCCTTAATTGGAGTATTTCTTCTAGCTGCATAATCTACTCCGTTATGTGCCTTAATCTTATGGAGTATTGGATGCATCCTGTTTGGATTGAAGTGAGAACTAATATAAGCAAAATCTAATGGCGCTCTTAAAAAAGCTTTTTTTACATTATTACCATTTTCATCAAAATATTGCTTCCCAAGTTCATCATCAAAATATCTCTGGGCAGTATATCTCTGACCATTATTAATGAATTCAGCGAAAATTATGTCGCCGCTAGAGATTTTTTGCCCTTCCGAATATTCAGTTTCATAAATAACTGAAAAAGTATCTCCATTTCGAACATCAAATATGAAATCAATATCCCAGCCAAAAATAAAAGCGAAGTCCATAATAATGCTGTCCGGCATATTTGCTTTTAGACCAGACTCATAAAAAGAGCTTTGAATCTCTCCCATACTAATTGATTTAAGTTTTTCAACTTCTTTCACAATCTTTTCAATTGAAATATCTTCTCCTATATCAACCCTTATGCTATTCAAGATATCTTTTTTGATTTCAATTCTGTTTATCTCATCATTAAGGAAAGAAAACTTAATTTCATCACCAGGTCTAATATTTCTTAGCTCATTACTTCTATCAAGCTTAAGAATTTTATAAACAGTATTTAAAGGCACTCTATAGTCTTCAAAAATAATTGATAAATTTTCTCCATCTTTCACTTCGTGGATCGCAGATGTTTCCACTCTTTCAAGTTCAGGTTTAAAAAGCTCTTCAATAAATACATCTTCTATTGGTGGAGCTTCATTATTCTTGCGATCGACACTTAGAAGAATAATTAAAAAGGCTGCAATTAGAAATGCCAACACAACATACTTAAATGATATTCTTTTGTATTCAATCATCAGTCTTCTAAATTGAGTATTTCGGCATTACCGCCAAAAGCAACTGTATTTTTAGTTATCGATCTCTCATCAACAAATTGGAGTAAGTAGTTTGGGCCACCAGCCTTAAACCCAGTCCCTGATAAACCAGTTCCTCCAAATGGTTGAGAACCGACAACAGCACCCACGATATCTCTATTAATATAAGTATTTCCAGCAATAGATTTATTTATGATGTCATCTGCCTTTGATTCAATTCTAGAATGGACACCCATGGTTAAACCATATTGTTTATTCTTAAGAGCATTTAGAATTTGATCAAGCTCACTGGTTTTGTATTTGATGACATGAAGTATCGGTCCAAACTTTTCTTCATTTATATCATCAATCGAATTTAATTCAATTAAGGTTGGCGAAACAAAATTACCATCAGGAGCTTGATTATGGCTAAAAATTTGATATCCATTGTTTGAACATTCTGAAATATATTCAAGAAGCATATTTCTTGATCTTTCATCAATAATTGGACCCACATCACAGTGGAAGTCTTCGGGATTGCCAACAGTAAGTTCAGCCATTGCATCTTTAATCATCTCTACCAGATCATCAAAAATACTTTCATGAATTATTGCTAATCTCAAAGCAGAACATCTTTGCCCCGCACTATTAAAGGAAGATCGCATTATGTCATCAACAACCTGCTCATGAAGTGAGCTTGAATCTATAAACATTGCATTAAGTCCACCAGTTTCAGCAATTAAAGAAGAGATGGGACCATCTTTTTTAGCCAACTGGAGATTAATTTTCTTTGCAGTTGCTGAGGACCCCGTAAAGGCAACTCCAGAAATATGATCAAATGAAATTAGTTTTGAACCTATTGAGCCATCTCCTTGAATTAATTTTAAAGCAGATTTCGGCACACCATTTTTATAAAAAAGCTCAATCATCATGGTCGCAATTATTGGAGTGTGCTCAGACGGCTTTGATATAACTGAATTCCCTGTAACAAGAGCCGCGGCTATTTGGCCTGCAAAAATGGCAAGCGGGAAATTCCATGGGCTGATGCACACAAAAGTACCTTTTGACTGGTAGAAAAGCTGATTAGATTCACCTGTTGGACCATTGAGGTTGTTGGGTTCGCTTAATAGACTTTTAGCATTGTCTGCATAATATCTAAGAAAATCGACTGTCTCCCTAATTTCATCATAGGAATCTTTGTATGTTTTCCCGGCTTCATGAATCAAGTAGTATAAGAATTTTGTAGATTCTTTCTCTAAATTATCAGCAATTCTATAAAAGATATCTGCTCTCTCGCTAACATGAGTGTTTTTCCATTCAGCACATTGTTGGAAATTTAATTCATTTGTTATATCTGCAAAAGAGCAATCCCCAATCTCATTCCCATTGGCTATTGAGTATCGTTTCTCATTTTTAGATTCATTAATTTCGCTACAAAAGTTTTTTGCCTCAACCTTTAAATTATCAAACTTTAAAAGGTCAGATTTTAAGTCAAGTAAATTCTTAGGTTCGCTTAAGTCATATCCAGATGAATTAACTCTTGGAGAGAAGATATCTGATGGGTTTACGATTTTTTCATGTTGAAGTTTATCAATAGCTTTTTTTACAGATTTAATTGGATCTTCTGCTAGATTATCTGGACTTACTTCTGGATTAAGTAAGTTATTTACAAATGAGCTGTTAGCACCATTTTCAAGCAGTCTTCTTACTAAATATGGGAGCAGATCTTTATATGGACCAATGGGTGCATATATTCCGGCGGAAGGTATTCCTCCTAAAACTTTATCTGCGGACTTATAAAGTAGCTCTCCCATTCCAAAAAGTCTTTGGAATTCATATTCTTTCTCTTCGGCCATAAAATAAATCGACGCTACAGAATGAGCATTATGAGTAGCAAACTTAGGCTTCAGATTATCTGAGCCAAGAAGTTTTGAGGCAATAAATAAATAGTTAAGGTCAGTAAGACTTTTATTAATAAGGACTGGGAAGCCCTCGTGACCTCCGGCTTGAGAGAATTTTATTTCTCCATCCCAATAAGCGCCTTTCGTTAGCCTGACATGCATTTTTTCTCTTTTAGAGCACAACTCATTCGCCCAATTGACAACATTTGATGCTCTCTTCCCATAAGCTTGAATAGCAAAACCCAATCCATTCCAATCCTTTATTCTTTTACTCATAGCAACTTCTTCAATCAAATCTTGACTTATAGAGAGCCTGTGTTGTTCTTCAGCATCAATTGTTATCTCTACATCATTTTGATATGCGAGGTTAATTAGGCTTAGGATTGAATTGAGGATCTCTTTTTTTGTTAATTCATATTTGAGAGTTTCGTATCTTGGATGAAGTGCTGAAAGCTTTATTGATACTCCATGATTGATTCCAAACTCTCTATTAAGTTTAGCAACCCTTTCAATCGCCTCAACATAAGAATTATAGAAACCTTCTGCTTGTGATTTAGTTCTTGCAGCTTCACCAAGCATATCAAAGCTGTGGATGGACTTTTTCAGATTTGAACTTTTGATAACAGAATCAAAATCATTTCCCATTACAAATTCTTTGCTCAAGATCTGCATTGCAGTCATGATTGCTTGCCGCACAGAAGTCTCTCCGGTTTTTTGTGTCAGTTTGCCTATCCACTCAAGCGGATTATCAAATAATGCTCTTGGAGGCTGAATAACTTTTCCTGCAATTAGTAAGCCCCAAGTAGCTGCATTAACGAATAAGCTATCTGCCTGATTAATGTGATCTACCCAATTTGAATTTGTAATCTTTTCAGATATTAGTTCATCTTTTGTGTTGTCATCTGGTATTCTTAGAACGGATTCAGCAAGACACATTAAGGCAACGCCTTCATCATTTGTTAAACCATACTCACTTAGAAATTTATCTAGAAGCGTTCTGCCTGATTTATTTTTCCTACACTCAGTGATTATTTTTTTTGTTGCTGAAAAGATTTCTTTCTCTTTAGAGTTATCAAATTCACTTATTAAATATTTAGCAATTTCCTTATCTGAATGGAATTTTGTGAAATCTTTCATAAAGTTATTTTATACTATGATGGAGAAAAATTTTTATGAAAGAATCTCTTGAATTAATAAAGCGAGGCATCGATGAAGTCTTAACTGAAGACGATCTTGTTTCAAAACTTAAATCTAAAAAACAACTAACTATTAAAGTTGGATTTGATCCAACTGCACCCGATCTTCATCTTGGTCATACTGTGATCTTAAATAAGATGAGGTACTTCCAAGACCTCGGCCATAAGGTAGTTTTTTTAATCGGAGATTTTACTGGAAGAATAGGGGACCCATCTGGCAAAAACAAAACACGTCCATCACTTGATAAAGAGGAGCTTGAAAAAAATGCTAAAACTTACTCTGATCAAGTATTTAAAATCTTAAATAAAGATTTAACAGATATCAGATTTAACTCTGAGTGGTGTGAAGATTTAGGCGCCGATGGAATTATTGGGCTTGCATCAAAATATAATTTAGGTCGTATGCTTGAAAGAGATGATTTTTCCAAACGCTACAAAGCAAATCAACAAATTGCCATTCACGAGTTTTTATATCCATTAATTCAGGCCTATGACTCAATCGCTTTAAATGCTGATGTGGAAATGGGGGGAACTGACCAAAAATTTAATCTTCTTGTGGGAAGAGAGTTGCAAAGGGCATTTGATCAAGAGCCTCAAGTTTGTATAACCCTTCCTATCTTAGAAGGCTTGGATGGAACTAATAAAATGTCTAAATCTTTAGATAATTATGTTGGTATCAATGAAGATCCTGACGAAATGTTCGGCAAAATTATGTCAATTTCTGATGATTTGATGTGGAGATGGTTCGAATTACTGAGTTTTAGGCCAATAAGTGAGGTAAATGAGCTTAAAAAAGAGGTGAAATCGGGAATGAATCCTCGGGATACCAAGATTTTGCTTGCTGAAGAGATAATTGAGCGATTCCATTCCAAAGAAGATGCTGAAAATGCAAAAAATACTTTTCTTGATAGATTCCAAAAAGGAGCAAAGCCAAAAGATATAGAAACGTTCTCAATTTCTTTGGATGATGACATTGCTATTGGAAACCTGCTCAAAGAATCTGGACTAGTTCAGAGCACATCGGAAGCGATGCGTTTAGTCAAACAAGGAGCAGTGAAAATTAATGATGAAAAAATTGATGACCCAAAACTCAGCATTGAGAAAAATCAAGAGTTACTTTTCCAAGTTGGCAAGAGAAGATTCTTAAAAATTAAAACCTAATTATTTATTAGAAATTTCATTTAGAGCAAATCCATATATTTCAGATATTGCTTCAATCTGTTTTGATCGGGGGGTCCCTGCACCATGTCCAGCACGATCTTCAATTCTAATTAGAATTTTATTTTCACAACCTTGAGCTTCTTGGAGACGCGCTGCAAATTTATATGAGTGAGATGGCACAACACGATCATCTCTATTTGAAGTAAAAACTAAAGTAGTTGGATAACATACTCCATCTTGAATATTGTGATAGGGCGAATACTCATATAAATTTAAAAAAGCATCTTTTTCATCTGGTGATCCATAGTCACTTGTCCATGCCCATCCAATTGTGAATTTATGAAATCTGAGCATGTCCATAACTCCAACTCCCGGTAAAGCCACTTTGAATAATTCTGGATTTTGAAGCATAGTTGCTCCTACTAAAAGTCCACCATTCGATCTTCCCTCAATTGCAGTTGTGTCTGGAGAACCAATTCCAGTTGCATGTAAAAATTTTGCAGCATAGGCAAAATCATCAAAGACATTTTGTTTATTGAAGAGCATCCCATCCTCATGCCATTTTGCTCCATACTCAGATCCACCTCGCAAACTTGCAACTGCAACTACACCACCTTGATTCATCCAAGATAGAAATCTTTTACTAAAACCAGGAAGAATTGAAATATCAAAACCTCCATATCCATAAAGCAACACTGGTGTATTTTCATCGAGATTTATATTACTTAAACTACTGATATGCAGTGGTATTTTTGTTCCATCTTTTGATTCATAAAACCACAATTTTGTCTCATAATCATCTACATTATGATCTGCTAGTTGTTCTTCCCAAAAAATATTGTAAGAGAAATCTTCCATATCTATCTTATAGATTTTTGTCGGGGTAACGTAGTTAGAAAAATTAAAGTAAGTTTCCTTGTCATCTATGCCACCACCAAATCCACCTATGGTTCCAGCAAGTTCAAAATTAAAATTATTCAGATGATTTCCATTCATATCGAAGAATTTAATTTTTGAAATAGTATCTACCAGATAATTAATAACTATTTTTTCATTGACTATATTGACGGAACGAATTGCAAAATCAGATTCATTAATTACGTCATTCCAAACATAAGATCCATTTTTAATTGTTAGCGCAGAAACTTTTCCATTAGGTGCATTTTCTGTTGAGTAGAAAAATAGAACATCATCTTTGCTTGTTATATATCCATACTCACCAATTAGTTCATCGATGACTGGAATGAAATTTTCAGAATCATAAGATTTAATATAGATCCTATTCTTTTCTTCTGTCCCATCACTAATCGAAAGAATTTTGTGAGCATTGTTTTCAGAAATCGAAATTGACCAACCCCACCTGGGTTGATCAGGATTTTCATAAATTAGTTCATCTTTATCTTGTGATGTGCCTAATTTATGAAACATTAATTTTGGTTGTTCATTTATATCTGCAAGTAACTCATCTGTTGGCTCAGAATATTTCTGATAATAAAAACCTGAATTATTTTTTTCCCAAACAGCTCCAGAAAATTTAGACCAATTAATCGTTTCGTCTAAAAGCTCACGCGTTTCTATATTCATAATTTTCCAAACACGCCAATCTGATCCTCCATCCGAAATTGAATATGCTATCCATTTTCCATCTGGGCTTATGCTAGTTCCTCCCAAAGAAAATGTTCCATCTTCTGAAAATGAATTTGGATCAATTAAAACTTCTGCCTCACATTCTTCAAGGCAGTTCTTCATCATCAATTTGCTATGTTGCCAATCACCCTCATTAAAATAATAAAAAATTCGGTCATTTTGCACATATGGAGTACTAATTGACTCACCATCCCATACTTTTTCTAAATCTTTGCCAATATTTCGAGTAAAAGGACCTTTTTTTAGGTATTTTTCAGTAAATTTGTTTTGTTTTTGCTCCCAAGCAGTAGATTCAGGTGATGTGAAGTCCTCAAGCCACCTATATTGATCCTCAACTGTTACTCCGAATATTTCCTCAACAGTGCCATCTTTTCTGGATTCTGGGTAATTTTCTTCATTATTCATATTTGAGCAACCTGCCACAAAAATAAGGGTTATTAAGTAGATACGCGATAGTTTCATGTATACAATATCTTAACAATAATTTAGGTTTAAAACATGAATCAATTTATCGCAGCTTGGGAATTTGCTCTTAAAAACTTCCAATATTTATTTTTATTAGTTTTGCCGGTAATGGTGAGTGAAATGGTGGTGGCTTATTTATTGATACCTATAGATGGTATGGATCCTATGGACATAAACGAGTACATGTCAGGGAATCTTGCCAGCATTATGTCAGTTTCAATTGTAGCTATTGTTTTGAGTGTATCTCTTACTGGAGGCTTGATGGTTGCTTTCCAGGCAATCTTATCTCAACAGATCTCTAATCCAATAAATGCTCTAATTGCCGGATTCAAAAAGTTCTTTCCACTTCTTGGAGCAACTATTCTCTCATCCTTACTAATAGGCTTGGGCGCAATCCTTTTAATACTCCCAGCATTTTATTTCATGGGTCGCACCTATCTATTTCCGGCATACATAATGTTTGAAGATAAAGGTGTTATGGATTCTCTCCGAGCTTCATGGGAAGCCACCGATGAGCACGGAACAACTCTTTTCTTTTTAACATTAGTTTTCTTTGCTCTCACCCTTGGTGCAGGGACGATAATGTCAGGCTTGGTCTTTGATGGAAATCCAGTTGCAGGAACTATTGCTGCTGGGCTTGTTGAGTATGTTTGTATCCTGCCATGGATGTATATTTACTTTAGTTTATATAAATCTATAAAGACTTAAACGTATTGTTGTGATTGCATTTGAAGGGTAAAATGCTCCTTCCAATTTAATTGGGTCTGTAGCTCAGCTTGGTTAGAGCGCACCCCTGATAAGGGTGAGGTCGGTGGTTCGAGTCCACCCAGACCCACCATTAGATCAATTTAGTGACAGTTTTATATCAAAACTAACCAAATCAAAAGAGCTGTTTGGAAAATCAGCTACATTCAATGGTCTTAGGCTATTAAAATTATTTTGATATGGATTAACTGTTTTACTTGGTAATAAAGTCAAACCAAAATGTTTTTTATTAATTAACTTAAGATCTGAAGTATTAATCGCTTCTTTAAATGTTTTTTCATCTCCCTCAAGCGTCATCGCATAAATAACTAAGCCTACTCCTAGAGCAAGAACAATTTGTTGACCTCTTTCAATTTCTTCCTCAGTGTAACCATCATTATTTGACAGAGCATTGTTTGAGATAAAAATAGAACTTAACAAAAAAGCAAAGAAAAGATTTGTTTTTAACATTATTTAACTCCTAAAATTATTGGACTTTTACCTTTTGGTGAATAAACAACAAACTTTTCTTCATTGAGAACTATTTCTCTCATGATACCTGATGAGTTACTACCTAAAGACTCTCCGAAAATAAAGCTATATTCAAGGACTTCATTTGATTCACATGAAGAAGCACTGACTAATTCCATATCAGATCCATGAGAATTTGAAGCAATTACATATGTATTTGTTTCAAAGCAAACGACTCTTACTATCGCAGATATCGATTTACTGATTGGAACTGAAGGAATTTCAAGACTATTCTCAATTTTTAACTCAGAGTTAACATTTAAAGAAAAAAGAACAAAGACTCCTAGAACAAGCTTGTTGAAAGTAATTACAGATTTACTATTCATTTTGCCTCCAAAAAAATATGTGTATTATTTACACAACTTACATATTTTATTGTACCATTGAGTTGTTAATTTTTTTCGGAGAATATATGTTAAAAAAATTACTACTATTGCCATTTGCAATCGTAACAATGAATAGCTTTGCTGCTAATCCTTATACTGATTGTGGAATTGGTGCTGCTCTGTTTCCAAATACTAATTGGGCAGCGGTTACTTCAAATGTTATTTGGGATGCGGGTACTACAGCTGTAATATCTGCTACAGCATCTGAAGATACATGTAGTGGGGGTGCTGTTGAAACAGCTCAACTAATACATGATAAGTATGAGCTATTAGAAACTGACATTATGCTTGGTGAAGGAACAAATCTTGTTGCTCTCACTAAAAGTCTTGATTGCGAAGATTCATCTGCTCTTAGATCCTCAATTAAAAGTAACTTAGTAAGTGTTCTAAATACTGAAGGTTATGCTGAAGATTCAAGAATTGATAAATCAATTAAGCTTTACGAAGCTTTTCAATCTAATGATGTTGTTGCATCATCTTGTTCAGTAGCTATCTAATAGCACTACCAAAAAAAAAGACCCAATTAATTTTGGGTTTTTTTTTCTTCTTTTTTTTAATACCAGCCCAAACAAATGATTCGCAATATAAAGATATTTTATTAAGCGAAGAAAATATCTTTACAATTTCAAACTCTAAATCTTGGAAAAGAATTATCAATTTTGATGATGAGAATTTAGCAATCGAAAGAGATAAGCTTTATCTTTCCTCTCAAAATGATTTAGATGCTAAGACTGAATTAGAGCTCACAATTAAAATTTATGAGGACTATTTAGAAAATAAATCGGATGAAATATGTAGGTTCCCAGCAAGAGCATTTTTTGTGTCCCATACATTCTCTGATTTTCCAAAATTTACTGCTGAAAGATGTGATGATTACTTAGAGTGGAGCCAAGATAATTCTATTGAGTCTATAAGTCTGATGTATGTCACAGGGTATCTACAAAATCCTGCTTCTTTTTTCGGCCACACTCTATTAAAGTTTAATTCATCAGACCAAAGTAGGGAGACAGACCTTCTTGATTCAGCATTAAATTATGGTGCAGAAACTGGAAATGATCCTGCAGTACCCTATGTATTTAAAGGCCTCACGGGGCTGTACTTTGCATCGCTGACGCAGGAAAGATTTTTTAGGCTATCTGCAGAGTACCAAGAATTTCAAATGCGAGATATCTATGAATATAGGTTAAACCTTTCAGAGTATCAAAAGAATCTAATTCTTGGATTCTCTTTTGAAATGATAGAAAAAAAATATATCTATTATTTTCTCTCAGATAATTGCGCATATAGAATGAATCTAATTCTTGGGCTAGCTCTTGGTGAGGACCCTATGCCTAATTTACCTTGGGCAGCACCAATAGATCTTCTTATTGGGTTAAATAATAGCGGAGCAGTAAGTGAAATCTCTTATCATCCATCTCAGACAACCAAGGTTATTAGTGCAATTAGCGATTTAGATAACAATGAAAAGAAACAATTTAGAAATACATTTAAAGACTTCGATAAAAACTATAATGTGCTGTCTGATAAAACAAAATATGCAGTTCTTGAAAATTTAAATTATTTAAAATTAAAGAATTTTAAAGAAGGTAATCAAGAGGAACTAGAAAGAATAGATGAAAAAAGAAAGGCGATTTTGCTTAGCTTAGATGATGCAGAAGAATTTGAGAGAAAAACTATTATGAATCAAGGCTATCCTCATGAAATTAATTATCCTACTCTCATTAGATACAGTTCAAAAAAGATTTCAGATAAAGATCTTATCCACAGTTTTAGATTGAGAGGTGCAAATTTTGAAGTTCTTGACAAGGATAAAACAAGGAATGGAAATTCGGAGTTTATGTTTTTGTCTCCTAAAGTATCCATATATGACGGCAAGGTTTTATTTGAGGAACTTACTTTATTTAAGGTTTTAAGTTTAAATGATAGAAAGGTAAGAATTGAGGGAGAAAGCCTATTTTCTTGGGGCATAGAAGCATCTAGAAAGAATCTCTCGGATAAATGTTATCCATGTAGTGTGAATTTAGCTAAAGGCACAATTGGCAAATCTTTTTTTGTAAATGAAAAGACTTCTTTATTTTCTTTGGCTAATTTTCAACTTCATCAATCGAGAAAAGAATCGGGCAATATTTCTATGAGTCTCAATCTTGGAATGATTTCCTATGTTGGAAAATCAAAATATTTAATTGAATATGAAAAAAAAGAGTTTGAGTCAAATAATATTTTCGATGATGAATCACTTAAAATCTCAATTAAGTTTGATAATAGTTTTAATAGAGATTATGGAATATCATTAAAAAAGAGCTCAGACTATGAGGTCTTTCAGTTAGATTTGAACTTTTATTTCTAGAAATATGAGAAGCTTATTATTTTTGTTTTGTGTCTTTTTCTTTAGCTTAGCCTCTATATCTCATCCAAATACAGATACTAAAAAATATTCTGATATTGATGCTCATGCACCTACACCTCTTCCTGACAGGGTTGTCTTAACTTGGAATGATGATCCAGCAACCACTCAAGCGGTTAGTTGGAGAACAGATTTGTCCGTTAAGACTGGGTTAGCACAAATAGCAATAGCAAATTCAAATGGAAGGGCACTTAAACCAGATGAATTCAAAGCAGAGACAAGTTATTTTAAAAGCGATATTAATGAGGCTCATTATCATAGCGTCACATTTAAAAATCTTGAACCCAGTACTCTGTATGCCTATCGAGTAGGTGACGGAGTGAATTGGACAGAGTATTACCATTTTAAAACTGCTAGCTCTCAAGAAGAGCCTTTTAGCTTTATCTATTTTGGTGATGCACAAAATGAAATTAGGACACATTGGTCAAGAGTTTTCAGAGAGGCATTTCGAGATGCTCCAAGAGCAGCATTTACACTCCATGCTGGTGATTTAATAGATGAGCATAATATGGATTCACAATGGGGAGAATGGCATCAAGGACCTGACTGGGTGAATGGAACTATTCCGGTAATTGCAACACCTGGTAATCATGAATATCAAAAAGATTCAGAAACCAAAAGAATTTGGACAAACAAAGATGGCCAACCTATCAATATCGAAATTGAATCTTTAAACAATGATAATCCAGAGGTATTTATAGTTGATATTGAAGACTTTTTAAACAGAGCAGGAACAATAAAGGTAAAAGATTCTGGAGAAATAATAGACGCCGATGAGGGCATTGAATTAATTACAGGCTACAAAAAAGAAGAACTCATTAATAAACCAATTTTGGGTGGCAAAGCTCCGCTATATGATCGTCTTCAAAATCCGGATGGCATCCAGAAGGTGAGCAATCACTGGAGACCGCAATTCTCTTTTCCAATCCAGAACGTTCCCGATGAGCGATTAAAAGAGACTTTATACTATCTGGATTACCAAGGTGCGCGCTTTATATCTCTTGATTCAAATATTGAAATGGAGATTCAAGTAGATTGGCTTAGAAAAGTTCTAGAAGAGAATGATAATCGTTGGACGATAATTACATTTCATCATCCGTTTTATTCTCCTGCATCAGATCGAGATAATTTTGAAATGCGCCAACTGTGGAAACCATTACTTGATGAATTTAAAGTTGATCTAGTTTTAAGCGGGCATGATCATTCTTACTCTAGGACTGGAGTAATTGATGCAAAAAAAATTGAAAATATTCCAACAGGTTATCAGCAAGCCTATGATCCAGAAATCGGTACTGTGCATGTTGTTTCAGTGAGTGGGCCAAAAATGTATGAAATTACTAAAGGCAAATATGCAAAAAAGCTTGGAGAAAATACCCAACTCTATCAAATTATAGATATAAACAAAGATAACCTTAGGTTCCGTGCATATACAGCAACAGGAAAGCTTTATGATGAATTTCTTCTAAAAAAACGTAAAGACCAACCAAACTTATTAATTGAAACTAATTTTTAAAAAAAATTTATTAAATCCATTTTATATTGCAACCCATTGAAGGAAGCTGATTCGAATTAATTTCATTCCCACTAATCAGATTGTCTATTGCATCTCTGAGATCTTTACCAGTTGGCTCGATACCTGAATTAGGTGAGCTTTCATCGAGCCTGCCTCGATATACAAGCTTCTGAGATGAATCAAAGAGATAAAACTCTGGTGTACATTCTGCCTTATATTTTTTTGCTATTTCTTGAGTTGAATCAAATAAGTAGGGGAATGATAATCCAAGATCTTCCCATAATTTACTCATCATATCCGGTCCATCTTGAGGATAGTTTTCTATATCATTTGAGCTAATAGCTACCATATTAATGATATCAGCATAATCACTGGCAAGACGCTGAATTTCTTGATGATAATGAATGACATAAGGACAATGATTACAAATAAACATAACTAATGAAGGTTTTGCTTCATCAAGCTCACTTGAAGAAAAGTCATTGCCACTGACAGTATTTAGAAGGTTAAACTCCTCCAAGTAAGAGCCAAGTTCCAACATGCTTGAGTATGTTAATGCCATTGGAATATTTTAAAGGATTTATGGATGGAATGGGCTGACCGAAGCCAGCCCGAGGAGGCTCATAGCCAAAACTTAGTAGTGCGACTTTGTTTTAAATTTTGTCTGCCCCGATGAATTTGTAGCGCCGTGATAACCTTGGTCAGCAGGCATATAAAAAGTTAATCCAGGCAGTTCATGAAACTGATGTTCGTGATAGTCTGAACCTGCATCAGCTGCCCTGAGATAAACCGTATGAGTATTACCAGATGCTCCCTTAAAAGGACCAACTGATACTGTTCCACTAACTTCAAGTCCACCACTAGCCGATTCAACATCAATTAATGATTGATCGTAGGTTGTGACGATCTCAATTCTTCCATTTGTATACATCCCAGTATGGACCCCACAATGAGGATAAAGAGTTGTCGGCGTAGAGTCCGTAACTGTGAGTGTATGACTGGATTGATCCCAGCCTTCAGGGGAACCGATGTTATTTGAACCATTTGTATCATTAGCTGTTGTAGATATCTCAAAAGGATGAGCAGAAAAAACGCTATTAGCTGTTGGCTCGAAAACTATCTTATCTCCAACTCTTGCATATATCACAAGAGCAGTAGAATCAGCATTTATACCATCAACGGTGTAGTATGCAGAACCACTATTCCCAACTGTATAGGTTGTTGTTCTGAAGTCTTCTACATCAGTTAGATTTGTTCTACTGCTGTTATCTGAATACCATTGAAGGGTATCAAAGATGAGTTGATCAATCTCCTCTTGTAAAGCTGTTCCTTCTAAAATACCTTCCAGCAGGGGACTTAACCAATCTCCTGCAGTTTGTGTAAAGTAAGCTTGCTCACTTTCAGAATCCACATAAACTTTTTGAAGATAAGATGACAGACCACCAGATAAATTTTCCAGCTGTGTATTAGATAGAGTGGTATCAGCTAAATCAAGATTTAGGAGAATATCTCTAATAAGAGTAGTATCTCCCAAAGAAGTTTCTGTTGATGCATCTCGATTAAATATTGCATTATTAATGGTTGATGTAGCAGTTAATGTTCCAGTGACACCCGCATATGATTGGAGGGAATTTAATGTTGTATCCAAAATAAATAACTGAGTATTAACAACAGCAGCCTTATTCGATGCTGCATCATTAATACTTAGATACGGATCATCAAAACGTATCATAAAGTTTGGATCAATGCCAAGCTTTTCCTTTAACGAAGTGAAAGAAAACCTATCATCAATAGCAAGCATTGTACTCAATGGAGAGATAACAAAATTTTGATCAACTGTAGGATCATTTATGATCATCGTTCGACCTACGGGGTTATTGCTAATAACAGGATTAAATCCGTCTTGAGCTATAATTTTTCCAGTTACGCCCTCATCGATTTCTAATGAAAATGATCCATCAGAAGCTGTTGTTGTAATATAAGTTGCACCATTACAAGTTTCTTCATCATTTGAATTAGTTATTGGTATACAGACATCTGCAGATTGAATGTAACCATCTATTATTAAGATTCCGTCATAGTTTGAAGTTACAGGATCATCAGAAGTATCGTTAGTAACTGTTACAGTGAAAGCTTGAGTTGCTGCAGCAGTTCCGTCAGAAACCCTAACAGTCAGCTCATAAACATTATCAGCATTCGCATCACCAGGTATTTCAAAATCAGGGGCAGCTACAAAGGTTACAACACCACTAGATGTACCAATTGAAAAAATATTAGCATCGGATCCAGAGGAAATCGTAAATGTTAGCGAATCACCATCTGCATCAGAGGCAGTTGCAGTAAATGCTGCTGTTTGATTTTCAACTGCTGAATAAGATGTTGTTCCGTTAGTAAAGACTGGAGCAGTATTTGAGCTACCATAGTCGCCACCGCCACCACCGTAGTCACTGCCACCGCCACCGCCACCGCCGCCACATGCAGCAATAGTAATAGCTCCAACTATAATTAATATGTTTTTGAAAAAAGATCTATACATATAAGCCTCCTAAACAAATATTTATAAAGAAATTTCCCTTTAAGTTTTATATATTCGTAATACTGGGCGTTCGAGATATGTAAGAAGTAAGTGTGCCCACTTAAATCAAGATCCTGACAAGGCAGTAATTAATAAACTTATGGCTCAAAAAATAAATTTCAAGCCATAAGTTATAAAAAAGATGGATTAATTTAGATCAAATCTATCAGCATTCATGACTTTATTCCATGCATGAACAAAGTCACCTTTGAATTTATCAAGCGAATCATCACTAGCATAAACTTCTACAAGAGCTCTAAGCTGCGAGTTTGAGCCAAAAACTAAATCAGTCCTTGAAGCTGTTCTCACTTTCTCACCAGAAACTCGGTCGATTGCTTCATAAGAATTCCCAGTTCCATTAGGTCTCCATTTAACTGACATATCTAAGAGAGTTCTGAAATAGTCATTAGATAATTCATCTTTATTTTCACTAAAAAGACCATATCCACTCGAGCTTATTCCTAAAGACCTGAGCCCGCCAACTAAAACCGTCATCTCTGGAGCTGTAAGTCCAAGTAATTGCGCTTTATCAAGCATGATTTCCTCAGGATTAACATTAAGTCCAGCTTTATGAAAGTTTTTAAAGCCGTCGGATTGTGGTTCAAGAACTTCAAAAGATTCTACATCAGTATTTTCTTGTGTTGCATCGCCTCGCCCTGGACTAAAAGGAACTTCAATACCTGAAGCTTTCTCAATAGCAACATTACCTGCTAAAACAATAACATCTGCAACTGAGGCGCCAGTTTCTTCTGCTATTGCTTCATAAATCTCTATCACTTTACTTAATTGATCAGGATTATTAGCTTCCCAATTCTTTTGAGGCTCTAATCTTATTCTTGCGCCATTTGCTCCACCTCTCATGTCAGAACCTCTATAAGTAGATGCACTTGACCATGCAGTTTCTACCATTTCTTGGATTGATAAACCACAATTGAGAATTTTCTCTTTTACAGCACTTACATCATAAGTTGAATCTCCAGCAGGGACAGGATCTTGCCAAATTAATTCCTCTTCAGGAACTTCTGGCCCCATATATCTTGTTTTAGGCCCCATATCCCTATGCAATAACTTGAACCAAGCTCTTGCAAAAGCATCTGCAAACTCGTCTGGGTTCTCATGAAAACGTTTTGATATTTCTTTATAACTTGGATCTTCTCTCATCGCCATATCAGCAGTTGTCATCATTGTTGGAACTTTCACTGAAGCATCCTCCGCATCTGGAGCCATATCCTCCTCTTTTTGCCCAACAGCATGCCAAATGTGTGCACCTGCAGGACTCTTGGTTAGCTCCCACTCATATCCAAAGAGCAAATCAAAGTATCCATTATCCCACTGTGTTGGATTTGCAGTCCATGCACCTTCAATACCACTAGTAATAGTGTCACTTCCAACTCCTGAACCATAGCTACTTGTCCATCCAAAACCCATCTCTTCAAGAGGAGCCCCTTCTGGTTCTGCTTGAACATGATCCTCAGTACTTGCTCCATGAGCCTTACCAAAAGTATGTCCACCAGCAACAAGTGCAACTGTTTCTTCATCATTCATAGCCATTCTGCCAAATGTCTCCCTTATATCTCTTGCACTTGCAAGTGGATCAGGATTTCCATCTGGGCCCTGAGGATTTACATAAATCAATCCCATCTGAACGGCAGCTAGAGGATTATCAAGTTCTCTGTCACCCTTATATCTATTATTTTCAAGCCATCCAGTTTCAACACCCCAATGAATATCTTCTTCTGGACCCCAGATATCAGGTCTTCCGCCACTAAAACCAAAGGTCTTCCCACCCATGGACTCAATTGCTACATTACCGGCTAATATTAATAGGTCAGCCCAGCTTATTTTTTTGCCATATTTTTGTTTGATTGGCCATAGCAGTCGTCTAGCTTTATCAAGATTTCCATTATCAGGCCAACTATTCAAGGGAGCGAATCTTTGTGCGCCAGTTCCACCTCCACCTCGACCATCTGTGCTTCTATATGTCCCAGCAGCGTGCCAAGTCATTCTTATAAAAAATGGACCATAATGACCATAGTCTGCAGGCCACCATTCCTGTGAATCAGTCATAAGATCATTTAAGTCTTGCTTAAGCGCATCATAGTCGATATCTCCAAATTCTTTTCTATAATCAAAACCTTCATCCATTGGATCAGATTTTCTATCATGTTGATGCAGAATATTTAAATTTAGTTGCTCAGGCCACCAATCTTTATTGGAAGTACCACTTGAACTATTACTTGTCATAGCGCCATGCATAACAGGGCACTTACCTTCATTTTCCATCGAAAACTCCTTTAATTAATTTATATATATTATTTAAAGATTCTAAACTTTTTTTCAATTTAATTTAATAGAAATCAATGATTTTTTGTTAATTTATAATCATTAAATCTTCAGCAACAATAACTTCCCCGTCATAGACAGATGTAATCTCTTCGTATATTTCATCTGGAGTCGACCCCCAAAACAAAATATGCGAGAGAACTAACTTATTTGGATTTATTCTTTTAGCTATTTCACCTAATTCTAGAGTAGAAGTGTGATGCCCTTTGTGATATTTCTGCCAATCTGGAGTTTTATTTAAGAAGCCAGCATATGAGTAAACTTCATGAACCAAAATATCAGCATCTTTGGCATAACTTACTAATATATCTGATGGACCTGTATCACCTGAAAAAACAATCACTTTATCCTTAGATGTAAATTTAAATCCGTACGATTCATGAAGTCCGCCATGATCAACCCTAAAGGATTCAACTTTGACATCATCATTTTGAAAAATTACACCATTTTTTAATTCATGAAAGTTAAATTTATAACCTAATTTATTTGCTGGCTGAGTTCCATAAATACGATAATCGATATCTGTTTTGTAGGCTTTGAGGATATTTTTTGCCATATTCTCGAGGTCTTTAGGTCCAAAAAGTTCAACTTTTTCATTTCTACCCATGATCCAAGGAGTTATTAAGAAATCTGATAACCCCATAGTATGATCAGAGTGAATATGAGTTAAAAATGCATACTTTAATTTAGCAGGAATTAATGCATCTATGTCTCCGCCCCAATTTGAGGACAGTTCTGCCGCTCTTCTGATTACTCCAGGACCAAAGTCCACCAAGTATGCATTATCATTTACTATTACTGCGTAAGCAGATCCCATTCTTTGAGGATCTGGGTTTGGAGTGCCTGATCCCAAGATAGCCAAACGAGTTTCAGCCCCTAAAAGACTTGAAAAAAATAAAAATGACGTCAATATAAATTTCATTACTTAATTCTTAAATTCTTAGTCAATTTAGAATTTACACCACTGAATTTTTTATGACAAATAAAAATATATTAATAATTGGTTCCTCAGGTGGAATTGGCAAAGCATTCATTGATGTTTTTGCAAAACAAAATGCTAACAATAAGATAATAGGCCTATCAAGATCAGAAAATAAAGACATTGAAAACCTTCATGCTCACCATTTTTTAGATTTAGAAGATGAGAATTCCATTGAGAGTGCCGCAAGACAGGCAGAGGCATATGGGCCTTACCAATTAATAATTGTTGCAACTGGAGTTCTTCATGGTGATGATTTCTCACCAGAAAAAAGTTTGAAGCAAATATCAGCGGAAAACTTTAGGAAAGTTCTTAATATAAACACCATTGGACCTGCTTTAGTCGGCAAATCTTTTTTACCCTTGCTTGATAATAAGAATCCAAGTGTTTTTGGTTTTTTGAGTGCAAGAGTTGGTAGCATTTCAGATAATAGTTTGGGTGGATGGCATGCATATAGAGCCAGCAAAGCTTCACTAAACATGCTGATTAAGAATTTTGCAATTGAATTAGCTAGAACGAATAAATTAGCAAAAGTTATTGGACTTCATCCAGGCACAGTTGATACTGAGTTGAGTAAACCATTTCAAAAAAATGTTCCAGACAATAAACTTTTCACTCCATTATTTTCTGCAGATGCCATGGCTAATGTTATCAGTGGATTGAAAGAAGGTGATTCAGGATCAGTTTTTGCATTTGATGGGAGTAAAATAGAAAGTTAGATGAGAAATTTAGTTTGGTTTAGAAATGATCTAAGGGTTTATGACAACCCTGCTTTGGATGCAGCATGTAATGCTGATAATGAGGTTGTAGCGGTATATATTGTCAGTGAATCACAGTGGAATGAGCATAATGATTCTGTTAATAAGATTTCATTTTGGTTTAGATGCTTGGTTGAGCTCGAGAAAGAGCTTAAAAAAATAAATATTCCTTTAATAATTTTAAAATCAGATTTTTATAAAGATCATCCAAAAAAACTTCTTGAGTTTTCAACTGAAAATAATTTAGACAATATCTTCTTTAATATTGAATATCCTGTAAATGAAAGAAAAAGAGATGAAGAAGTTACTCAGACTTTTGAAAATCAAAATAAGGGAGTATTTTCATTCCATGATCAGGTTATTCATAAACCTGGAACATTAAAAACAAAAGCAGGAGGAGATTTCTCAGTTTATAGTCCCTTTAAAAGATGTTGGTTTGCTGAATTAGATTATGCAATGCTTAAAGAAATTCCTATTCCTTCACCAGTAAGTCAGATAAATATTTCTCATCAGAATGAATTTGATATCCATAACTATGAAAAATCTAAAATTAATCAAGATCTTTGGCCTGTCGGCGAAACAAATGTACAGACAATGATTTCAAATTTTTTAGAGAAAAAAGGAACCTTATACAAAACTGATAGGAACTTTCCTTCGATGAAAGCAACATCTATGGCTTCCCCTTATTTGAATACAGGTGTTGTTTCGTCAAAGTGGTGCTTGAATCAATCAAGAAATTTTAATTACGATGCTTTAGATGAGGGAGATAAAGGAATTGTTCACTGGGTGTCTGAAATACTTTGGAGAGAATTCTATCGGCACATAATATTTAATTATCCAAGAGTATCAAAAGGCAAACCTTTCCAAATGCGTTATGAGAATATACCTTGGGAGAATAATCCAGAGTTTATCGAAGCATGGAAAAATGGGAGAACGGGGATACCTATAGTTGATGCAGGAATCAGGCAAATGATTGAAACAGGGTGGATGCATAATAGATTAAGAATGATTGTGGCAATGTTCTTATCCAAGAATTTGCTGGTGGATTGGAAAATAGGCGAAGAATTTTTCATGAAGCATCTCATAGATGGTGATATTGCTTCAAATAATGGTGGTTGGCAGTGGAGTGCTTCTACAGGTACTGACGCTGCCCCTTATTTCAGAATAATGAATCCAGAAACTCAATCACTCAGATTTGATGAAACAGGGGATTATATTAGGAAATATGTTAAAGAGCTCCGAGATTGCTCAAATAAAGAAGTTCACATGCCAAACAATCCTAGAGATCTAGGATATATTGAGCCAATTGTTGATTTAAAAATATCAAGACAAAAGGCTATCGATGTCTTCGGTAGTATTAAAAAAGAGTAATTAAAAAAATGTTGGGGAGCAAAGCTCCCCTTTAAATTACCTAGTTATTTTCCAGCCTTGTTGCTCTAAGACAAACCTATCCTCAGATAAATTTCCTACCCATGCAACCTTACCTTCCTCATCGAACATAAATCTTGTAACTGTATAAGCATTTGCTTTATACCCTGTGGCATCTTCTACAAATTCAGACCAATGTAACACATAAACAACACCATCATTTGTTACGCCAGCTTCAATAATATTAAAATCTTCAGGTCCCCAGCTCTCTGCATCACCATTACTAATATTATTTACTACTTGCTCTTTGCTATAACGAATTTGTACAGGACCTCTAGCAATTGAAATTGGTTTCTCAACCCCATCCCTGATAATTACAGCATCAACATTTTCACCTGGCTTACCACGAAAACCTAGGTTATTGCGATTTTCATTAGTGAGCTTTATTCCATTAACTTCTATAAATGAGTCACCTTCCATGAGAACACCTGCAGCAGGACTTTCTGGAACAACATAATCAATAACCATGCCATCACCCTCAGGATTCCATACAAAACCAAAACCTACATAACGATCACTTAAAGAAACGCCTTCATCTGCCATATTTTCATTTACCATCGATAAAGCAGCATCTTGACTTGTATATGAGGCTTCAACCCATGCAACTGCTAAATCCATTGCTGCTTCATGCTTGTTTTCATTATTAGTACAGGCAGAAATTACCAGTAACAAAGAAAGACCAAGGCTAATCTGTAAATTTTTCATAAAAAATCTCCATCTTGATATTAAATAATACTAAATTACATTTATACTTATTTAAATTTTATATGCAAGCAAATTATGGAGAGCTTATGAATAAATATTTAGACGCAATGGCAAAGCCTTTTATGCCCATTACCCCCTGGCTTCTTAGATTAGGACTAGGCGTGGCATTTATTTACCATGGTATTGGTAAATTCCCACTTCCGCCTGAAAGAATGGTTACGTGGTTTGAAAGCATGGGCTTCATGTATCCTGAAATTGTGACAAGTCTTGTTGCATTGGGTGAAGTAGGGGCTGGTGTTGGAATAATATTGGGAGGACTTTTACCAGGAAATATTGGTAATTTAACAACAAGACTTTCTGGAGGCGCAGTTGTAGTAATAATGATTGGTGCTATTTATCTCGCTCACATGGACTGGTTTGAAGATTTAAGAAAGCTGTTCACAAGTGAACAAATATTCTTATTTATTATTGGTTTATATTTCACTATAAGAGGGAATAACTAAAAATAAAAAATACTTGTAAATCTTAATGAGAATCATTATCATTCTCACTACGTTTATTACTTAAGAAGTAGTTTTATGAGACAAGTATTATTTTTAAGCTTAATTGCTGTATGTGGTTTTTTTATTTCTGGTTCTCTCTCAGCACAAGATGCTGAAATTGAAGAAGTTGTTGTAAAAGGTAAAGTTCTTCAATCAGATCAAGTGAATGCGCTAAAAACACCAACACCAATTATTAATGTACCTCAATCTTTAACAATTGTTACTGACGAAGAGATGCTTGAGAAGGGGATGAGATCTATCGGAGACATTGTTAGGTATACACCTGGAGTTAATACATCACAAGGTGAGGGTCATCGTGATGCAGTTGTTTTCAGAGGAGTAAGATCTACAGCCGATTTTTTCCAGGATGGAGCAAGAGACGATGTTCAATACTACCGATCATTATATAACGTGGAGCAGGTTGAAATCTTAAGAGGTCCCAATGCGCTTCTATTTGGTCGAGGTGGAACAGGGGGAGCTCTCAACAGAGTCACTAAGAAAGCCGTCATAGGTGATAGCTCTTTATCTATAAACCTGGGTATGGATTCTTTTGGAGCTTTTGATGTTGCAGCTGACATAAATATGGATATGGGCGACACAATGGCACTTAGAGTTAATGTTCACAGTGACACACTTGAGAATCACAGAGACTACTATGATGGTGATAGGTTAGGCTTTAATCCAACTTTAAGAATGAAATTAAGTCCTGAAACAACATTGGACCTATCATATGAACATATTGATCACGAAAGATTTATTGATAGAGGGATTCCAACAGCAAATAATGTACCAATTAAAGAATATGCTGAAATCGTTTTTGGAGATAAAGATAATAATGTCCATACCGTTGAAGCATTAGTATTAAGAGCAACGGTTAGTCATTTATTTTCGGATACAATGAAAGGAAATCTCTCAGTAACCTCAAATAGCTTCGAAAAAATGTATCAAAATACCTATGCTGCATCTCATACAGCTGGAAGTGGAGTTGTTACAATGGATGGTTACCACGATCCAACTGAGAGAGATAACTTTATAATGACAGGAAGCCTTGTAAATGAGCTGACTCTTGGTAGCACAACACATACAATCTTAGCTGGATTCGAGAGTATTGAAACAGAAAATAGTAATTTTAGATTCAATACTTATTGGACATCAAAAGATTGTTCAGTAAGTGGCTATGATCAGGAATCTTTTAATATTACAAATCCGATGGACTTCACTGTTACTGCAGGAGGAGCTCCAACATCTGTTGAATATACAAATCCATGTTCATTAAAGTCTGATACTGAGACTGATATAAGTGTTACTTCTTTCTTCATTCAAGATCAAGTTGATCTTACAGATAACTTAATTCTTGTTCTAGGTGGTCGTCATGATACTTTTAATGTGACAGTGGATGATATTAAAAATGGAACAACAGCATCTAGAGAAGATAGTGAATTTTCTCCAAGAATGGGATTAATTTTTAAGCCAAGAGATAGTGTTTCTGTTTATTACAGTTACAGCGAGAGTTTTGCTCCAAGATCTGGTGAGCAATATAAAAAACTTACTGGTGGATCTCCTGGTTCAGGTGAGACGCTTAGACCAGATTATTTTGAAAACACAGAATTAGGCGTAAAAGTTGATTTAACTTCAGATCTTAGCTTAACTGCTGCCTTCTTTGATAGTAAAGCAGATAAGGCTGGTTATGATGGATCAAGTGCTGAGTATATAGTTCAAAGAGGCCTTGAAGTAAGCGGCATGGAACTAGAACTCAAAGGTCAGGTTAATGATAGCTTAGATCTTACATTTAATTTCTCAAATATGGATGGAAAAAATGGCACAAAAGATGCAAGAGAAATACCAGAGAAAACTGCTTCATTATGGGCCAATGTTACTGCTACTAATCCTAACATTGGTTGGGCAGTAGGCGTTATGCATCAAGATGATTCACTTATTAAAGATGGTGGGACTCAAATGTTGCCAGCATATACGAGATTAGATGCAGCTGTTTACTATAAGCTTTCTGACGACTTAAGGCTTCAAGTAAATATGGAAAACTTAACAGATAAGTTATATTTCCCGCATTCTCATAGTACTCACCAAGTTTCAGTGGGAAGAGAGAGAAATATAAGACTTTCGATTAGCCGAAGCTTTTAGATAAGGAGTTTGATAAGTTTTAAGTTGAGGATAAAGAGTTAACCGGGTAATACTTCCTTTAATCACAACCCCATAGCTCTTAATTTTTAAAAAGGCGACTATGTCGCCCTTAACTTAAAACTTTAATTAAATGGTTAGAATGCAATACTTTCATATACTTTCCCCTTTTTGTTTGTTATTTCATCTTAATCATTCAAAAAGGGTGGCCTAAAGCCACCCTTTTTTACTGTAAAAAAGTTTTATTATCTAAAAAAATCCATATAGAATCTAAATATGACTAAATATATAGTTAAGAGTTATTTAGCCTTAGTAAATAGATTTGAAGCCTTTGCAAAGAATCTTGGCAGCTTTGGTTTGGCAGTGATTTATACTATTGGTCATATATGGATTGCTATTCTCTGTGCTGCTTATATATTTGATGCTCCACTCAACCTTGCTGCAATAGATGCTTTTATTGAGCCAGTCATAAACGGTTTTTGGTTTTATGCACTTCATAAAGTTTGTTCTGAAATTCTAGGAAGAATAACTCTAACTGTTATATACACTATTGGACATATCTTTATTGCAACGATGTGCGCTGTAATAATATTCTCAGCCACAGTCAACCTTGCTGCTATTGATGCTTTTGTTGAGCCTATTATTAATGCATTCTGGTTCTATTTCTTGCATAGTTTTTATGGAGCATATTCACAAAAAAGAGAGGTTTCTTATGAGTAAAAAAACTAATCCAATTCAATCATCTATTTGGATAGTTGAACAAGTAATTCTGCTCGTTATCGCAGTGGCTACCATTGGAGCAACAATAATTGAGCTAGTGCGTATATTTGATGTGATGACTGTTAATTTGAGTGATTTATTTCTCTTATTTATATATGCTGAAGTGCTCGGTATGGTAGGAGTTTTCTACAGGGATAATAGAATCCCCGTTACTCTTCCTATTATTATCGCTATTACTGCATTGACAAGAATGATAATTCTTCAAAGCAAAGGCCTAGATGCTATTAATATTATCTATGAGGCATCTGGCATTTTATTATTATCAGTTGCAGCTTATATTATGAGTCTTAAAGATAAGAATAGTTTGTCAAAACTTAAATTACGTGAGGATAAGAATAATGAAGAAGCCTAATATTTTTAAACGCATTATTCTGTTTATTGTTGATAGCTGGAGGGTTGTTATGGATGTAAAATACAACCCCTTGAAACACATCCCAGACCCAAGTTTACAAACTTACTTTATGCTCATATTGTTTTCAATATGGAGCGTTGCTTTTGGACTAATTGCGATCTTTTGGCTAGGGTTTATAAACTATAGTATTTCTACTAGCATCATCGTGCATCTATCTATACTCATTCCTTTGATTTTCACAAATGCAGTTTTTATTGATGCTGAAAGAGACGGTGAAAAATGGTTGAAGGAATGGCGTGAAGAGCAGTCAAGATTTAGGATAGTAGCAAACAGGTTAAAGACTAAAAACCTAGTTATATGGAATCCTTACAAGGAAGCTTAGATTATAAAAGTGGTGGAGCTACGCGGGATCGAACCGCGGACCCCCTGCTTGCAAAGCAGGTGCTCTCCCAGCTGAGCTATAGCCCCACATTAATTCGCATATTGTATATATATTAATTAAATAAAAAAAGAAAAAAAGACTTAAGTTAAAGCTTTGATTATATTTGCAGACTGGCTTTCACAATTAGGACCCATTAGATGAACTCCATCAATACCTGGGAGATCTTTGATCTGATCAATGAGCTCAATACATATTTTCTCGCCCTCTGAAATTGGATCCTCGCTCTTATCCAATCGATCTATTATCTCATCAGAGATATTTATGCCCCAAAGATTTTTTCTCATCCAATCTGCTTGCTTTGCAGACTTTAATGGCCCCATACCAACTAATACTTTCCATGAATTATCTTTCCCATTGCCCAAAAGTAAATCTGAATAGAATTTAATTACTTCGATATCAAAGCAATATTGAGTTTGCACAAACTTTGCACCTGAATTTATCTTAGACATTAAGGAAGCAACTGCCTCAGGCTTGGATTGGTGAGTATATAAATCATCAGCTGCTCCTGCAAAGATCTCTTTTGGGGAAGCAATCTCTGTTCCATCAGTTATTTTTCCTGAATTGAGTGTATCAATTAGTTCAATAAGGGAAGCACCATTAAATTCATTTACAGCTTTAGGCCCATTTTCACTGGGCTGATCACCTGTCAAACAAAGAACCTTATTTATATCTATTGAAGCAGCCCCAATTATTTCAGACTCAATAGCAATCCTATTTCTATCCCTGCCTGTTAATTGCAGAATAACATCAAGTCCTTTTTTCTTGATTTCTGCAGCAACAAGAATACTGGATAACTTTGTTTTGCAGTTTGGTGAATCGGTAATATTCACAGCATCCGCTAAACCAACTAAAGGAATAATTTTATTGACACTGCTCTCTAAATCCATAGAGAGATCTGGTGTTGTTTCCGCTGTAAAAATTAATTCTTTATCACTAAACATTTCTAACCTATTGGAATATTTTTTTCTTTATCATGGAATGGTAAGTCACATATATTAACATCATGAATGCCTGTACTATTCTTTAACTTGCCTTCACTAACATTCTCTAAATCACAGTTTAATTGCACTATAGCAATACCTGTATCAAGAAAAGGTGACCACGCTCCAGCTGTAACATATCCAATAACTTTTCCATCAAGTGAAAGCAATTCATCATCTACAACTGGCTTTTCAGAAGCACACTTAATGCCTCTAATTTTTATGGGATTTTTCTCTTTTTTTTCTAATGCATCTTTTCCAATAAAGTAGCTTTTTTCAAAATCTATAAATTTTTGTAATCCAAGGTCAAAAGGATCAAACCTTTGATCAAAATCTGTCCCATAATCTAATATTCCGGCCTCAATCCTTCTTATATGCATCGATGCAATATCTGAAGCAATGAGCTTTTCTTCTTGTCCAGTTTCAAGAAGATAATTCCATAGCTCCTCTCCTGAAAAATTATCACCATCTGAATATAGTTCAAAACCTTTTTCTCCAGTCCAACCAGATCGGGAAACATAAAAATCTTTATTAAGTATTTTTACTTTAGAGCATGAATAATATGTAAATTTTTCTAAATTTATATCAGTAATCTTTGAAAGAACATCTAGTGAGGTTGGCCCTTGTATTTGAAGAACCCAAGAATTAAAGTCATCTATTTTTACATCAAGTTGACCTATATTTGCAGTTGCCCAATTAATGAAATCACCATTTGCCTGAACATAGATAAATTCATCCTCACTTGGATGCATCAAAACTCCATCCATTAATATTCCACCATCATGATTACATGCGAAAGCATATACAGCCCTACCAGTTTTGATCTTGTCTATATTTCTAGTGAATATTTTTTCTAAGAATTTTTTCTTATCTTTACCGGTTATTCTTAAAGGAGTTTCAGGTACATCATATAAGCAACAGTATTTTCGAAGATGCCTGTAATGATCTTGATCATCATACCCGCAGCTAAGAGGATATAGTCTATTGTTATAAACTCCATAAAGAACATCTTTATGATGATAGCAGTCAAAAAAAGGAGACCTGAGGAATCTACGATCTGATATTACTAAGTTTGAATTCTTCATATTTGCCAGCAAAAATTATTTGATAAACAAAGAATAGTATATTTATCAAACTAGTGAATAATGTAAATTGCGAAGCAAGAGCTTGAATAGGGACAAGGCCAGATAAACAAACAATCAAAATAGCTAAATTCAAGGTACCCACACTAAGAAGAGCAAAAGGGCTATTTTGCATCAATAATGCAGTTATTGTTGGAATGATAACTAAAATGGCACCAAATATTGCTACCTGCTCATATGAAAAGCTATTTATATTTAGAAATAATGAATTAGAAATCAAAATCATAGCTAGCATCTGTATTGCAGCAAAGACTTTGGTAGAAGTTGACATAAAAGGATTATATTTATTCTTTAAATCAACTGGCTTGCTTGGATACTTTTCTTCAACATCACTTGGACGCCAATAAGTTGGGGCATACCAAACTTTAAATTTATCTGAGAGTTTTTTAGTTCTCATAGAATCCAAGAACATATTGTAGAAAACTTGAAAATTTGCCCAGACTGGATTCCAGCTATTTAATGCTTTAACAGTTCCATATACGGGTTTAATATCATCTTTTTCTTCGATGTAAGTTCCAAAGATCCTGTCCCATATAATAAAGACGCCTCCATAGTTTGCATCGATATATTCAGGATTTTTGGCATGATGAACTCTATGATTCGATGGAGTAATGAAAATCTTTTCCATCCAGCCTAGTTTAGGAATATGTTCAGTATGAACCCAGTATTGGTATAGAAGATTAATTCCACCTACTGTTGCAAATACTTCCGCAGGTATGCCAACCACCATCATAGGAACATAAAACATCCATTTCCAAAGGAAGCCTGTACTTGTCTGCCTCAAAGCAGTCGCTAGGTTATATTCTTCACCATGATGATGAACAACATGCGTAGCCCACAAGATTTTTATTTCGTGGTGCAGTCTATGTTGGATATAGTAGGTTAGGTCATACATTAAGAAAGCTATAACCCAAGTTACCCAGCTATCCAATGGAAGTAGTTTAAGATTGAATGTTGTAGCCGCTAACGTAAAAAGGAAAGCATTAAAGCCTAAATTCAATATAACCGGGAACCTGCTAATTAAACCAATAGAGATGCTTACAAAAGTATCATTAATTCTATACGTATTATTTTTAACAATGAGACCATAGACGAATTCTATTATTATCAATAGAAAAAAAACTGGTATTGCATAAAAAATTAATACTGATTTATCCATAAAATTATTTTAAATGTTTTCTGATTAAAAATCTAAATTGAAATGCTTAGTTCAAACTTAGGATTCAAAAGTATACACGTTATTCTGTGCAAATTAAAAAGAAAGCTATTCTTCTTTAGATAAAATTAATAATCCTGCTAGGATACCCAAATTCTTCACAAAATTTTGTGTTTCATGAGCCTGATTTGGGTCTCCACTTAAATTCCAAAAATCATGAATATAAAAGTTTATGAGCAAGGTAGTTATGACTAAAGCAATTGAGCTAATTTTCAGATGCTTCCCAAATATAATAAATGATCCACATATGATTTGAGCTATTGCCACTATAGACAAAGAAAAGATCGGGAAGGGCACTTCTTTTGCAATAACAACTTCTAAGTTTGCTGAAAAAAGAAATACTTTTGCAATTCCAGGTAGCAGGAAATATATGCCAATCAATATTCTTCCGATAGAGAAAAGATTCATAGACATGTCTAATGACTATAATTATTCAGATCCAGCACTTGGCCAAACTAAGGGAACTTGTTGCTGAGGATTGAATACTCTGGGGCCTTGAGCTGGATAAGCATTTGCTGCCGCACTTATTTCCTCTTTACTTAAATATTCGCTTGGTAAGAGCTTAAAGACGTCTAAACCTCTTTTAATCTCTGTACCATATATATAACCTTCATAATAATATGTTGACCAATAGCCCCCAGATATTAAAAGATCTTTAAGAATTGGACCTCTATCGAAGTAAGCTATTTCAATTGGGTTTGAAGAATCTGTAAAATCCATTATTGAAAGACCGCCTTGATACCAAGCTTGAACAAAAATATCGCGGTTAGGAATCGGAATTATTGAGCCATTATGCGCAACACAGTTTTCTGTTTCCATTTGCGGAGCTGGCATTTTGTAATGGCTTCTAAACTCTAATTTATTATCAACAATATCGTAAATGGCATCTGCTCCCCAATCTAATGGATCCCATGCTCTACATCTAGCTCTTCCGCCACCACCCCACTCATCAGTGAAGATAACTTTAGTTCCATCATTATTAAAAGTAGCCGAATGCCAATATGCAAAACCAACATCAGTAACAACATCTAATCTTTTTGGATTATATGGATCAGAAATATCAAAAAGTATTCCATTTCCAGAACAAGCACCTGCAGCTATCTGTGCTGATGGGAAGACTGTAATGTCATGACACTGATCTGTTCTTCGAGTATCCTGAGTGTCATCTCCGTGATCACCACCTCTCCATAGACCAGCTAATGAACCAGTTTCAGGATCAGCAAATACAGCTGGGCTTGAAACAATTCTAGACTTAGATGGATCAGAAATTGGTATCTCTATAACATCTATTCTAAATAATGCTGTTCTTTGATCACCAGCAATATTTCCTATACATTCTTCCATCTCTTCATCATCCCTCACTCCGCCAGTTCCAGAGTTATAGACAATTATTTTTCCATCCGTTGTTGGCCCATCGACAACAGAGTGAGTATGAGAACCTCTGCAGGTTTGAACAGCGCCGACTTGTTTTGGTCTTTCTAAATCTGAAATATCAAATATTCTTATTCCTCTAAACCTCTCAGGGCTTGCGTCTCTGCTAACACCTTCAAGTCCACAATCTATTCTACTTCTGTTCTCTTCAACAGACATAATAAGTATGTCACCAACAATTGATACATCACCTTGACCACCTGGACAAACAACTGATGATATAAGATTAGGGATTCCATCTGAATCAATCTTATACATATTGAAGCCGTGATAACTTCCTGCAACCAGTAAGTCATCTCTAAATGCCATATCAGTATTTGAAAAACTTAGCATCGGTGATCTAAGAGATCTTGATATTTCTGCAGTGGTTTTTCCTTCGTTATCTTCAGTAAGATCTTCTGAGCCTTTGCCCGTTGGATTAGTTGGATCATAAAAACCTGTTGGTTTTCTTAATGAAGCTATCAATTCTAAATTGAGTATTGCTTCATCTGCAGTATAAAGACCATGAGCAAGTCCAGATCTTGGATCATCAGATAAACCAACAGCTATGGTATTCATTCTTTCAATTTCTACTCCCTGATCATTTACAAGGTCAGAAACAAATTCATTCAAGATTGGATCATATGCAGCACCTGAGAATTTCTTAAGATCTTTTACCATTTCAAGAGCTCCATCGTGGTGAGCAATCATTAACTGAAGGAAAAGCCTGTCAAAGTCAGTACTTTTTGAGTTTTCCAATTCTTCTAATTGTTTTGGGCTAGCCATGCCAACCATATCAAGGTGCATGCTCATATCATGATGCCCCATATTGTGATGATTGTTTCCATGATCCATCATAGAATGTTTATTTTCTTCAGGAACATTCTCACCTCTATCTTTAAGCCAACCTTCCATAAAGCTAATTTCATCTTCTTGAGATGCGTCAATTCGATCGGCTAAATCAACAATAGTAGGGTTATTTGTTCTTTTACCAACCATACTGGACATAAGTATTGCCTGCTCGTGATGCACTATCATTCCTTGAAGGAACTTAACATCAGCTTCAATATATGAAGTATTTGCAATATTCGTTGCATCCTCCGCATCTAGATTCTTAGATTCTTCACCAGGAGCTCCTGGCAAAATAATAGGTGCGTCATTAGCAGCCAACTCTGAATAGTAAAATAAAAGACAAATTGAAAATAAAGTTTGTAGTAATAGATTCTTTAACATAATTAATTCCTAGGTTATCTAAACCTGTTAATACGATCTTCCCTATCTGTTTGTTTTTTTGATGCTTTTACTTTTCCAAGTTTAAAAAAAACAAACAGTGATAGTGCAGCAAGAATTACAAAAAATAAGTTTTCCAAGACCTATCTCGATCTAATTTTTGCTAAAAGTCTGAGAATTTCAAGATAAAGCCAGACTAAGGTTACCATTAATGAAAATGCACCGTACCATTCCATATACTTTGGAAGTCCAGCTTCAGAACCTTCTTCAATAAAATCAAAATCTAGGACTAGATTTAGAGCGGCGATACCTACAACAAATAAAGAAAAGCCTATTCCAAATAATCCATTTGAATGAATGAACCCAATACTATTTCCAAAAAAAGACATTATAAAGCTAATGAGGTAAAGCAAGAAAATACCCATGGTTGCTGAGAAAATCATCAAACGAAAATTTTCAGTAGGTTTGATAATCCCACTTTTATAACAAAATAGGAGTGAAGCTAAGATTCCAAAGGTAAGGCCAATAGCCTGAATACCAATACCCGGATACTGTGATTCAAAAACCATAGTAATTGCTCCCAAAGCAACACCTTCTATTGCTGCATATGCCGGAGCAGTATAGGGTGAGTTTTTAGGTCTAAAAATAGTAAATAGAGCTATTATAAAACCAATTATTATTGCAGGAAGTGCCAATGCTGGAGCATTCCAGCCAAAAAATGCACCACCAACACATAAAGCTAAAAGGATTCCTGTTTTATTTACAGTTCCATCAAGAGTCATTGTTGCGCCAGCAACATCTTGATTGGTATTAAAATGACTTTGAAAAGCTGGGTTACCAGATCTGCCAAAGTTATTTAAAGCTGAATGTTTAGACATATATTTACCTATATAAGATTAAACTGGGATTTTTTCAAATGTTTCAAGGGGCTTTCTCATTTCTGCCCAATCACATTCAAAATCATCTGGGGCATTTTCATACTCTAATAGACCAAGAGCCTCAAATTTTGGTCTAACTTCGTCAGTAAGCAGACCAATTCTTGATAGATTAGGTATAACTCTTGAGAAGAGGAAGTTTCTGAACATTTCAAAACTTCCAGTATTTAATTGGAACTCCCTAGCTTCTTCCTCTGTCATATTTAAAAAGCGTTGTTGAGATTTGGTATTGATAAGTCTCTCTCTTGAAATCACGCAAGCTTCATACGCAAACTCGGCTCTTTCATTAATTTCTTCTGGACTTAAGGTTTTAATAAAATCTTCCAAGTAATTAATGCCAAAAGTTACATGCCTAGCTTCATCTCTGATAACGTAGTGAAGTAGCTGCTTTAAAAGAGGATCTTTTGATATAGATTTCAGCATAGAGAAAGCTGCAAGAGCAAGACCTTCAATAATAATTTGCATCCCTATAAATTTGAGGTCCCATCTCTCATCTGTAAGTATTTTATCAAGCAGTGACTTTAACGCAGGATTAATAGGGTAGTGAATACCTATCTTTTCTTGCAGGTATCTATTGAAAACTTCAACGTGTCTTGCTTCATCAAATGTTTGTGATGCTGCATATAGCTTAGCATTATAGGTGGGTGCACAACTTGCTAATTGAGATGCAACAAGGAGGGCGCCTTGCTCACCATGCAAGAATTGACTCATTAATTCAGCAACATCATGTCTGTCAAAAAGGATTTTTTCTTCATCCGATAGATTTTCATATGCTTCCAGTGTTTCATGAGGTAGCTCATCATCAGTCTCAAGGATTCTTTCATCTGGGGGATGCGTATAATCCCAGTTAAGATCAATCGACCCATTCCAGTTTAATTCTTTACCAAGCTCATAAAGCTTTTTAATTCTGTTATCTGCAACTGTGTAGTCCCAGTTATATGACCCAGTTAAAGGAGTTTTGAATATTTCAACTACATCCTCTACTTGTGATTGTGAAAGAGGCAGATCATCGTCAAAATAAATTAGATCTTCGGGTGGTCCATTTTGTTTTTTTATTTTCATAGTTTAATTATAAAGTTATTCAAAAAGGCCAGTCAATTCATCTAACAGTGTTTCACCGAGACTGTCTGCATTGCTTATTGTAATTGCATGATTATAGTATTTAGTGACGTCATGTCCGATACCTATTGCTAATAACTCTATTTGATCTTTTTCATAAATATCCGCAATAACTTCTCTAAGATGATTATCTAGATAATGAGGGTTATTTGCAGATAGAGAACTATCATCAACGGGAGCACCATCAGATATTACTATCATAATTTTTCTGTCTTCAAATCTTTTTTGTAATCTTTTATTTGCCCACTGCAATGCTTCGCCATCTATGTTCTCTTTTAATAAACCATCTTTTAAGATGACGCCAAGAGATTTACGTGATTTCCTCCAACTATCCTCTGCTGATTTAAAAACGATATGTCTTAAGTCATTTAATCTTCCCGGATGTGAAAAACCACCTCTTTGAAACCAGCTTTTTCTTGAATCGCCACCTTTCCAATGTTTTGTTGTATAACCAAGAACTTCTGTTTTCACAGAACACCTCTCAAGGGTTGTTCCTATGATTTCAGCACAAACAGCAGCAAGATTTATTGACCTTCCCCTCATTGATCCTGAGCAGTCAATCAATATGGAGATAACCGTGTCTTTAAAATCACTTTGCTTTTCTTCTTTGAAGCTTAACGGCTTGTTTACATCAGTAATTATCCTTGTAAGCTTTGATGTATCTAAAACTCCCTCATCTAGATCAAACTTCCAAGATCTATTCTGCTTTGCCAGTAATAAACGCTGAAGTCTATTAGCTAATTTTCCAATTGTTTGCAAATGAGGTTGAATGAGTTTATCTAACTGTATTCTTAGTCTGTTAATTTCTTTGAGATTTGAAAGTTCTGCTGCAGAAATAATCTCATCATACTGAGTAGTAAAAACAGAGTAATAAGAGTTTTCTTTTCCTATTTGATTATCATCAAAATCAACATTTGCTTCCAACTCTTCATCTATAGATACCTCAGCCTCTTGCAATATCTCTTGCTCATCTGGCATTTCATCAACAAGTGATTGCATGAGATCTATTTCATTACTAGGCTCCTCATCACTTTCAATTTCATTCAAATTATCAGATAAGCTCTCTTCATTTTCATCACTTTGCTCATCAAATTTTTCTTTTTCTTCATTCTCCTCTGACTTTTCTTGCTCTAGTAATTTAAGAGCATTTAGCAAAGATAATGAGCTTTTAAGAAAAGATTCTTCATCTTCAATTGAAGAAATCATATCTTCAGATATTTTTTGGGAATTTCTTGAATTTATATTTGGGATTTGATCAATTAATCTTTTTTGGTCTTTATCTAATTTAAACCCATTTAGATTTTTAAACCAAAGATTAATTAATGTGGATAGTTGAATCTCATCATCAGCTAAGTTTTTAGTTACATCAATTGAAAAATTTTGAATATTTAATTTAGCTCCATCATATTCTTTAGAGCCTAAGATTTCTGCTCTGGCCATTTTGAGTTCATCAATTATTTCTCCAGCTTCGCCAGGTAATGTTTTTTTAATTAGATTATGTTTTAACCAAAATGCTTGCCTATCTGTTCTGCCTTTCCATGCAGACAACTTTCTCTTAATTCTTGGTGGATTTTTTAGATTTAATTTAGAGCCTTTTGGAATCAGCCTATTAGAATTCTCTGCGACAATCTCTTTATTTTTAGTTACTGCCCTAGTCCAAGATAAAGCTGCATTTTGTTGTTCGTCGCTATTAATAGACATTAAGTATTTTCTACTTCCAGCTCTTCGGCAAAACACCTCTGGAAATATTCAGCAACTATAGGTTTTTCAAGATCATCACACTTATTAAGAAAAGAAAGCTTGAAAGACTCGTGAATGTCTTTAAAGATAATGAAGTTTTCCGCCCAAGTAAGGAGTGTCCTTGGAGACATAAGGTTCGATATATCACCATTTATAAAACCCTGTCTTGTTAAGTTACAAAGTTTAATCATATTAGAAAGTATTAATTTCCTTTTGGCAGAATTAAAGCCTTTGAGTTTTCCAAGAACTAACTTAGATTCGTGTTCAGGGGTTAAATAATTTAAAGTGGATAAAATGTGCCATCTATCCATTTGGCCTTGATTTATTTGTTGTGTTCCATGATAGAGGCCTGTTGAATCTCCCATTCCAATTGTATTTGTAGTTGCAAAAAGCCTAAAGTTTGAGTGTGGTCTTAAAACTCTATTTTGATCCAACAAAGTAAGCTTCCCTTCCACTTCCAAAATCCTTTGGATGACAAACATAACATCTGGTCTCCCAGCATCATACTCATCGAAAACAAGAGCAACAGGATTTTGAATTGACCATGGAAGAATACCTTCTACAAATTTGGTAATTTGTTTTCCATCCTCAAGCTTAATAGCATCTTTACCGAGTAAATCTAACCTACTAACATGACTATCTAAATTTATTCTGATGCATGGCCAGTTCAATCTTGCTGCAACTTGTTCTATATGCGTTGATTTACCAGTACCGTGATAGCCTTGGATAACTACTCTTCTGTCATGCTCAAATCCAGCTAATATTGATAGGGTAGTTTTTTCATCAAATATATAAGAGTTATCTATTTCCGGAACCCATTCAGTTTTTTCACTAAAGCCTTTGACAGTCAAATCAGAATTTATTTTAAAAGTAGATCGAACATTAATCTTTTGATCTGGCTTTTTTGGGAGATTAATTTTTTCTTCAGTATTCATCTTATAAGCAATTTTTGAGTCCTGTATACTACATCCTGAGAAGTTAAACTTCCACTAATTATAAAATGTTTTTGAGTTTATAAGATGAGTAATAGAGTAAAAAATAAAGTTGGTTTAATAACAGGTGCCGCCCAAGGTTTGGGTAAAGAAATGGCTAGATTATTAATTGAGGAAGGCGCCCAAATAGTAATGACTGATATAAACGGAGAGCTTTTGAAGAAGAGTGCAGAAGAGCTTAATGCTCCTTACTACGTCTTAGATGTTACTAAGCCAGAGGATTGGCAGAGTGTTTTAGGTAATATTGAAGCTGAGTTCTCTCAACTCAATATTTTAATAAACAATGCTGGCATAGGCGGGGGCGGTGATGTCGAATCTTGTGATCTAGAAACATGGGATCAGGTTCATAAAGTTGATTTAGACTCAGTATTTTATGGATGTAAGTTTTCTCTTCCATTGATGAGGAAATCAGGTAATGGCTCGATTATAAATATATCTTCAATTTCTGGGATTGTTGCAGGACATAACTTTTCAGCCTATAACTCAGCAAAAGCTGGAGTAAGGCATTTATCGAAGTCTGTTGCTCTTCACTGCGCAAGAACTACTGATCTTGTAAGATGTAACTCTATTCATCCTGTTTTTACAAGAACAGAAATTTTGAAAGGTCTTTTTGATATGAACCCAGATGCTGACATAGAAGGAAAGCTTATAAAACAGATTCCAATCAGGAGATTAGGTGAGCCAATTGATATTGCTTATGCTGCGTTATTTTTAGCATCAGATGAATCTTCAATGATAACAGGAACTGAACTTGTTATTGATGGAGGTTTAAGTGCCCAATAAGAAGGCTATAAAAAGCACTTTAGAGCTATTTAATTTGGACAGAATTGACAGAGATGTCTTCCAGTGGAAAGGTCAAAACTTTGGCTGGCAAAGAATCTATGGTGGCCAAGTCATGGCGCAATGTCTAATTGCCGCCAATCATACTGTAGAAGCCACTCATCACGCTCATTCTTTCCATTCTTATTTTTTAAGACCAGGAATAATGGAGGAATCAATATTATTTGATGTTGATAGAATCAGAAATGGAAAAAGTTTTACAACGAGAAGAGTTAGAGCTATCCAAAATGGTGAGGCAATATTTGCGTGCTCAATTTCTTTCCAAAAAGAAGAAAAAGGATTTGAGCATCAAATTGATATAGACCTTAACGAAATTCCAAAACCTGAAGATCTTCCAAGTGACTGGGAGCTGAGAAATAAAGCAATTGAACAACTTCATGGAAAAAAAAAGGATAAGTTCTTTTTGAGAGAGCAAGAGATTGAAATACGAGCTACCCAAAATAATGATTATGTTCAACCAAAAAAGAGTGAGCCATTTAGAGATATTTGGATGAGGCCAAATGGTGAAATACCAAATGACTTAGTGATCAATCAAGCCCTATTATTGTATGCATCAGACCGTGGTTTGCTTGGCACTGCTCAACTGCCACATGGAATTAATTTTATGTCTAAGTATTTTCAAAGTGCAAGCTTAGATCATGCAATGTGGTTTCATTCAAAGGTAGATTTTTCAGATTGGATGCTTTATAGAATTGATAGCCCCATAGCGAGAAATGCAAGAGGATTCTCAAGAGGATCTATTTTTAATTCTAAAGGTAAACTGATCGCAAGTTGCGTCCAAGAAGGATTAATGAGGATGTGGGACAAGCCGAAAGACTAGCTTCCAGATTCCCTTATAGTTTCAATCAAGACTTTTACCTTATCTGGATTTATATCTGGTGTTATACCGTGTCCCAAGTTAAAAATATAGCCCGGAAAGTCTTTGAATTCTGACAACATTCTCATAACACTCTCTTTGATAACTGAATCTTCCTCAAGAAGGATCTTAGGGTCTAAATTACCTTGAAGAGCATGAGAGCCCTCAAATACTCTAATAGCATTACTTGGATTAATTGAAGTAAACATGCCATAACAACTAAGATCATCTAATTTAAATTCACTAAGATTACATTTCGGGTCTCTAGCAAAAACTATAGTTGGAGTTTTACTTGTAGCAGGATCCTCTGATAATTTTTTAAGAATTTTCTTTATATATTTCAAAGAGTATTCCAGATATTGTTCTTCTGAAAGAAGATTAGCCCAAGAGTCAAATATCTGAATTGCATCTACTCCGCTAATAATCTGCCTTTTCAGATACTCAAAGCAAGCATCAGCCAGGATCTCAAGAAATTTATGAGCATCATCAGAATGACTTTCTATAAATGATTTTGTTAGATCAAAGTTTTTGGAACTACTTCCCTCAATTGAATATGCTGCAAGAGTCCATGGACTTCCAGCAAATCCGATTAGTGGAATGCTAGGATTTAACTCTTTTCTTGTTAGTTCAGCAGTCTTGTAAACATAGTCAAGATTGTCTGGATTAAAATTTATCATGTTAGAAATATCTTCAGGTTTTTTAATAGGATTCGAAAAGACTGGACCTTTTCCCTCTTCAAAAGAAACTCCTAGACCGAGAGCATCAGGAATCGTTAAGATGTCTGAAAAAATAATTGCAGCATCAAAATCATATCTTTCTATAGGCTGTAAAACTAACTCGCAGCAAATTTCAGGAGTCTTACACATATCTAGAAAATTTTTGAAATTTGATCTTACCTTCCTGTACTCAGGAAGATATCTGCCAGCCTGCCTCATTATCCATATAGGTGGAGTGTTCTGAGCCTTTCTATTAAGTGCAGCTATAAAATTTCGATTCAATTCAGTCATGGACGTATTTTATAATACTTTTTGCTGCTTCTCTTCCTTCCCAAACTGCTGTCACCACAAGATCAGATCCTCTGACCATATCACCACCAGAAAATATTTTTGGATTAGTTGTTTGGAAGTCAAGCTCATCATGACAATCAACATCAACAAGACCATTTTGTTTTAAATTAATCGAATAATCTTCTGCCCAGTCTGGAGGGCTAGCGCGAAAGCCAAAAGCAACAATCACTGCATCTGCATTAAAGATTTTTTCTGAGTTAGAAATTGGTATTGGTAATCGCCTGCCGTTATGATCTGGATCAGCAAGCCTAGTAGATATAGTTTTGATAGCTTCAACCTTATCATTTCCTAATATTTCTATTGGCTGACTATTAAAAACAAAATTTACCCCTTCTTCTTTAGCATTGATTACCTCTTTTCTAGATCCTGGCATATTATCCTCATCTCTTCTGTATATACATGTAACTGATTTAGCTCCTTGCCTGATTGCAGTCCTGTTACAGTCCATAGCAGTATCCCCTCCACCAAGAATAACAACATCCTTTCCTTTTAAATCAATAAAGGAACCTTTTTCTTGATTAATTCCAAGAAGTTTCTTATTACTCTCAACTAAATAGTCGATTGCCTTGTGAACATTTAGAAGTTTTTCACCTCTAAAACCACCCTCAAGCGATGTGTATGTGCCCATACCTAGAAAGACAGCATCATAATCTTTATAGATATCTTTAAACTTTATATCAGTACCAATTTCCTTACCTAAGAAGAATTTCACTCCCATTTCTTCAAGAACTTTTCTCCTTTTTTTAACCACACTTTTTTCAAGTTTAAATTCTGGTATACCAAAAGTTAGCAGACCACCAATTTCCTCATGCTTATCAAATACATGACTCCTTACTCCAGCTCTTGTTAGAACATCAGCACATGAGAGTCCGGCAGGACCAGCTCCTATAATTGCAACTTTTTTCCTAGACCATGATCTGTTTGATAGATCTGGTTTCCATCCCATCTCAAAAGCTTTATCAGTTATATACTTTTCAATAGACCCAATAGTTACAGCGCCAAACCCATCGTTCAATGTACAAGCGCCCTCACAAAGCCTATCTTGTGGACAAACTCTGCCACATACTTCCGGAAGACTATTTGTTTGGTGACATAGCTCAACCGCCTCAAGAATATTCCCTTCATTAACAAGTTTTAACCAATTTGGTATGTAGTTGTGAACAGGGCATTTCCATTCACAGTAAGGATTACCACAATCAAGACATCTGTGAGCTTGATTTGCAGCTTGAGTTTGATTGTATTCACCATAAATCTCAACAAAATGGATTTTTCTACTTTCTATGTCTTTTTTTTGTGGATCAAATCTACCAACATCTAAGAACTGAAAATCATTATCTATCTCCTTAAAATCAACATATTCCGATCTTGGATTATTTGGCTCAGCTACTGATTTATCTTTTTCTGCCAAAAGCTCACTTCTCCAATTATAAAGTTCATATATTGCTTCTTGTTTATCAGTTATAGGAGCAAATGACTTAGTCAGATATTTTTTGTTATGTCTTATTTTCCCATAGAAGTAGGGTGACTTAGGCTGAGTAAACAGCAAAAGCCCTTTTTCAATTTGATATTGTTTATTCTTCCTTCTCATAAAGTATGACATAGTATGACACTTTTATGATAAAATCTATTCCCTTCTATTATTATGCTATTTGATAAAAATTTTGAGAAAGACAACTGTGGATACGGTCTAATCTGCAATAGAAATGGAAAACTCTCCAGAAAAGTAGTAGAAAAATCAATTGATGCTTTATCAAGCATGGCTCACAGAGGAGGCGTTGGTTTTGATGGTAAAACTGGAGATGGCTCAGGATTGCTATTTGATATAAACAAGGACTTTTATAAAAAGATAATAAAATCTGAGTTATCTATAGCACTACCAGAAGAATTTGCTATTGGCTGCTTTTTTTCTAAAAAAGAATTAAAAGACAAACTGCAGAGCGACTTAAAAAAGATTTTTAGATCTGAAAATCTTAAAGTAATTTGTTTTAGAAATGTTCCCATAGATGCATCTGTTCTTGGGGAAGAAGCTAAAGATACTCTTCCGGATATTTTTCAGGCTTTTCTAGAACAAAAAAATAATAGTTCTGATTTATCTCTACGATCATCCCTATTTCAAGCATTAAAGACTATCGAGAACAAATATTTAAATTGTGAAGAATTTTATGCATGCAGTCTTTCAAATGAAACCATTGTTTATAAAGGACTTATGATGCCAGAAGACCTTAAAAGCTTTTATTTGGATATTAAAAATAAAAATTTTATAGCTTCAACTTGTCTTTTCCATCAAAGATTCTCCACCAACACAGCTCCAAAGTGGCATTTAGCCCAACCTTTTAGACTTCTTGCTCACAATGGAGAAATTAATGCTATTAGAGGTAATAGAAATTGGGCAAAAGCACGCAGCTCCTTGTTTAAGTCAAAGCTGCTACCAGATTTGCACAAGCATGAAAATCTTATAAATGCTGATGGATCAGATTCCTCAGCACTGGATAATATGATTCAGCTCCTTCTTGAAGGAGGCATGGATTTATTTAGGGCTATTAGAGCTGTAATACCTCCCGCTTGGCAGAATGTACAAATACTTGATCCAGATATAAGAGCATTCCATGAATATAATTCTATGCATATGGAGGCATGGGATGGGCCGGCAGGCATCGCCCTTGCAAACAAAAGATATGCGGTAAGCTTCCTCGATAGGAATGGCATGCGTCCATCAAGATATCAGATTGAAAAAGATGGAACAGTAACAGTAGCCTCAGAAACTGGGGTTAATCCAGTGAGTGCATCAAAGATTGAAGCTAAAGGAAGAATATCTCCAGGCGGAATATTCGCAGTTGATAAAGAGACCGGAAAAATTTTAACCGAAACTGATATTGACCAAGAACTTGCCTCTAAATATCCTTATAGAGATTGGTTAAAAGAGCATTCAAATTATGTTGAATCTAAACTTGATCAATTCGAAGGTAGTGGACTAAAAAAGATATCTCCTGAGAAATATATTCTTGCAACAAAGATTTTTTCCTTATTCTTGGAAGAAAGAACAAGTGTCATTAAGGTTCTTGGAGCTGCAGCACAAGAGGGAACGGGCTCCATGGGAGATGATACAGCTCTTGCAGTGCTAAGTAGACAAAATAGACAAATATATGATTATTTTAGACAACAATTCTCTCAGGTCACAAATCCACCAATCGATTCATTAAGAGAACAATCAGTGATGTCTCTTGAGACATGTTATGGACCTGAACTCAATATATTTGAACCATCATCTGAGCATGCAAAACGTTTAGTTACTTACTCCCCAATTCTTTCCCATAAAAAACTTGATTGGATTTTAAAAAATAAGATTTTTAAAGTAAAAACTTTTGATCTTGAATATGGTGAAAGTAGTTCAATTTTAGATGCAATTGATAAGCTCATTTTAGATGTTTCTTCAGCCATAGATAAAGGTGTAACAATTATTCATCTAAATGAGGTACTGCCATCAAAAAATAAATTATCTTTAAACGCTTTGATGGCAACTGGAGCTCTTCATCAAGCCCTAATAAAGCAAAGAAAGAGAACCAAAGTAAATATTATCGTCAGTACTGGTTCTGCTAGAGATACTCATCAAATTGCCTGTCTTATTGCTTTCGGTGCAACCTCCGTCTATCCATGGCTCGCATACCAAACAATCTTAGATCTTAGTCAGAAAACAGAATTGAAAGGCGATCCTTTTGAAAATTGCGCAAAGTATAGGAAGGGAATTAATAAAGGCCTATTAAAGATAATTTCAAAGTTAGGCATTTCATTAATTTCAAGTTATAGAGGATCACAACTTTTTGAGATCGTTGGACTATCAAATGAAGTTGTAGATAAATGTTTTACAAATACGGATAGCAGAATTGGTGGAAAGAACTTTAGAAATCTTGAAAATGAAAATAGGAATATTTCACTATTTGCAAAGTCAAATATATCTGATGTAAGCGTTGGTGGGTTATTAAAGTTTATTCATGGGGGTGAATACCATAGTTATAATCCCGATGTAGTGAAAACATTACAAGAAGCAGTAAGAAGCGGAGATGAAGATGAATATAGAAAATATTCTAATTTAGTAAATTCAAGACCAGCTTCCATGCTCAGAGATCTTTTAGAGTTTAAGAGTAAAAAACCAAAGATCAAAAAATCAAAAGTTGAACCACAAAAACATATTCTAAAAAGATTTGATTCAGCAGGGATGAGTTTAGGCTCATTATCGCCAAAAGCTCATGAAACTCTTGCTGAAGCTATGAATTCTATTGGCGGTAGATCGAATTCAGGTGAAGGAGGAGAAGCGAAAGAAAGATATGGCACAAATAAACGTTCAAAAATAAAGCAAATTGCCTCTGGAAGATTTGGTGTTACTCCAGAATATTTAGTAAGTGCCGAGGTGCTTCAAATAAAAATTGCACAGGGGGCAAAGCCTGGTGAGGGAGGCCAACTCCCTGGCGGAAAAGTTAATAAGCTAATTGCAAGATTACGATATTCAACTCCAGGCATCACTCTGATATCTCCACCACCGCATCATGATATTTATTCAATAGAAGATCTAGCACAATTAATTTTTGATCTTAAACAAGTGAATCCCAAAGCTCTTGTATCAGTAAAGTTAGTTTCCGAACCAGGAGTTGGAACAATTGCTTGTGGGGTTGCTAAAGCTTATGCTGATTTAATAACAATTTCTGGTCATGATGGAGGAACTGGAGCCAGCCCTATTTCCTCAATAAGATATGCAGGGTCTCCATGGGAATTAGGTTTATCTGAAACTCACCAAGCTTTGAGAGAAAGCGGATTAAGGGGGAGAGTAAGAGTGCAAGTTGATGGCGGATTAAAGACTGGACTGGATGTAGTTAAAGCTGCGATTATGGGTGCTGAATCTTTTGGCTTTGGGACTGGCCCAATGATAGCTATGGGATGCAAGTATCTTAAAATATGCCATCTCAATAATTGTGCAACAGGTGTTGCAACACAGCGATCTGACATAATTGATAGACATTTTGTTGGAGAGAAAGAAAGAGTCGTAAATTACTTTAAATTTATAAGTAATGAGGTGCGTGAAATTCTTGCCGAACTTGGGGAACAAAAGCTTGAGGATATAATTGGAAAGACTGTACTTTTAGATGTTATAAAAGACATGCCTGAAAGGTATGGTGATTTAGATTTAAGTCCAATCTTAGCTTCCAATGAAGAGTCTTTAGAACCTTACTTTTGTAATTCAAATAGGAATAAGCCTTGGGATAAAGGCCAACTAAACAGAAAGATCTTAGCAAAAGCGAAAAAAAGTATTCTTTCAAATAAATCAAAGACTTTAAAATTTAATATTACAAATAGCGATAGGTCTGTAGGAGCATCTATCTCTGGATTCATTGCAGAAAATTTTGGAGAAGATGGTCTAGATAACAAAATTAGTTTAAATTTCTCTGGCTCTGCAGGACAAAGTTTTGGTTGTTGGAACATTAAAGGTTTGAATTTAAAAGTCGAAGGTGATGTAAATGATTATCTTGGAAAGGGGATGAACGGTGGAAGAATAGTTGTTAAGCCGCCTAAAAGGCTAGAAAAAAATTTCAACAATATAGTTGCAGGAAATACAGCGCTTTACGGAGCAACTGGAGGAAAATTATTTGTTTCAGGCGGGGTTGGAGAACGTTTTGCAGTTAGAAACTCTGGAGCAACCGCTGTCATTGAGGGTGCTGGAGATCATTGTTGTGAATACATGACAGGAGGACAGGTTGTTATTTTAGGTGAAGTTGGAGCAAATTTTGGAGCAGGAATGACGGGTGGATTCTCATATGTATTGGATGAAAAGAGATCATTCTTCGACAAATGCAATCGTGAATTGATCAATTTGGACAGAGTTTTAAGCGAAACAATGGATCCACATAGACAAAATCTTAAACTTCTTATTGAGGAACATTACAAGAATACTAAGAGCATGAAAGCAAAAGAAATATTAGAAGATTTTGAAAGATATCTGCCAAATTTTTGGCTAGTTTCGCCAGTCGCTCTGAGTGTGAACGATCTCCTTAAAGCTACAACAGCCAGTGCTGCCTAAGAAAAAGATTTTTTGAAATTCTCAAAATTAAATTTTTGAGTCTGGAATGACAGGCCAATTCCTTTTAAAAGTATTAAATTAATATTCCCACCTTTGACCTTCTTGTCACTCAAAATAAACTTCTTTAGGTCTGAATAATTATTTGATGTATTTTTAGGAAAGTTAAGAGCATCAAAAACATTAATTATTTTTTTATAAGCCTTTTCATTTAAGTGACCCTCTAACATAGACATTTTAGAAGCCATTCTCATACCCATAGCCACAGCTTCTCCATGTAGAATGTTTTTGTAATTATTTATTGCTTCTATTGCGTGACCGTAGGTATGTCCAAAGTTCAATATAGCTCTTATGCCTAACTCTCTCTCATCCTCAGTGACAATTTTTGCTTTTGTTTTAACTGACTCATGAATAAGCTCTTCAATTACTCTTTGATTTCTTTTTAGAATTTGCTGATGCTGCTTATCAAAAATATTGAATATTTTCTTGTTATAAATAAGCCCATACTTAATTATTTCTGCAATTCCAGATTTGAATTCTCTCTCCGGAAGTGATTTTAATAAGGTTGAAGATATCAATACTAACTTTGGATTCTTAAAGGCTCCGACAAGATTTTTTCCGGACTCAATATTAATGGCAGTTTTTCCTCCTACTGATGAATCAACTTGAGCAAGAAGTGAGGTTGGTATTTGAATATAATCTATGCCTCTCATAAAGCTTGCAGCAACAAAACCACTCAAGTCCCCAACAACGCCACCGCCAATAGCAACTATACAATCCGATCGATCATACTTCTTTTTAGCAAGCTTATTGAGAATCATTTGGAAGTTAGTAAATGATTTTGATTCCTCTCCAGGCTTAATTTTAAGCAAGTCAATTACTTTATTAAAAGGAATCGATTTTTTTATGAGTTCAATGTATGCAGTAGGGATATTTTTATCTGTAATAATAAATATTTTATTATTCTTTGATACTGCGCTGGGAAGATAATCCTTAAAGATCTTATTCTTGCCAATTAAAACCTTATATTTTTCATCACCAACTAAAACTTTTTTAATCATTATTTATTCTTAATAATATTTATTATTTGGTCTGCAACCTCTTGGCTGGATTTATTACTCGTTTGAATTGCATAGTCAGATACTTCTTTGTACAAATGCTCTCGCTCAGTATTAAGTTTTGTAAGTATTGATTCAGGATCACCATCTTTTAATAAGGGCCTATCTTTATCTTTACTTGTTCTCTCAACTTGGATTTTTATAGGAGTTTCTAAGTAAATAACAACACCTCTAGCACTAAGAAGATTTCTATTGTGATCAGATAAAATAATTCCACCACCAGTAGCAACAACATGAGAATTTAGTTGCACTATCTTTTCAAGCTCTGCTGTCTCTCTTTTTCTAAATCCTTCCTCTCCTTCAAGATCAAAAATCCAATCAATACTAGCACCTGTTGTTTTTTCTATCTCTTCGTCAGAATCTAAGAAATCTAAAAAAAGCGAGCGAGCTACTATTTTACCAACGGTAGATTTACCTGACCCCATAGGCCCAACAATATAAATATTCATAAAAGATTTTTCACTAAGCTGCGAATTTTAGCACCTAAACATATAAAATATTAAAATTATGATTAGTAGGCTTTTAGAGTTATTCCTGAAAGTTGCAATTTTTGTTGCAATCTTTATAGGCGTAATAATACTTTCAACATACCTTTATTTATTATCTGAACTTCCAAGGGTAGACAATGTTGACCAATCAAAACTTCAAATACCTCTAAAAATATATACATCCGATGAGAAATTAATTGGAGAATTTGGAGAAAAGAAAAGAAGACCATTAGGCTTTGAAGAAATACCTGAAGATTTGAAGAATGCATTTTTAGCTGCAGAAGATGATGGTTTTTTTGAGCATAGAGGTGTTTCGTATCCAAGCTTGATAAGAGCTTTTTCTCAATATATTAGAGTAGGTCTTGATGCAACTGGTGGTGGAACAATTACAATGCAAGTTGTAAGAAACTATCTTTTAACTCGAGAAAAGAAAGTAAGGAGAAAGATTAAAGAAATCTTTTTAGCATTTCACCTTGAAAGTGTATTTTCTAAGGAAGAAATATTTGAGATATATGTAAATACAATCTTTTTAGGCAATAGATCTTATGGGATAGAAGCAGCTGCTAATACTTATTTTGGTAAATCAGTTGAAGAGTTAACTATAGCTGAATCAGCTTTAATAGCTTCTCTTGCTCAACTCCCATCAAGAGTAAACCCAATTAGGAATCCAGAGAGAACTAAAGCAAGAAGGAATTGGGTTTTATACAGAATGAAACTTTTAGACTTTATCTCTGAGCAAGACTATCAAACTGCATTAAATAGTCAAATAAATCTTCCTATATCTATCAATAACTATGATCTTGAAGCTAGTCATCTTGCAGAACTTGTAAGATTTGAAGTAATTAACAGATACGGCATTAGAGCATATGAGGAAGGATGGTCTGTTTATACAACTGTTGACTCTGAGCTTCAAGAAAGTGCAAACGAAGCAATAACAAAAAGGCTATTTGAGTATGATAAAAGACATGGCTGGCGAGAAAAAAATAATTATATTGATAGATTAGGTGATGAATTCTTTAAATCTATTGAAAGCGAAGATTTTAATTTTTTATTATCTCAAGATTATGTAATCCAATCTGATCCAATTAATTACCAAAATATATCAGAGGAGTTACTTCGTGAAATTTTTGAAGAGAATCCATTTATACAATCCCATCACAGAGCTATTGTTTTAGAAGTATGGGATTCAGGATTTACAGCTATTGATGAGCAATTTAATTTTAAAACCATTCAATGGGATGAAAGCTATTCTTGGGCTAGAGAATTTATAGATGAGAATAGGAGAGGATCAGTTCCAAAGGGATTCATGGATTTACTGGATGTTGGAGATTTGGTTTATCTTTCTTCCGAAAATGATCAAGTTAAGTTAGATCAAATACCTCAAGCACAGTCATCATTAATTTCCTTCAATCCAAAGACTGGCGAGGTACTATCCTATGTTGGCGGCTCAGTATTCAATGACTCTCAATTTGATAGAGTTAGACAGTCTTATCCTCAATCAGGATCAGTTTTCAAGCCTTTCATTTATGCATCAGCTTTCAGCGGAGGCTATAACCCATCATCATTAATTAATGATGCTCCAATTATTTTTGAAGATGAGAATCTTGAAACTTTTTGGAGACCTGAAAATTATTCAGGCAAATTTTATGGCTTAACAACTCTAAGGGAGGCGCTTGTTCAATCAATAAATATTGTTTCAATAAAGCTTTTAAGAGAAATCGGTATAAGAAAATCGTCTGAAACTGTTGATAATTTTGGTTTTGGCTTAGAGAGACTACCCCAAGATCTAAGTTTAGCTTTAGGATCAGGCAATTTTTCTCCCGCAGAGGTTGCTAGAGGCTTTAGTGTCTTTGCAAACGATGGAATGATTTCCGATATTCATTATGTAAGTCATATTAAGGATAAGAATGGAGATATTATTTTTGATCACTCAGAAATAGATATTGTAAATATTTCTAGCATTTCTGCTTTTCCATGGCTCAACACAGTGCAGCTAGATGCATCAAAGCCATATTTTCTTTTGCCACCACTTAATAAATCAGATCCTGT
>CACBQK010000006.1 GCA_902541365.1 uncultured SAR86 cluster bacterium
AAAGGTAAAAGTAGGTTGTTACCAATAAAAACAATAGAATCAAGGATTGTTCTATCTCCAAGAAGGTGGAAGTCGCTTAAAACATTGAAGCTAAGTACGCTTCCAATACCTAGAAACCATGCTAAAAAGCCAAATATAAATGCAGCACTCTTTCTTGTAATAATATTCTTTTCTGAGAAGTAAGCTACGCTGGGCTCCAATAAAGATATAGAGGAGCTAAGTGAAGCAATAACAAGCAGTATAAAAAATAAAGGGCCGAAAATTTGCCCTAAAAACATTGTTTCAAATGTTTGCGAAAGTGTTATAAAAACCAATCCAACGCCTCCACTATTGACCTCAAGTCCTGATGCAAAAATTATTGGAAATATTGCAAGACCCGCCATTAAAGCAACAAGTGTATCCAGGCTACCAACTGTAATTGAAGTATTTAATATTTTTTGGTCATCTGACATATATGCTCCATATGTCATGATTGCTCCCATACCCAAACTCAAACTAAAAAAAGCTTGCCCCATAGCGCTTAAGAACGTCTGTGGGCTTACCTGGGTGAAATCTGGGCTAAACAGGAACTGTAATCCTCTAAGAAAGTCTCCATTAAGAACTGCATTTAAAACCATTAGAATTAAAATAAAACCAAGAAGAGGCATAAGAACTCTTACAAATCTTCCAATTCCATTTTTAATCCCGCTAGCTATAACTCCTGCAGTAACGAATATAAAAACAGTGTGCCAAATTAGTAAATTTGAGGCTGAAGATGTTGTAATGTTGAACTGCTCTTCAGAAGAAAGTTGTAAATCTGGAAGAGCTGAAATAAAAATATAATTTATACAAATACCAGCAAGGACACTGTAAAAAGATAGTATTAATATACCAGCAACCAGTCCACCCCATCCAATAAGCTGCCAATTAGAAGATCTATTTGAGTCTAAGGCTGCAGACTTCATTGAATTAACTGGACTGCTAGATGCTCTTCTTCCAATTATTATTTCAGCCATCATAATTGGTAAGCCAATAATTAAAATACATGCTAAATAAATTAAAACAAATGCTCCACCACCATTAGTGCCAGCCATATAAGGAAATCCCCATATATTTCCCAATCCAACAGCAGAGCCAGTAGCTGCTAAAATAAAGGTCCACTTTCCTGACCACTTTCCATGAGATTTTAACTGTTCCATTATTGCCTCCAGCTAGGTATATGGGTTAAAAACAAATGCAAGACATATAAAATAGCAGATTGTTACTAATAAAGTAAGAATCCTTCTCATTTCGGCATATTCACTATCATTTTTAAAACTGGAGTTATTATTAGTTTCGTAAAGCAGAAATAATGGAAATGCTAAGAAGCAGATAACTAAAGCAATAAGAAAATTTTCAAAAACAAAAAATATAATTACCAAATTTATAAATGTGCATGCTATCCCAAATCTTATATTGGCCGGACTATTCGGAATCCATCCCCAGACCGTCCCTCCTAAGAATGAAATAATTACTCCGCCGTAAAATGAGATTGCCTTCAGTGAGGTTTCAGAAAAATCAGAACTAAGCCATGGCGCTATCGTTAAAAGTATAAATGGCAGTACTCCAAGATATCCGTAAAATTGAATAGTTTTTAAGGGCATATATAATTTTATTGCGTCTATTGATTCTAAGTTAAAATTATAAGATATGACCGCAATTGTCACTAATAAAAATGCTTCAAGGAACTTTACCTTTGTTAAGTCTTTTGAGGCTGGGATTATGCTCAAGGGCTGGGAAGTTAAATCTCTCAGAGAAGGAAGAGTTGACGTTAAAGATTCCTATGTACGGCTAATTAAGGAAGAAGCTTGGCTTATTGGCCTTAAAATTGATCCACCAAGTTCTCTAAAAAATGAGAACCTTGATCCGACAAGATCAAAAAAACTTTTATTAAATAAAAAAGAGATATTCCAATTAGATGATTCCGTTAAGAAAAAGGGTCTTACTTGCATTTTAAAAAAGATGTACTGGAAAAACAATCTTATTAAATGCGATATTGTAGTTGGAAAGGGTAAAAAATCATATGACAGAAGACAGGATATTAAAGAAAGAGATTGGAAAAGAGACCAGGCAAGAACACTAAAATCTTCTCTTAAAAATAAATAATATTGTATAATTTCATCCCTTTTTGGGGGCGAATAGGATTCGACGTTTTTATTGGATTCCAAAGCGCATGTCAAGAATGAAGTTTTCTTGTAAAAATTACTTCAAAATTTTAGTTGCAAATAACGACAACTACGCTTTAGCTGCTTAAATAGCTAAACCTGCTGTAAAGAATGGTTACGGTCTGAAACAGCGGTCATTTACGTAGCCTAGTTAAGTTATGCTTCTCGAGCATAACTTGATGAAACTTAAATCGAGATCTACCTTGATGTCCTGCTCTTCGGGTTTTCAAGGCAAATGATAATAGAATGAGCTAAGCATGTAGAAGCGAGGTTGAAGGACTAACGGACGCGGGTTCAATTCCCGCCGCCTCCACCAATTTAAAAGAAGCAACTATAAACTTCTTATGATTACCAATTTTCTTCAAAAGATTCTTCTATCTCCTCTCTTAAAGAATCTTCTTTGATAATCACTTTATCATCAGAATCCTCAATGATTGGCTTAATAAGGAATTTATTTTTAAAAAAACCTAATCTAATAGATTCATCTTCTAACTTTACTATTTCAGCATAAGATAATCCTGAATCTACCTGGGTAATTCTTACTGTTCCTATTACTTTCTCAATTTTTCCAAGACTCTCGCCAGTATAGGAATCAATGATCTCATCACCTAACTCAACAAGGTTATATAACTCGCCCACGGAAAGGATATCTCCTCCAGAACCCAAAATAAGATCTGAGCCAGAAATTGATTCAACTCTTATTGGGAAAATCTCATTTAAAATTCTCTTTCCAATATTATCTGCCAATATTGCAATTAATTCTAAAGTTGTTTCTACAACATTATCAATTTCTTTAAATTTTCGGTCTAAATCTATGCTAAAAACTTTCGAGTATATTATCTGAGTTGTTGCAACGTTAATTATCCTCATATTGATAGATGCATTCCCATGAACAGTAGTAATTGATCTATCAACAGTTTTTAAATTCCTAGTTTTTTCCGATAAAGAAATATTATTAATTGTTCCAACTACGACAAAATCTGAAACTAGCTCTTGTCCGACTTTTGCAAGCTCTCTTATAGATGTGTCTGGAGATTTTAATCTTGCTTGTTCTAAATTCGTATAATCTTCATAGTTCCTATCCAAAACAGTAAACTTTTTTGTTTGAACTAAGTATGAAGATACAGATGAAGTGAGCTCTTCATTGAAAGTATTTTCATTTAATTTTACAGACTTTACATAACAGCACTCTTGTCGAGGAGTAAAGCCTAAAACAGCAATCTTTTTTCTCATTGCTGACTGTTCTAGTTTATATTTTGGAACAAAAACCTTTAACTTTACTCTAAATAAATTTTCTTTAACCATTTCAGATGAAATAATTTCAAAACGCTCTATTGCACCATTTGTTTTTTTTATAATTTCTTGCTGATATCCCTTTGCATAAATATCTTCAATTTTTGTTTTCTTTGATGAGACAGGTGATTTGTCGGTTGTCGTAATTTGAGCTTCAGCAGTAAAGTTTACAATAGTCGAATTAATTGATACTCCATTTACCTGGGAAACAGCTGAAGCAAGCGCTCTATCGAGAGCAATTTCAACAGATTCTCCCTCTCCTTCTGCAATTACTTCCTCTGTAACAACCTCAGAAAAAAGGATACTTGAGAATAATATTGATATACAAAAATAATACTTGATCAAGCTTTTATTCCATCTCAATATCTAGTTCAATTTCATCAGCTGCACTTGTGTCAAGACCATTCTTTCTTGCAAATGTTAAAAGTCCAACAGATGACTTACCTAAATTTACAATAAGACGCGGTACATTTTTTCCAATAAATAGGCCAGTTTCAAGAGTGCCTTTTAATTTCCTAATTTCCATTGGATTTCTAATACTTTTAAGTTGATTTTGAGATGCATTCATAAAATTGGCAATTGGTTCAGCTAAAGCTGCAGTCTTTGCAACTGAGGATAAATAAGGAACCAATGCCATAGCGTAAAGAGATTTAGCTTCATCGGCCATTTCTTCACTTTCCTCAAAAGTTTCTTGTTGCGCTTTAGAAGTATCTCGAGTTAGTAAAACAGCGCCTTGAATGTCCTCATTTGAGGCATTTCCACCTAACATCTGTGCTGAACTATTATTTAATTTTGCAGCTAAATCTTTATTTCCCTTTGCCTCCTCTATCAATGCCTGGGCTGCTAATACATCTCCAAGCGCAGAAGACAATGCTAAGATTAGTTGTGCCTGAGCTTCATCAACACTCATAACGAGCACTTCTTCATCCTCACCTCCGCCAGTAAGACTTTTTAATGGATTTAAATCTTTAAGTCCTCCAAGTCCTCCAAGCCCTTGAGCGTTTGATGAAACAGAAAAAACCATCACAAAAAATAAGAAATAAGTATAAGTAATTCTTTTCATTTTAGTCCTCCTCTATAATTTAAGAATTAATGAGTTTGTTGCTTCGTAGAAAGCTTTTTTTAACGCCGCTTTTTCTGAAAGTACATCAGTCTCTCCAAATGCTGTCATTATCTCAGGGCCAACCGAAGCAACTGGTTCAGCTCCAAAAAAATCATCAATTTTAAATAATTGAATGTTCACTAGGACATCTGATTTAAATGCTCCAGTATCTGGATCAATTCTGGGAAGACTCGTATCAACTGTCCCTAAAAGAAAATAGTTGAGTCTCCCTTGTCCGACATCAATAATCATATTAACAATATCATCTTGTTTCTGAGGCGATATGTTTGCGCCATATTCACCTATTTTTCCTGAATATTGATCCAATACCTCTTTGAGAAAGTCGTTATATCCACTTCTTTTAGCTAAATTTTCTAGCCTAGCAGCAGTAAAGGTTCTCATACCTAAGGGATTCAAAATTGAATTTATCTGAGTGCTAGCATCATTTAAGTCGCCTATAATATAGGATCTTTTTGTAGCCTTTACTGATGTACTTCCACCAGTTGTAACAGATTGTCTTAAGGAAGAGCTTTCAGAAATAGAAACAGAATTTTCGTCCATTAACATTACTTCATTTGCACTCAAATTACTTTGTGACAAAGACTGTTTAGTAACTTTATCATCAAATGAAAGTGCTTCAGAAGTCTTTCTTGGGACTACTAAAACAACGATACCTTGACCGCTTAAATCAGTTTTTGAAGAACCAGAGCTATTTGAAACTAGAGTATTAGTAAATTTTGATTCGTTTATAGTTGCTCTAATTGTAATTGAAAAGCTTCTTTCTTTTTTTGAGCAATTGTTAGTTAATATTACATAGTCAGAAATATATTCATCTATATTTGTCAAAAATTCGCTTTCTCGTGAGTAATATATTGATGCCCTATCTCCTGGTAATGATGATATGAAATTAGACCAAGCGGAAATCTTAGCTTTTCTTAATGCTTCTAGGTTCTTATTGCGATCAATGGGTTTTCCATCCCGACAAGAATTTTTAGCTAGCTCCACAGTAGCTATACCTTTTTCAGTTATATTTTGAGAATGAATATTGAAACTAAAAAGAATTAAAACTAAAACTAAAAATGTATTATTTTTTAACATTCTCTAATTTTATATTTGTTTTTACTAAATTTGAATGTTTTTTGAATTCTTTATTTGTCATCTTAGAGGATTTAGATATCCATTTTTTATTAGGTATTTGAAGATTAGAAATATAGTCTTTCATAATCCTATTAAAAGACAAATTAAAATTACTCCAATCATCAACACTATCACCTTTATTGACTTCTTCAGTGAGAACATTTTTTAATCTAATTTCAGTTATCTTTTCAATTCCTACATTATGAAACTCTATATCAGAAAAAGCTGCCCATGCATAAGCTTCTCTGAGGTTTGACTCATCAAGCTTTACTTTCTTAAATCCTTTCAACTTAATAGTAAACCCAAAATCAAGTTTGGGAAGCTTGAGATTTAAGATTTTATCTTGGTCAGCAAATTTTATTGCAATATCTCTACCAAGCGATTTACCTTTAACATAGGGTATAAGAGGATAATCAAATGTATCAGAAAACCACTTTGAGAATTGTTGACCTGCCCAGACTTTAAATTGTCTTTCATCAAAATCTTGAGTATTTTTGTCTAAAAAAACATGATTTTTTCCAAGGTCTTTCAAGCCGCCCATTTGATCTTTTGAAAACTTGCTCAGGGAAATATCATCAACGCCTACAAAAAAAGTTTGATTTTGTAAAACGGAGTAATCTGAATCAAGAATGTTATTGAAAATTGGCTTTAAAAAAGAATCTGCGTTACTAAAAGAGCTATTCTTTAAAGACATTTCTTTCACCTTTGCAACAAGCTCCTCATCGATTAGATTGGTTAGATCGCTATAATCAGACCTTTTAATATCGAGTCCAAAGAAAATCTCAGAAAATCTTAAAAGATCTTCTTTTGGATTGGTTATGGAGCAGGTATCTTTAATCAAGGGATCAAGATATATTTTTCTTATTGCAAAAGGTTTAATTGAGATTATTTGCTGACTTTTTGGGCTAAAAGTAATTACTTGAATACCAATACTATATGTTCTTAAACATTTGTCGTTAAGCAATATTGCACTTATATTCTCATTATCAAGACTAAGTATTAAAGAAAGAGGATCCTTTTCAAAGGAATCCGAAACTTCCAGCTTTAAACTTGAATTTCCTTTAACATTGTCTTCTAAGTAATTGAAAATCGTTTGCCTTAGTTGATTCTCAATCTTTAAAGAATTTGGGAAGATATCCTCAACTGAGGTATTTTGAGATATATAAGATACGCCGCTGTATTGAACGAAATCTGCAACAATAATAAATGGAAATACCAATATAAAGATTAATAGATTACGCATTTTTCCCCCACAAAATCATTTAAAACATTTAAAATTTATTATAATCGTATTATGAAATCTATTCTTGTAACAGGATCCTCTTCAGGAATTGGAGCTGCAATATGTAAACACTTCTCACAAATTGGTTGGAAAGTTTTCGGGAGTGTACGAAATCAAAATGATGGAGATAAACTAAGAGATATATGTGGAGAAAATTTCACTCCTCTTATCTTTGATGTCACAGATATTAATGCAATTAAGGAGGCGGCTAATTTAGTTGAATCTCATTTGGGCAAAAATGGCTTAAATTGTCTTGTAAATAATGCAGGTATCAATATTTCTGGCCCTATGGAGTATGTAGAATCTGATGAAGTAAGAAGAGTCTTTGAAGTCAATGTAATGGGGCCATTAAATTGCTCGCAATTATTTCTGCCAATCCTTAAAAGATCCATGTCAGCAACTATAATTAATATAAGCTCAATGGCAGGTAAGATTGGTCTTCCAATGCAGGGATCATATTGTGGTAGTAAATTTGCACTTGAAGGAATTTCTGAATCAATGCGCAGAGAGCTTCAAATCCATAATATCAAAATAGTTGTAATTGGTCCTGGTGCAATTGAATCATCAATTTGGGATAAATTTGAAAAAGATGAGAAGGAAGAACAATATAAGGATACAGAATATTCATCAGCAATAAAGAAAATGGACGGCACTCTTAAAAGAGCAAGAAGTATAGCTATCCCAGCTCATCGAGTAGCCAAGAAAGTTGAAAAAATTGTGAATTCTAAGAATCCTAAACCAAGATATGTAGTTGCTGGTATAACAGATAAAATGTTAAATCTTATTCCGAGAAAGATCCTTGATAAAGCTTTTAAGAGGTTATTAACGAAATAACCTGAAAGGGTGGACATTTTAGGCACAGATGATTAAACTTGCACAACTTTTTATAACAATTTATGGCTAATTCAAAACAAGCAGAAAAGAGAGCTAGACAAAATAAAGCAAGATACAAGCATAGACATAGTCAGAGGTCTCAAACAAGAACGGCAGTTAAAGCTGTCAGATATGCAATTGAGGAAAATGATGTTGCAAAAGCTTCAAACCTCTTAAAAACTGCTGAAAAAGTTCTCGATTCAGCCGCTTCAAAAAAAGTTATTCACAAAAATGCTGCCGCTAGAACAAAGAGTAGACTAACTGCTGCAGTTAAGAAAATCTCTAAATAAAAATCTTTCTTGATATATCGTCAAGAAGTTCTTGAACACCCTCACCCGTCACTGAGGAAATACCAAAGACATTTTTAAATTCCTTAGCATTAAAAGCATTCAAAGTTTCAAATCTAGTCTCTTCATCAATTAGATCAATTTTTGTAACAACTATATAAAACTCTTTTTCTAAGAGTTTTTCTGAAAAATCTCCTAATTCTTTCTTCAGTTTCATAAATTGACCCTGTGCCGGAATTTCTGAAAAAGCTTCAAGAAAGAAAAGCAGGATTCCTGTTCTCGATATATGTTTTAAGAACTTAATACCAAGCCCATGACCATCGGATGCACCTTCTATAATTCCTGGTATATCTGCAATTACAAAACTATTATCTGAGTATTTAATTGTTCCAAGATGAGGTCTCAATGTAGTGAAAGGATAATCTGCTATTTTAGGCTTTGCTGAGGAGACTGTATTAAGAAAGGTAGACTTTCCAGCATTAGGGAATCCCACTAAGCCAACATCCGCTAAAGATCTAAGCTCCAGTTTTATATTTATTGATTCGCCATCCTCGCCCTTTGTAATTTTTCGCGGTGCTTGATTTGTACTGGATTTAAAACGCGCATTACCTAAACCTCCGTCACCTCCCTTTGCAAGCAAGTAGTCTTTTTCTTCGTTGCAATCAATTATTAAATCACCAGTATCTGCATCAAGAACAACGGTCCCTTGAGGTACTGATAAAAAAATAGATTCTCCATCTTGGCCTTTCATATTTTTACCAGAACCATTTCTGCCATTTTTAGCTTGAATAACTTTTTTATGATGAAAATCAACTAATGTATTTATGTTCTTATCAGCTTTAAGAAAAACATCTCCGCCTCTCCCGCCATCCCCACCATCAGGACCGCCTCTGGGAATATATTTTTCTCTTCTAAAGCTCAGGCAACCAGAACCACCTGATCCTGCTTTAATTTCAAGCAGAGCTTCGTCTATGAAATTCATGAATTTACTGAGGAACTATATTTACAGTTTTCCTCTTTCTTGGACCTTTATAAGTAAATTGAACAATACCTGATTCTTTCGCAAATAACGTGTGATCCTTACCCATTCCAACATTTACACCTGGATGAGTGTTTGTTCCTCTTTGTCTGATAATTATTTCACCAGCCTTAACAAGCTGACCACCAAACCTTTTAACTCCGAGTCTTTTGGATTGGGAATCTCTACCGTTCTTACTGGAACCACCAGCTTTCTTATGTGCCATTATTTACTCTCAAGTTTAATTTTATCAATCTCTATTTTAGTATATTTAGCTCTATGCCCTTGTTTGCGCATACTATGCTTTCTTCTTCTAAATCTAAGAATTGATAATTTAGTTCCTTTAACTTCATCAATAATCTTAGCAGTAACCTTTACATTTGAAAGGTATGGTTGCCCAATTTCGACAGTATTGTCATCAGAATATAGAAGTACATTATCAAAAGTAATCTTTTTTTTATCATCGGATATAAGATCAATTAGAAGAGTTTGACCCTCCTCTACTTTGTGCTGTTTTCCACCTGTTTCAATTACTGCGTACATTATTAAATCCGAAAGTTGGCAAAATATACGCTGATATGCGGAATTTATCAATAGTTAGGTATAATTTTTAATCCAAATCATAAACATGCCTAATTTAAGTAAAAATCTAAAAAAAGATCTCAAAAAAGTTGAAAGCTTGATGAGGAAGAATTTAAGTAAGGAGCCTGTGGTTAAGGACCTTTATGATTACATTTTTGATAAATCTGGAAAGAAGGTGCGAGCATCTATTAGTCTAATTAGCTCTTATGGAATGAATAAGAATCAGCAAAATAGAGTAAAACTCGCAGCTATCATTGAACTTCTCCATACTGCAACACTTGTTCACGACGATATTATTGATAATTCAGACCTTCGTAGAGGCAAAACAACTGTAAATGTTGCTTGGTCAAACTCACATGGCGTGCTAATTGGTGATTTTATTTACTCCAAAGCTTTTATGCTTATGAATGAAATAGGAAATTTCAAAGTAATTGATGAGCTAAGCTCTGCTACTAATAAAATTGCTGAGGGTGAATTAATGCAGCTTGCAAATAAAAATAATTTAGATGCCTCACTCCAGCAGCTAAAAAAAATTAGTTATTATAAAACTGGAAGATTGTTTGAAGCCTCTGCAAAAAGTGCTGCAATGCTTTCTGGTAAATCAGCCTCATTTATTGAGAATATTTCAAAAGCTGCAAAACTTATTGGAATTGCATTCCAAGTAAGAGATGACTTGCTTGATTACGGAATAAGTAAAGGAAATATTGGAAAGCCAGAAATGCAAGATATCCTTGAGGATAAAATAACTTATCCGCTTTATTTCGCGCTAAAAAGCTCAAGCAAAAAAGATAGTTTAAAGATCTTAAAAAAACTAAAGAATAAAGACTTTAGTTTAGATGAAGTAGCAGACTTTGTTTCTTCTTCAAGTGCTTTCAATAAATGTAATTCTTTAATCCAAAACTATAGTAATGAAATTAATAAATGCATCATTAAGATATCTAATAAAGAAATTCGTGATGAGATGCTAAACTTATCTGAAAGCTTAAAAAATAGATATGAATAAAGTATTTAAACCTAAAGAATCGTATTCAAAAGAAGATCTTGTTGATTGCGGATTTGGTCAACTATTTGGTGAAGGCAATGGTAGGCTTCCAGTTGATCCGATGCTTATGTTTGATCGAATCACTAAGATAAATAATACTGGTGGTAAATATTCAAAAGGTGAGATTTATGCAGAGCTCGATGTGAATCCTGATCTATGGTTTTTTGATTGCCATTTTAAAGAAGATCCTGTTATGCCAGGATGCCTAGGGCTTGATGCCATGTGGCAATTGCTTGGTTTCTTTCTATGTTGGAGTGAATTACCTGGAATTGGGAGAGCTTTAGGAGCTGAAAAAGTTAAATTCTTTGGGCAGGTACTTCCAACGGCAAAAAAAGTTAACTATGTTCTTGATATAAAAAGAGTTGTAAACCGCGGAGCTGTAGTTGGTTTTTCTGATGCTGATATGTTTGTGGACGGTAAACATGTTTATTCAGCAGGTAACCTTAAAGTAGGACTTTTTGCTGACCCAAGCAAATTTTAAGATGCGTGAAGTTGTAATTACAGGAATGGGATTGATATCCTGTATTGGAAATGATTTAGATACTGTTTCAAGAAATCTTAGGGCAGGCAAATCTGGTATTAAATTAAATCAAGAATATGTTGATATGGGTTTTAGGAGCCATGTATCTGGATCTATTGATATAGATTTGAAGCCATTAATTGATAGAAAACTTTTAAGATTTATGGGCAATGCATCTGCATATGCATATCTCGCTGCTAAGGATGCTCTAATGGATGCTGGGCTAAATGAAGGTGATATATCTTCTCCACGTATTGGTCTTGTTGCTGGTTCTGGAGGAGCTTCTTCTGCAATTCAAATAGAGGCTGCAGACATAACTAGATCTAAAGGACCAAAACGAGTTGGTCCCTATGCAGTTCCTAAAGCAATGGGAAGCACCGTTTCTGCTGTTTTATCAACAGCATTAAAAATTAAAGGTGTTAACTATTCGATTACTTCAGCTTGTTCGACTAGCGCTCACTGCATTGGCCATGGAGCAAACCTAATTCAGAACGGTTTGCAGGATATTGTCATTGCTGGTGGTGGTGAGGATGAGCATTGGTCTTCATCGTCTCTATTTGATGCAATGGGAGCATTGAGTTCAAAATTTAATGAGCAACCAAAGCTAGCATCAAGACCCTTTGATAAAAATAGAGATGGTTTTGTTATAGCAGGTGGTTCTGGGATGGTAATACTTGAAGAGAAAGAAAATGCACTAAAAAGAGGTGCAAAGATTTATGGAACTCTTAGAGGCTTTTGTGCAAATTCAGATGGTTACGATATGGTTGCTCCCTCTGGAGAAGGAGCAGCTAGATGCATGAGTGAAGCCATCTCGCAATATGGACAACAAGTAGACTATATTAATGCCCATGGAACAAGTACTCTGGTGGGAGATATTGCTGAAATAAATGCAATTAAGGAGGTATTCAATACTCAAAATCCCTTCTTAAGTTCAACGAAATCCCTCACAGGTCACTCACTTGGAGCAACTGGAGCTCAAGAAGTTATTTATTCAATGATAATGATGAATGAAGGTTTTATTTCTCCTTCAATAAATGTTGAAGATGCTTTAAAAGAAATTGGTGATATTAGTTTAGTAACTGAAGAAAACAATGAAAACATTAATTCATTTATGAGTAATTCATTTGGTTTCGGTGGAACAAATGCTTGTTTAATTTTTAGTAAGGATTAAAAAGCTGTTACTTTTTTTCAATTTTTTCATGAAAATCTTTTGGCAAGTCCTCTGATACTGAATTTGGAAAGTCAGCAGGTCGCTTTTCCAAAAATGAGGTTACTCCTTCCCTAGCATCTCCAGACTTTCCTCTGGAGCTTATAAAAATACTTTCCAAATCATGCGATCTATCAGGTCCATTATCTCCAAGCGAAGTCCAAAATAATCTTCGTGCCATTGCAACTGAAACAGGAGCAGATTTCTTGGCAAGATCCTTAGAATAATCTAGAGATTTCTGAAGCATTTCATCGTCTTCGAAAATATATGAAACAAGCCCAATCTCTTTGGCTTCGTTAGCATCAATAATCTTTCCTGAGAAGCAAAGCTCTAAGGCTTTTGATATACCTACTATTTTTGGAAGAAACCATGAACTGCTGGCATCATTCACAATTCCTCTATTTAAAAAAACAAATCCGAACCTTGCACTTGTTGAAGCAATTCTAATATCTGCTGCCAGTTGAAGAGTTGCTCCAACACCTACAGCGGGACCATTACAGGCCGTTATGATTGGTTTAAGTGACTTATACATTCTAAGTGTCAAAATCCCACCAGCATCTTTATTGTAATCTTGAGGATATTCTTCTGATGTATCAAATTCTTTAACAAAGGTGTTTTCTCCTCCTGAGAGATCAGCACCTGCACAGAATGCCCTTCCGGAACCAGTAATAAGTGTTGCTCTTATTTTGTCGTCATTATCTATGACATCAAAAGCATCACAAAGCTCTTCCATCATGGTTAATGTAAATGCATTGAGTTTCTCTGGTCGATTCAGCTTTATCAAGGCAACTGATTCTTGAGTTTCAAATTTGATGTGCTTGTAGTTCAAAGTCTAGAAAGGGATATCTTCTTCTGAGAATTCGCCATTATCTTGATTTACATCCTCTTCGCTCATACCTGAGTTATTATTTTCAAATGAGGATCCTGAAGAATCACCTCTTGAATCAAGCATCGTAAGCTCTTGTCCCAGAACCTCAGTTGTATATCTATCATTTCCTGACTGATCTTGCCATTTTCTTGTTTGCAATTTGCCTTCAACATAAACTTTAGATCCTTTATCAAGATATTGTTCTGCAATCTCAGCAAGTTTTCCAAAATATACAACCCTATGCCACTCAGTCTTTGTTTTTAAATCGCCGCTGTCTTTATCTTTCCATGATTCCGAGGTTGCCAAACTTAAGTTGGCTACTGCGGTATTGCTTTGGGTATACTTCATATCAGGTTTTTGACCTAAATTACCTACTAAAATTACTTTATTTACACCTCTACTCATATTTACCTCTTATAATATTAAAAGTTTAACCCATATTTCTTATTACATACATTTTAAATGAAAAGCATATCAATTAAAGGTGCTCGTACCCATAATTTAAAAAATATCGATGTTGATATTCCTAGAAACAAACTTGTTGTAATTACTGGATTGTCTGGCTCAGGAAAGTCGTCTTTAGCATTTGATACCTTGTATGCAGAAGGTCAGAGAAGATATGTTGAATCACTTTCAGCATATGCCAGACAGTTTTTATCTATGATGGAAAAACCTGATGTTGATCAAATTGAAGGGCTTTCCCCAGCTATTTCTATTGAACAAAAATCTGCGTCTCATAATCCTAGATCAACTGTAGGAACTGTTACTGAGATTTATGACTACTTAAGACTTCTTTATTCTCGAGTTGGTACTCCTAAATGCCCAGATCATGATATTGAGCTTAAAGCTAAATCTATTTCTGAGATTACAGATCAAATATGTAATTTTGAGAAAGGCCAAAAAATAATGATTATTGCTCCAATAGTTAGGGGTAAAAAAGGAGAACATCTTGCTGTTTATGAAGACCTTCGACAAGAAGGTTTTGTAAGGGTTAAAGTTAATGAAAAGATTTATTCTTTAGATGAATTTCCTGAATTAGAGAAAAATAAAAAACATAATATTTCAGCAGTTGTAGACAGGCTTGTAGTAAAAAATAATGAGGAATTTAGGCAACGTGTAGCAGAGTCAGTTGAGACAGCTTCAAACTTTTCGGATGGAATAATTGAGATTGACTTCATGGATGGTAAGAATGAATCTATTCTATTTTCAACAAATTTTTCATGTCCAGAGTGTGGTTATTCTATTCCTGAGCTTGAGCCAAGAATGTTTTCTTTCAATAGTCCGTTTGGCGCTTGTGATAAATGCGATGGTCTTGGAGTAATTCAATTTATTGATCCTTCAAAACTTATTCCAGATGAAGATGTATCAATAAATAATGGAGCAATTAAAGGCTGGACAAGAAGAAATAGATTTTACTTTTATCAACTTAAATGTCTAGCTAATCATTATAATTTTTCGCTTTCAGAAAAATGGAAGAATTTAGACGAGAAAATAAAGAAAATTATCCTTTGGGGAAGTGAAGATGTTATAGATTTTTCTAAAAGATGGAGGAGCGGAAGCAGATTAGTGAGAAAGCATAAGTTTGAGGGAGTAATTACAAACACGCAAAGAAGATTTAGAGATACAGATTCTGAATATATGAGAAATGAACTTTCAAAGCTACTTTCTGATAAAAAATGTGATGCATGCAATGGCTCTAGACTTAAAAAAGAATCAAGAAATGTTTTTATAAAAAATACACCAATAAACCTTATAACCGAAATGAGAATAAATGAAAGTTTAGAATTTATTTCAAAACTGAAACTTCTAGGTAATAAGAAAAAGATTGCTGAAAAAATTCTAAAAGAAATAAATGATAGACTTTCCTTCCTTGAGAATGTTGGTCTTGGATATCTTGCATTGGATAGGAGTGCTGAGTCTCTTTCAGGGGGTGAGGCTCAAAGAATTAGGCTTGCTAGTCAGATTGGATCCGGGCTTGTTGGGGTAACATATATCCTTGATGAGCCCAGCATAGGCCTTCATCAAAGAGATAATGGTAAGCTTATTGAGACTCTTAAAAACTTAAGAGATCTTGGTAATACTGTAATTGTTGTTGAGCATGATGAGGATGCTATGCGCGAAGCAGATTACATTATTGATATGGGACCAGGTGCAGGCGTGCATGGAGGTAAAGTATGCGCTGAAGGTAATTTTGAAAAAATCTTAAAAGATAAAAACTCAATAACTGCAAAATTTCTATCAAAAAAAAGAGAGATAAAAGTCCCAAAAAAAAGAGCAAAACCAAATGGTAAGTTTATCGAAATAAAATCTGCATTTGCAAACAACTTAAATAATATTGATATAGAAATACCTGTTGGTTTATTTACTGCTGTAACTGGAGTATCGGGATCTGGAAAATCATCTCTAATCAATCAAACTTTACTTCCAATGTCTTCATTTATGCTAAATAGAGCGAATCTAAAAAAAGAGGTTAAATGTAAAGAAATAAAGGGGCTTGAAAATTTAGATAAAGTAATTGATATAGATCAATCACCAATTGGAAGAACTCCTAGATCTAATCCTGCAACCTATATTGGTTTATTCTCAAATATACGAGACCTATTTGCTCAAACTATTGAAGCTAGAGCAAGAGGATATAAGCCAGGCAGATTCAGTTTTAATGTAAAAGGTGGCAGATGCGAGGCTTGTCAAGGCGATGGTCTTATAAAAGTTGAAATGCATTTCCTTGCAGATGTTTATGTGACGTGTGATGTTTGCAATGGTTCGAGATACAACGATCAAACGCTTGAAGTGAAATATAAAGATAAAAATATAAGTGACGTATTAAATATGACAGTTGAAGATGCATTATCTTTCTTTGATCAAATTCCTGCAATTAAAAAGAAACTTCAAACTTTGTATGATGTTGGTCTTGGGTATATTACACTTGGTCAGTCAGCTACAACTCTATCAGGTGGAGAGGCTCAAAGAATCAAATTAGCAAAAGAGTTGTCTAAAAGAAGTACAGGTAAAACTTTATTTATTTTGGATGAGCCAACAACTGGTCTCCACTTTCATGACATTGAGCTGCTACTTAAGGTTCTTCACAGACTAAAAGAACAGGGTAATACAATTATTGTTATAGAACATAATTTAGATGTCATCAAAACAGCTGACTGGATTATCGACTTAGGGCCAGAGGGTGGAAGTCAAGGTGGACAACTTATTGCAAATGGCTCACCAGAAAAGGTAGCTAAAGATAAAAAGTCATTTACAGGAAAATATCTTAAAGAAATGATTAGCTAGCCAGCTTCAGATTCTTTTAGTTCAGGTACATCAGTTTCTGCATCTTCACTCGATCTATCCACCCATTCAACAAAAGCCATGTCAGCCTTATCACCAGGCCTGAAGCCAGCTTTAATTATCCTTAGATAGCCTCCGGGTCTTGAAGACGATTTTGGACCAATCTCTTCAAATAGTTTTCCAACTGATTTTTTACATCTAAGCTTATCAAACACCCTTCTTCTGTTAGCTACTGAATCATTTTTAGAAACAGTAATCAAAGGCTCAAGATATTTCTTTAGCTCTTTCGCTTTTGGAACAGTTGTTTTTATAATCTCATGCTCTATGAGAGCAAGAGATAAGTTCTTAAACAAAGCTTTTCTATGTGCTGAGTTTCTATTTAATTTTCTGCCTGATTTCTGATGTCTCATTTTTTAACCCATCGGTGGCCAATTATCTAAAACCATACCTAAAGAGAGTCCTTTTGAAGCTAGGACATCTTTTATCTCATTAAGAGACTTTTTACCAAGGTTAGGTGTTTTTAGAAGATCAAATTCAGATCTTTGAATTAAATCACCAATTAAGAAAATACTTTCTGCTTTTAAACAATTAGTTGATCTAACAGTTAGCTCAAGTTCTTCTATAGACCTGAGGAGTAGAGGATCAAAGTCATTTTGCTCTTTTTTAGCTTCTTGTTCTGCAATTGCTTCTAAATCAACAAAGGCTGCAAGTTGTTGCTGCATTATAGTTGCAGAATGCTCTATAGCCATTTTTGCATCGATAGTACCATCAGTCTCTAACTCAAGTATTAATTTATCTAAGTCTGTTCTTTTCTCAAATCTTGCATTCTCTACAGAATAAGAAACTCTTTTTACTGGACTAAATGAAGCATCTACTTTTAAACCTCCTACAGTATTATTTTCATCATCTCTAATATCTGCAGGCTCATAACCTCTTCCTGTTCTTACAAAAACTGACATATTTAATTTAATTTTATCTACAAGTGAAACAACATGATGATCGGCATCTGTTAACTCAACATTTCCAGGAGCCTCAAATGAAGAAGATGTTACTTCGCATGGTCCATCTACAGATAGTTTAAGTTCTGCTTCATTTCCCTCAATTAATTTCACTGGCATATCTTTAAGATTCAATAGAATATCTATTACGTCCTCTCTAACTCCCTCAATTGTTGAATACTCATGAGAAATACCATCGATCACAACATCTGTTACAGCAGCACCAGGCATTGATGAAAGAAGAATTCTTCTAAGGGCATTACCCAGCGTATGACCAAAACCTCTCTCAAGCGGCTCTAGCGTTACCTTCGATACAGTATCTGAAACATTTTCGACTTGTATCTCGGTTGGTACTAATAAATCTATTACTGATATTTGCATAATTACCTCTAACCCTCTTATTTTGAATAAAGCTCAACTATAAGATTTTCATTTATTTCTGTACTTAGATCAGTTCTATCTGGTACTGATTTAAATACGCCCCTAAAATTCTTTGTATCTACTTCAAGCCAATTGCACTCTTCTCTTTGTGCTGCTAGATCTAAAGCTGATTGGATTCTTAATTGGCCCTTCTTATTTTCTCTAACTTCAATAACATCTTCAGGCTGAACTTGGTACGAAGGTATATTTACTGTACTGCCATTAACAAGTATTGCTTTATGAGAAACAAGTTGTCTTGACTCTGCACGAGTAGATCCAAATCCCATTCTATAAACAACATTATCTAATCTTTGTTCTAAGTAAGATAAGAGGTTTTCACCTGTATTACCTTTAGATTTTGCAGCTTTCTTGTAATAATTTCTAAACTGTTTCTCTAAAACTCCATACATCCTTCTAACTTTTTGTTTTTCTCTAAGCTGTAAGCCATAATCTGACAACCTACCTCTTCTGAGCCCGTGAACTCCAGGTGCAGTTTCCATATTACATTTAGATTCAACAGCTCTAACACCGCTCTTCAAATAAAGATCTGTACCTTCTCTTCTCGAAAGTCTTAATGATGGTCCTCTATATCTAGCCATTATTTTCTCCTAAACTCTTCTCTTTTTTGGTGGCCTGCATCCATTATGAGGAAGAGGTGTAACGTCAGTTATGCTCTTTATCTTCAGTCCACATGCATTTAATGATCTAACTGCAGACTCTCTTCCAGCTCCAGGGCCTTTAACTTTTACATCTAAACTTGTCATACCGAAATCTTCTTTAGCAACAGTTCCAACTTTTTCGGCAGCAATCTGAGCTGCAAAAGGTGTACTCTTTCTTGAGCCCCTAAAACCAGAGCCACCAGAAGTAGCCCAACATACAGCATTACCCTGCTTGTCAGTAATAGTGATGATAGTATTATTAAATGAAGAGTGAATATGTGCCACTCCTTCACTTATTACCCTTTTTGTCTTTTTACTTTTAGCCATTCTTTATCCTCTCATAGGCTTTTTAGGGCCTTTTCTTGTTCTTGCATTAGTCTTAGTTCTTTGACCTCTAGTAGGAAGCTTTCTTCTATGTCTAATTCCTCTGTTGGTTCCTAAGTCCATTAGTCTTTTAATGTTTACACTTACTTCTCTTCTTAAGTCTCCCTCTAATGTATATTTTGCAACTTCTCCTCTTACTTTTTCTAGCTCATCTTCAGAAAGATCAGAAACCTTTTTAGAATATTCAAGGCCTAAAGCATCGCAGATATCTTGTGCCCTATTTCTTCCAATGCCGAAAATATGAGTGAGAGAAATCTCTATGTGCTTATTTTCTGGAATATTTACACCTGCTATTCTTGCCATAATATTTAACCTTGTTTTTGCTTATGTTTTGGGTCAGTTTTACAAATTACAAATAAAACACCTTTCCTTCTGACTATTTTGCAGTCTCTACAAATTTTCTTAACTGATGCTCTTACTTTCATAGTTACCTTCTATAATTCTTTAAATTTGCTTTCTTCATAACAGATGCATATTGACTAGACATCATATGAGATTGAACTTGAGACATAAAATCCATTAAAACTACCACAATAATTAAGATTGAAGTTCCACCTAGATAAAAAGAAACTCCGGCAAAGTTAATTAAAGCAAGTGGCATTAAACATATTAGTGTTAGATAGATACTTCCAAAAACTGTTAATCGAGCTAAAACACTATCAATGTAGTTTGAAGTTTGCTCACCAGGTCTTATGCCTGGTATGTATGCTCCAGATCTTTTCAGATTATCTGCCACTTCTCGAGTATTAAATGTAAGAGCAAGCCAAATAAAGCAGAAAGATATAATTAGTGCTGAAAATACTAATACATATAACGGCTGACCAGGATTAAGTGCAAGGGTAAGTGATTGTAAAAATCCAGATGGATCACCTTGGCCAAACCATTGAGTTAATGATTGAGGGAACAACAAGAAAGTACTTGCAAATATAGCTGGTATAACACCAGCCATATTTACCTTAAAAGGTAAGTGGCTTGCTTGTGCTTGCATCATCTTTCTGCCTTGTTGTCTTTGTGCATAGTTAACAGTAATCCTTCTTTGGCCTCTTTCTATAAATACTACTGCCGCAATAACTGCCATAGCTAATACACCAATGCCGATAAGAAGTAATATGTTTAGATCACCCTGTCTTGATTGCTCAAGAGCTTGACCAATAGCCCCAGGCATTCCTGACAAAATACTTATAGCAATAATAATGGATATACCATTTCCAATTCCTCTCTCCGAAACCTGCTCTCCTAACCACATTAGGAATATTGTTCCAGCGACTACAGAAGCTACAGTAGATATGTAGAAAGATATGAAAGGTATATCTAAATATTTAAGACCAGATGCATTTAGAGTGAATGCTAGTGCAGATGCTTGAATAAGAGCAAGTAAAACTGTTCCATATCTAGTAAATTGAGTTATGGCGTTCCTTCCTGCCTGACCATCCTTTTTAAGCTCCTGCAAATATGGTATTGAGTTAGAAAATAGTTGCATGATAATTGCAGAAGAAATATAAGGTATTACATTTAAGGCAAAAACACTCATTCTCTCTAAAGCTCCACCGGAGAATAAATTAAACATCTCAAGAATAGTTCCTTGATTTTGAGTAAATAAATCTTCTAATCTTTGAGGATCAATACCGGGAATTGGAATATGGGTACCAATTCGATATATAACTATCGCAAGGATTACAAACCTAATCCTTTTCCATAAATCTGACATGCTGCTATTTGCCATTGTTAGCTAACCTTGCCTCCAGATTCCTCAATTGATTTCAGTGCGCCCTTAGTAACACTTAAGCCATTTACATTTAATGCTTTTGAAAGCTTATGATCGCCATAGATTTTTACTTTATTAATCTTTTTATTAACAAGTTTTTTCTCTTTGAGAATTTCTAAGCTTACTTCCTTCATTCCATCAAGCATTCTTATATTGATATCTGTCGATAGATTGTTCACTCTAGAAGAAAAACCAAATTTTGGTAGTCTTTGCTGAAGTGGCATTTGTCCACCTTCAAACCATCTAGGTATAGATCCTCCAGACCTAGATTTTTGACCTTTGTGGCCTCTTCCGGCTGTTTTTCCATTACCTGAACCAATACCTCTTCCTACACGTTTTCTATTTGATTTAGTGCCATTATTAGTAAGAGAGTTTAGGGAAAGTATATTATTTTCTTTAGTCATCTTATCCAACTACCTCAACCATATCTGAAATCTTATTAATCATTCCTCTATTACTTGGTGTATCTTCAACAGTTACAACTTGATTCAATTTTTTAAATCCTAGCCCTTGAATACATAGCTTATGTTTCTTTATTCTGCCAATGCCGCTCTTTATAAGTTTTATTTGGATAGTTTTGCTTGCAGTCATAGCACTTCCTCTACTTTCTTACCTCTTCTTTGGGCAACCGTTTCAGGAGATTCCATTGATTTGAGACCATTTATTGTAGCCATAACAACATTAACGGGATTAGTTGAACCGTAACATTTAGCAAGAACATTTTGGACTCCAACGAGTTCAAGAACTGCTCTCATAGCACCACCCGCAATAATACCTGTACCTTCTGCAGCAGGCTGCATGTAAACATTTGCAGACCCATGTTTAGCTTTCACTGGATACCAAATCGTAGATCCATTTAACTCAACATCTACCATACTTCTTCTGGCATTTTCCATAGCTTTTTGGATTGCTATTGGAACTTCTTTAGCTTTACCTCTTCCAAAACCAACCTTACCTTTGCCGTCCCCAACAACAGTAAGAGCAGTAAAGCCAAAAACTCTTCCACCTTTTACTACTTTAGCAACCCTATTAACTTGAACTAGCTTTTCTTCAAGTAAATCTCCTTGTTGGTTCATATTTGCCATTTCATTTGCCATATTGCTATATCTCCAAACCTTTTTCTCTTGCTGCCTCAGCAATCATTTTTATCCTTCCGTGATACCTATATCCTGATCTATCAAAAATAACTTTCTTAATACCATTCTTGATAGATAAGTCAGCAATCTTTTCTCCCACTTCCTTGGCAGATTGGACGCTTCTACCTTTTGATTTAATACTCTTATCAAGCGTTGAGGTTGCAGCTAAAACTTTTGCCCCACTCGAATCAATGATTTGTGCATAAATGTGCTGAGAGGATTTAAATACAGTAAGCCTTGGAAGATCCTGAGATTTTATTCTCATTCTTGTTTTTTTAGCTCTTCTTAGCCTTGATTCATTCTTAATACTCATTAGGCACCACCTGCAGCTTTTTTAGCTTCTTTTCTTTTAATTCTCTCATCCGAATATTTAACACCTTTTCCTTTATAAGGTTCAGGTGGTCTAAATGCTCTAATTTCTGAAGCAACTTGTCCTAAGACTTGTTTATCATGACTTTTAAGGACTATTTCTGTTTGCGATGGAGTTTCTACGCTAACACTTTCAGGAAGCTCATATTTAATTGGATGAGAAAAACCTAAAGTTAAATCCAAAGTCTTCCCTGATGCTTTTGCTCTATAACCAACTCCAACTAACTCCAATTTCTTTTCAAAGCCTTGGGAAACTCCCACAACCATATTTTTTAAGATAGCTCTTGTAGTTCCGCCCATAGCAACTGACTCTTGATAATCTCCATATGAAACTAAGACTTCGTTTTCAGAAATATCTACTGTCACATCTTTAACAAGCTCAAATTCCATAGAACCGTTTTTACCTGAGACTGAAACTAAATTATCATTCAGCTCAACCTTGACGCCATCTGGAATAGTAATAGGTTGTTTTGCAACTCTAGACATTTAAAAAACCTCCACCAAAATCTCACCACCAACATTCTTGCTTTTTGCAGCTCTGTCAGTCATTAAGCCTTGATTCGTAGATAAAACGTAAATACCTAAACCAGCTTTAACATTAGATAGATCTCTAGTGCCTGAGTATTTTCTTAGACCTGGTCTAGAAATTCTCTTTAGATCTTTAATAGCAGGTTTTCCGTTAAAGTATTTAAGGTTGACACTAATCTCATCCTTGCCGCCATTATCAATCTTTTCACAAGAATTTAAATATCCTTCCTCAATTAACACATTAACTAAGTCATGCTTTATCTTAGAATAAGGTACGATAACGGAATCTTTACCTCTCATGAGGCCATTTCTTATTCTGTTAAGGCAATCTGATATAGGATCTTGAAAACTCATAATATATTTACCAACTTGATTTAACTAATCCAGGAATATCGCCACGCATGGCAGCTTCCCTTAATTTAATTCTACTCAGACCAAACTTTCTATAAACAGCATGTGGTCTCCCGGTTATTGAACATCTTCTTTGAACTCTTGATGGACTAGCATTTCTAGGAAGCTTTTGTAATTTTCTATACGCTTCAAATCTTTCTTCATCTGTCTTAGTCATATCTAAGAAAGTTTTTTTGAGTTCAGCTCTTTTAGTTGCATATTTAGCAACCATTTTCATTCTTTTGTTTTCTCTCGCTATAAGTGATTTTCTAGTCATAATTTCTACTTCTTAAATGGGAAGTTCAATTCTTCCAATAAAACTTTTGCATCAGCAGGATTATTTGCTGATGTATTAACACAAATATCCATACCCCTAATTTGATCTATATTGTCATAGTTTATTTCTGGGAATATTATTTGTTCCTTAATTCCAAAACTATAATTTCCTTGTTTATCAAATGATTTTGGATTTAGCCCTCTAAAGTCTCTTTCCCTAGGAATAGCAACATTGATAAGTCTTTCAACGAAGTCATACATTCTTTTACCTCTTAGAGTAACTTTACATCCCATAGGCCAACCCTCTCTGATTTTAAAACTTGCAACTGATTTTCTTGCATTAGTTACAAGTGGTTTTTGACCAGAAATTGATTGAAGATCATCAACAGCATTTGTAAGATGCTTCTTATCATTTACGGCTTGTCCAACACCCATGTTGATAACTATTTTTGTAAGCTTTGGTAAAGCCATAACATTGCTTTCCCCAAGCCTATCCTTAAGTATAGGCACAATTTCGTCTTTATATTTTTGATGCAAACTAGCCATTTTTTATACTACTTTTCCTGTTTTTTTATTAAGTCTTTCTTTCTTCCCTGTCTTCTCATCTATTTTCATTGAGATCCTAGAGCCTTTTTTTGTTTTTGAGTCCCATATTTGTATATTTGATAAATCAATTGGTGATTCTTGTTCAACAATCCCACCAGTAATCCCTAACTGAGGATTTGGCTTGGTATGCTTTTTCACAATATTAATACCTGAAACAAAAGCTTTATTTTTCTTGATACTTGTAATCGTTCCAGTCTTACCCACATCTCTACCTGCAATAACTACAACCTCATCACCAGTTTTAAGTCTTGTTCTTACATTACTTTTCATTTAAAGAACCTCCGGTGCAAGTGATAAGATTTTCATAAAATTACCAGACCTTAACTCTCTGGTAACTGGTCCAAAAACTCTTGTACCAATAGGTGCGTTTTGCTGGTTAAGAAGAACTGCAGCATTTTCATCAAACTTTATTAATGATCCATCTCTTCTTCTTACTCCTTTCTTTGTTCTGACCACAAGAGCATTTACAACTTGTCCTTTTTTTACTTTACCAGTAGGTATAGCTTCTCTAACAGCAACCTTAATAATGTCCCCGACGTTTGCATATCGTCTCTTGGAACCACCAAGGACCTTTATACACATCACAGATCTAGCTCCGCTATTATCAGCAATATTAAGTATTGATTGCATTTGTATCATTAGGAATCGCCTCCGCTTGAATCTGATTCCTCTAAAATCCAAGTCTTTGTTTTTGAAAAAGGCTTACACTCTTTCACTGATACAAAATCACCGATATTTGCAACATTATTTTCGTCATGAGCATGAACTTTAGTTGATCTCCTCGTTATCTTTCCATATAAAGGATGTTTAACTTTTCTTTCCACTTTAACGGTGATAGTTTTATCAGCTTTATTGCTTACAACAACTCCTGATAATATTCTTGGATTCTTATTTTCCATTTTCATCACCTGCATTATTTTTCTCAGATATAACCGTTTTAATTCTTGCCACCTGTTTTCTGTTTAGTCTAATTTTATGAGTTTCATTTAGTTGGCCAGTCTTAAGTTTTAAGTTATCCTCAAACTGTTCTTTATATATATTTTCAAGACTCTTATTGAGATCAGAAACTGACATACCTCTTAACTTATCTAATTCTTTATTAGCCATTTTTAATTCTCTTTTTCCTTGAACACAGTCTTAACTGGAAGCTTTGCACTAGCCAATCTGAATGCCTCTCTTGCAACTTCTTCACTAACACCAGACATTTCATACAAAACCTTTCCTGGCTGAACAAGAGCAACCCAATACTCAACATTACCTTTACCCTTACCCATTCTGGTTTCAAGTGGTTTCTTTGTTATTGGTTTATCAGGGAATATTCGTATCCAAATGTTCCCACCCCTCTTGACATATCTTGTCATGGCTCTTCTTGCAGACTCGATTTGACGAGATGTAATTCTTCCCCTAGTTTGTGCAACTAGTCCAAATCTTCCAAATGCAACAGTATTACCATTTTGAGCAAGACCTCTGTTCCTGCCTTTATGCATTTTTCTATATTTTGTCTGTTTTGGCTGTAACATAATATTTAACTGTTAACTCCCTCTTTAATTGGATCTCCAATAATTTCGCCCTTATAGACCCAAACTTTTATTCCAATAATTCCATATGTAGTTAATGCTTCAGCAGTTCCATAATCCACATCAGCTCTTAAAGTATGAAGTGGAACTCTGCCCTCTCTGTACCATTCAGTTCTGGCAATTTCAGCACCATTTAATCTTCCAGAGATTTCCACCCTTACGCCTTTAGCACTCTGTCTTAATGCGCTTTGGACAGCTCTTTTCATAGCTCTCCTAAATTGGACTCTTCTCTCAAGTTGTTGGGCAACTGATTCAGCAAGTATTGTTGCATCTAAATCAGGCTTTCTTACTTCCTTTATATTTACTTGCGTCGGAAGATTAACAATTTTTTTAATTTGTTTTTTAAGGTTTTCTATTTCCTCGCCCTTTTTACCGATAATTATTCCAGGTCTCGATGAGTGGATATTCACAACATAAGCTTGAGCAGATCTATCTAATTCAACTTTGCTAATTGATGAGAATTTAAGCTTAGTACCAATGAACTCTCTTACCTTAAGGTCTTCATTTAAAAATTTTGGATAATCTTTACCTTTTGCATACCAATTAGCATTATGCTTCTTGATAATTCCAAGTCTCATTCCTGTTGGATGTACTTTCTGACCCATTAAGCTTCTCCGTCCGCTAAAATAATTTCTATATGGCAAGTTGGCTTTATAATTCTGTCAGCTCTTCCCCTTGCCCTTGGTTTCATTCTCTTCAATCTCAATCCTTGATTAACTATTACTGACTTAACAAAAAGTTTGTCGATGTCTGCATTCTCATTATGCTCAGCGTTTGCTATTGCAGACTCTAGTAATTTTTTCATAACTTCTGAGCCTTTCTTTTTGCTGAACGAAAGGAAGTCCATTGCTTCTTGAATAGTTTTACCTCTGATCACATCCGCAACGAGACCTGCCTTTTGTGGCGATAATCTTGTTCCTTTTAAATATGCTCTAGTTTCCATTATTTTGCCTTCCTATCTCCTGAATGCATTTTGAAAGTCCTAGTTAATGCAAATTCACCGAGTTTATGCCCAACCATGTCTTCATTTATGTAAACGGGAACATGCTGTCTTCCATTATGAACAGCAATCGTAAGACCAACCATTGTAGGTGAGATCATAGATCTTCTTGACCAAGTCTTTATAGGCTTCTTGTCATTATTAGCTATCGCAGCATCTACCTTTTTCTGCAAAGATAAATCTATAAATGGTCCCTTTTTAAGCGATCTTGGCATTATTTGTTCCTCTTACCTCTTCTTCTGACAATTAAGTTATCAGATCTCGTATTCTTTCTAGTTTTGTATCCCTTGGTTGGAACGCCCCATGGGGTAGAAGGATGTCTTCCACCTGATGTTCTTCCCTCACCTCCTCCATGGGGGTGGTCAATAGGGTTCATAGCGACACCTCTTACAGTTGGTCTCTTACCTCTCCATCTATTTGCTCCAGCTTTTCCAATAGACTTAAGATTATTCTCTTGATTTGATACTGTTCCAAGAGTAGCTCTGCAATCAGAAAGAACTTTTCTCATCTCTCCTGATTGTAACCTTAAGGTTGAGTAGATTCCTTCTTTTGCTACAAGTCTTGCAGAAGTCCCAGCACTTCTGGCTATCTGTCCACCTTTACCAGGTTTCATTTCTACACAGTGAATATTTGTGCCAAGAGGAATATCCTTTAATTTAAGCGAGTTACCATCCTTAATATCGGCTTTATCGGAGGAAATAATTTCTGTACCTATTTCCATTTTACTGGGACATAAAATATACCTTCTCTCTCCGTCAGCATATTTGAGAAGAGCAATGTTAGCTGATCTGTTTGGATCGTATTCAATTCTTTCGACAATAGCTGGTATATCAAGCTTATTCCTCTTAAAGTCAATTACTCTGTAATGACGCTTATGACCTCCACCTTGATGTCTTACGGTTATTCTCCCGTTATTGTTTCTTCCACCTTTCTTAGATTTTGGCTCTATAAGGCCTTTAAAAGGCTTACCTTTGTGCAAATTGTTCTTCTTAAGAGAGACAACAAATCTTCTGCCTGGACTAGTTGGTTTTGCTTTTTGAACAGGCATCTTAGTTCACTCCCTCGAATTGAATATCAGAATCAGGACTCAAAGACACAAAGGCCTTTTTGTAATCAGATCTTTTATAAACTCCAAATCTATTTCTTTTAGTCTTACCTTTAACAATTGAAGTAGTTACTTTTACAACAGTTACATTGAAAAGATTTTCCACAGCTTTCTTAATTTCTCTTTTGTTAGCTCCTTTATCGACCTTAAAAACAATTTGCTTTAAATCTTGACTGAGCTGAGAAGATTGTTCAGTTATATGAGGGGCTTTGAGAACTTTGTATAATTTCATATCCATTAGATAAGCTCCTCTATCTTCTTGAAAGCTGCAGGTGTAATTGCAACCTTATGTGGCTTAAGCAACATAACCGGATTAATTTCGGCGGTTGTGACGACATTCACATGAGGAATGTTTCGAGATGCTAAATGTAAATTCTTATCAATTTCATCAGTGATAATTAGTACATTCTCTAAAGATAGTTTAGATAAAAAACTAACCATTTCTTTTGTTTTTGGATTCTTTATTTTTGGATGCTCAACAGCAATAAGCTTTTCTTGTCTAAGAAGCTCAGAGAAGATTGACCTCAATGCAGCTTTGTACATTTTCTTATTTATTTTTTTTGAATAGTCTCTTGGTCTTGAAGCAAATGTTACTCCTCCGCCCCTCCAAATTGGACTCCTAATAGTTCCCGCTCTTGCTCTGCCAGTTCCTTTTTGTCTATATGGCTTCTTTCCACCGCCTCTTACTTCAGATCTGTTCTTCTGCTTATGAGAGCCCTGTCTCATGCCAGCAAGATAGGTTACAACTGCCTGATGAACTAAAGATTCGTTATAGTCTTTAACAAAAGCGTCGGAAAGAACAATATCTTCTTTCTTACTTTTTGATGTGGACAGTACGCTTAACTTCATTTTTTAATCGATGGTTTGATTGTTACTTTTGAGCCATTAAAGCCTGGTATAGCTCCCTTAATAAATAGAAGATTATTTTCAACATCAACGCTAATGATTTCTAAGTTTTGGACAGTTTTTCTTTCATTTCCCATGTGACCAGACATCTTTTTGCCCTTCCATACTCTTCCGGGGGTCTGACATTGTCCTATTGATCCATGTGCTCTATGGGATAGTGAGTTACCATGCGTAGCATCTTGCATCTTAAAGTTATGCCTTTTTATAACTCCGGCATATCCTTTACCCTTTGATGTTCCAGTTACATCAACATGTTGTCCCACCTCAAATAGGTCTGCTGTTAGATGATCGCCAATATTTCGATCAGAATTCTCGCTTAACTTAAATTCATTGAGTGTTCCTGGAGTAACATTTACTTTAGCGAAAAACTCTTTTTGTGATTTAGAGAGATTTTTTTTGTTTTCAGTTTTTGAGACAAGAACAGCGTCGTAACCATCAGATTCTTTCGTTTTGATACCTGCGACATAGTTACCAAATACAGAAACAATAGATACTGGAATTGAGTCTCCATCTTCTTGGAAGACCCTAGACATTCCCGATTTTTTTCCAATTAAGCCTAAACTCAATTTATTCTCCTTATTACGGGGCTTAAAACCCTCTATGGCCGCTTACGCGTTTACTCTTAGCTAATACTTATCTGCACATCAACACCTGCAGATAAATCTAGTTTCATTAATGCATCAACAGTTTTATCTGTTGGCTTAATAATATCTAAGAGCCTTTTATAAGTTCTTATTTCATATTGATCTCTAGCATCTTTATCTTTATGCGGCGAAATCAATATAGTGGTCCTCTCTTTTTTAACAGGCAGTGGAATCGGACCTTTTACCACTGCGCCTGTCTTTTTTGCAGTTTCTACGATTTGTCTAGTAGAGGCATCAATAAGTCTATAGTCAAAAGCTTTTAGTCTTATTCTTATAGCCTGATTTTCCATTATTTAAACTAAAATTCCTCTATTAAAAATATCTCGCAAAATGCAAAATGTGGCGTATTTTAGGTCTCTAGAGCCTAATATGTCAACAAAAAAACAACATTTATTTAAATAAAAAAATTAAGCCGTTTTTAGCTCTTCTGCAATGCTTGATGGAACGTCTGCATATTTAAGAAATTCCATTGAAAAACTTGCTCTTCCTTGGGTTTGAGACCTTAAATCTGTTGCATAACCAAACATCTCTGATAGAGGAACCTCTGATTGAACAGTTTTACCTGAAGGTATCTCATCCATTCCTAAAATTATTCCTCTTCTTCTGTTTAAATCACCAACTACATCTCCCATATGCTCTTCAGGAGTTACTACTTCAACTTTCATAATTGGTTCAAGGATAACTGGTTTTGCTTTAAGTGCACCTTCTTTTAAAGCCATAGACCCGGCGATTTTAAAAGCCATCTCACTTGAGTCGACATCGTGATAAGAGCCATCATATAGTGTTGCTTTTAAAGCTAGTAATGGATAACCGGCAAGCACACCATTTTGCATTTGTTCTTGAATTCCCTTATCGACAGCAGGAATGTACTCTTTTGGAACTACTCCACCAACTATTTCGTCGACAAATTCGTAGTCATCATCAAGACCCAAAGGCTCTAACTTAAGCCAAACATGGCCATATTGCCCTTTACCACCACTTTGACGAACAAATTTACCTTCAATATCTATTGTTTCCTTAATAGTCTCTCTGTAGGCAACTTGAGGTTTACCAATATTAGCTTCAACAGAAAACTCTCTTTTCATTCTATCGACTAGAACGTCTAAATGAAGTTCTCCCATTCCAGAAATAATTGTTTGGCCCGATTCTTCGTCTGTATGAACTCTAAAAGAAGGATCCTCTTTAGCTAGTTTTTGAAGAGCTAATGACATTTTCTCTTGGTCTGGCTTAGATTTTGGTTCCACAGCTACAGAAATAACTGGCTCTGGAAAGTCCATTTTTTCTAGAATTATCTGATCTTTTGTATCACATAAGGTATCACCAGTTGTAATATCTTTAAGGCCAATACAGGCAGCAATATCTCCAGCTCGAATCTCTTTGATTTCGTTTCTACTATTAGAATGCATTTGAACCATTCTTCCAACACGCTCTTTTTTAGCTCGTGTTGAATTGACCACTCCATCACCAACGGATAGAACACCAGAGTAAACCCTGATAAATGTTAGTGTTCCTACAAATGGATCTGTAGCTATTTTAAAAGCTAAAGCTGAGAATGGCTCTTCATCTGAAGAAGACCTAGAATCAGTTTTTTCTTCCTCACCTGGAAGGACCCCCTGAATTGCTGCAACTTCATTTGGAGCCGGTAAAAATTCAATCACCGCGTCAAGCACTGCTTGAACACCTTTGTTTTTAAATGCAGAACCGCACATAGCAAGAACTATTTCATTGTTGAGAGTCCTCAATCTTAGTCCTTCTCTTATTTGATCTTCTGTAAGCTCTCCACTCTCAAGATAAGCTTCCATCAATTCTTCATTTGCCTCAGCAGCTGTCTCTAACATCTGCTCTCTTAGCTCATCACATCTAGCTTTAAGATCCTCTGGAATTTCTTCAAGGACAAAAGTAAGGCCTTGGTCATCTTCATTCCAGTAAATTGCTTTCATCCTTATTAAATCTACAACGCCTTTAAAATCGTCCTCAGCGCCTATATTCAATTGTATGGGAACCACTGTTGATCCAAGTCTTTCTCTTACTTGATCAACGACTCTTTCAAAGTCAGCGCCAGCTCTATCCATTTTGTTAACAAAAACAATTCTAGGCACTTCATATCTATTACATTGACGCCAAACAGTTTCTGATTGAGGCTCAACACCAGATGTACCACAAAACACAACAACTGCACCATCTAAGACTCTTAAGGATCTTTCAACTTCAATTGTGAAATCAACATGTCCCGGCGTATCAATAATATTTATTCTATGCTTTGGAAACTGTTGCTCCATTCCGCTCCAAAAACAAGTAGTTGCAGCAGAGGTAATTGTTATACCTCTTTCTTGCTCTTGCTCCATCCAGTCCATAGTAGCTGCACCGTCATGAACTTCTCCTATCTTATGTGATAGACCTGTGTAGAAAAGCACTCTTTCCGTTGTCGTGGTCTTACCTGCATCAACGTGAGCACAAATACCGATATTTCTGTATTTACTTAATTCAGTTTCTCTAGCCATTTCTAAAATCTAAAATGTGAAAATGCTTTGTTAGCTTCTGCCATTTTATGAACGTCTTCTCTTTTCTTTATAGCAGCTCCTTTTCCTTGAGAAGCATCTTGAAGTTCCCCAGCAAGTCTCAAAGACATAGACTTTTCAGATCTTTTTCTTGCGGCTTCAACAATCCATCTCATAGCTAATGCTTGTTTTCTTGATGGTCTAACCTCAATTGGTACCTGATAAGTAGCACCACCAACACGTCTTGATTTTACTTCAACCACAGGGCCTACTTCAGATAAGGCTTTCATAAAAACCTCAAGAGGTTCTTCTTTTGACTGAGAAGTGATTCTGTCAAAAGCACCATAAACAATTTTTTCAGCTATAGACTTTTTACCGTCTTTCATAAGATTATTCATAAATTTCGCAACAATAATATCTTTGTATTTTGGATCTGGTAGGACTTTTCTTTTTTCAGGACTTCTTCTTCTTGGCATTATTATTTACCCTTCTTAGCTCCGTACTTTGATCTTCTCTGCTTTCTGTTGGCAACACCAGAAGTATCAAGAGTTCCTCTTACAGTATGATATCTAACCCCTGGAAGATCTTTCACTCTGCCGCCTCTAATTAAAACAAGAGAATGCTCTTGCAGGTTATGGCCTTCACCACCAATATAAGAAGTGACTTCGAAACCACTTGTTAATCTGACTCTGCAAACTTTTCTGAGTGCAGAATTTGGTTTTTTTGGAGTAGTTGTATAAACCCTGGTACAAACGCCTCTTCTTTGAGGACATCCTTTTAAAGCAGGAACATCAGTCTTCCTAGTTTTAGGCTTGCGTGATTTCCTTACTAATTGGTTTACTGTTGCCATATTAATTATCTAAAAGCCGTGATTCTATATAGCTCATTCGTTATCGTCAACTGGTTTTTCAGATTCAGGCTCAGATTGTTCTTCAGCCTCAGTATTAGTATCTTGAATCTCCTGTCTGAGAGCTGCTTCAAGATCATCTGAAGAGAGAGTATATTCATCTGAATCAGGTGATTTAGTTTTTAGCTTGTCATGGAAATCCATACCAGTCCCAGCAGGGATAAGTCTTCCAACAACAACATTCTCTTTTAGGCCTCTTAAACCATCTTTCTTTCCAGTAACAGCTGCTTCTGTAAGTACTCTTGTTGTTTCTTGGAAAGATGCTGCAGATATAAATGAATTTGTTGCAAGGGACGCTTTTGTAATTCCTAATAAAACTCTTTCATATGTTGCTGGCTGTTGGTCATTAGATTCTGCTATTTTATTAGCTTCAACTAACTCATCATATTCCACTTGATCGCCTTGAATGAATTTTGTATCACCGCCATCAACAATTAATGCTTTTCTTAGCATTTGTCTGAGAATAGTTTCAATGTGCTTATCATTTATAGAAACTCCTTGAAGTCTATAGACTTGTTGAATTTCATTTACAATGAAATTTGTAAGAGAAGGTATGCCTTTAAGTCTTAAAATATCATGAGGACTGTAAGGACCATCACTGACAATGTCACCCTTTTCTACTCTCTCACCTTCAAACACTGAGAGGGTTCTATGTTTAGGTATTAACATTTCTACATTTTGAGACTTTTTAGAGGCTCCATCTGGAGTAATAACAAGTCTAACTTTTCCCTTAGTTTCTTTACCAAAGGAAACCATTCCTGACTCTTCTGCGAGAACAGCCGCATCTTTTGGCGTTCTAGCTTCAAATAAGTCAGCAACTCTTGGAAGTCCACCTGTAATATCTTTAGTTTTAGACCCTTCGAGTGGAATCCTTGCAATAACTTCACCAGCGGTTATTTTTTGACCATCTTCAAGATTTAATAATGCTGAAGCAGGCAAAGCATATGTAAATGGTTGATTATTTTCAGGATGTGTTAATTGTTTCCCTCTACCATCTGTAAGGCTGACTGATGGAACTAAATCCTTACCAGCTGAAGGCCTTTCAGAACCATCAATAACTTCGATACTACTTAATCCAGTCAATTCATCTGTTGAAGCTCTAACTGATACACCTTCTTCTATATCAGCAAATTTTACCTTTCCAGAAGCTTCTGAAATTATTGGACGTGTATATGGATCCCATGTAGCAATTTTTTGTCCAAGCTCTACTTTAGCATTGTTAGCAACTAATAAAGTAGAACCATAAGGAATCTTGTACTGCTCAACGATCTTTCCTTGATTGTCAGAAATTGATAAAGTTGAATTTCTTGAAATAACAACTTCTAGCTTATCTTTATTCTTAACACTTTTGATATCATCTGAAAAAATTACAGATCCATCATTTCTGCTAATTATTGAATCATCTTCGGATGAGCTTGAAGCAGCTCCCCCAATATGGAAGGTTCTCATAGTTAACTGCGTTCCTGGCTCTCCAATTGATTGCGCAGCAACCACACCTACAGCTTCACCTCTGTGAACAAGATGTCCTCTTGCTAGGTCTCTTCCGTAACATTTAGCACAAACACCAAAACTGGATTCGCATGTCATTGGCGACCTAACTTTTAGCGTTGAAAGATTTAATGGTTCGATCTTCAGCAATGCATCTTCATCAATGAGAGTATCTTTAGGGAAAAGTTCATTTCCATCATTATCAAGAATAGGTTCAGCAATTACTCTTCCGAGAATTCTGTCAGTGAGATCTTGAATGATTTCACCGCCATCAATAATTGCATTCATTTCTATTGAGTCCTCTGTACCACAATCCTCTTCAGTAATAACTGAATCCATTGATACGTCACATAGTCTTCTTGTTAAATAGCCAGAGTTTGCAGTTTTTAATGCTGTATCTGCCAGACCCTTCCTTGCTCCGTGAGTTGAGATAAAGTACTGGAGAACAGAAAGACCTTCTCTGAAGTTTGCAGTAATAGGAGTCTCAATAATTGAGCCATCTGGTTTTGACATTAGTCCTCTCATACCTGATAGCTGCCTAATTTGAGCCGGTGATCCTCTAGCTCCTGAATCAGCATATATATATACTGAATTAAAAGAAGCTTGTTCAACTTCATTGCCATCAGAATCCTCAACACTGTCTTTGCTGATTTTTTCCATCATTGCCTTAGCAACTCTTTCATTTGCTCTAGACCATATATCAACTACCTTGTTATATCTTTCACCTCTAGTGACCAGCCCAGACGAGAATTGGTTCTCAATTTCCTTAACCTCATCCTCTGCTTTGTCTACAATTTCATATTTCTCTTCAGGAATAACAAAATCATCGACACCAATAGATGAGCCTGATCTAGTTGAGAAGTCAAAGCCAAGGTACATTAGTTGATCGGCAAAAATTACGGTCTTCTTCAAACCAGCTTTTCTGTAAGAAAGATCTATAAGTGACGAAACTGCTTTTTTGTCTAGTGTTTTGTTTACATTGTCGAATCCAACTTCAATTGGTGTGATTCTCCAGATAAGGGTTCTTCCAACGGTAGTATCTTCTATAAAAACACCTTTCTCAGCATTTTCTATTCTTACTTTTATTTTTGCATGAAGATCTATTTGTTCAGACTCAAAAGCTCTTTGAACCTCATCAGGGTTTGAAAATACTCTTCCTTCTCCATGAGAATTTACTTTCTCTCTTGTCATATAATAAAGACCAAGAACAACATCCTGAGTTGGATTAATAATCGGAGCCCCATCAGCAGGAGAAAGGATATTATTAGTCGACATCATTAAGGCTCTAGCCTCAAGTTGAGCTTCAACTGTTAATGGAACATGGACAGCCATCTGATCGCCATCAAAGTCTGCATTATAAGCAACACATACCAATGGATGAAGTTGTATAGCCTTACCCTCAATTAATAGAGGTTCAAATGCCTGAATACCAAGACGATGCAATGTTGGAGCTCTATTTAATAGAACTGGATGCTCTCTGATAACTTCTTCTAAAGCTTCCCAAACCTCTGGAGTCTCTCTTTCAACAAGCCTCTTAGCAGCTTTAATTGTTGTTGCAAGCTCTTTATGCTCCAACCTTCCGTAAACAAATGGTTTAAATAGCTCTAATGCCATTTTTTTTGGTAATCCACATTGATGAAGCTTTAGATTTGGTCCAGACACAATTACAGATCTACCAGAGTAATCAACTCGCTTACCAAGAAGATTTTGTCTAAACCTTCCGCCCTTACCTTTGATCATATCAGCAAGGGACTTAAGAGGTCTTTTATTGGTGCCAGTTATAACTCTTCCTCTTCTTCCATTATCAAGGAGAGCATCAACAGATTCTTGCAGCATTCTTTTTTCATTTCTTACAATGATGTCAGGTGCATTTAGCTCCAATAATCTTTTCAATCTGTTATTTCTGTTTATTACTCTTCTATATAGATCATTTAAATCAGAAGTAGCAAACCTTCCTCCTTCAAGAGGCACAAGCGGTCTTAGGTCTGGAGGTAATACTGGAAGAACATCCATTATCATCCACTCAGGCTTGTTACCAGAAGCCTTAAATGCCTCAAGTAACTTTAATCTTTTTGAGATCTTTTTAAGTTTTGTTTCTGAATTTGTTTGAGGAATTTCTTCTCTAAGAATTCTTATCTCTTCTTCTATATCGAGTTCTTCGAGTAATAATTTAACTGCTTCTGCACCCATTCCAGCTTTGAACTCATCTCCATATTGGTCATAAGCTTCAATGTATTCTTCTTCAGTAAGAATATCTCCGGTTTCTAAATCAGTCATTCCTGGATCAGTTACTATAAAACTCTCAAAATATAAAACTCTCTCAATTTCTCTCAAAGTTACATCAAGGAGAAGACCTATTCTTGAAGGTAATGATTTTAAGAACCATATATGAGCAACAGGAGCTGCTAGCTCAATATGACCCATTCTATCTCTTCTTACCTTTGCAAGAGTGACTTCAACACCACACTTTTCACAAACTACCCCTCTGTGCTTCATTCTCTTATATTTACCGCATATACACTCGTAGTCTTTAATTGGTCCAAAAATCTTTGCGCAGAAGAGACCATCTCTTTCTGGTTTAAAAGTTCTATAGTTTATAGTCTCAGGTTTTTTTACTTCGCCAAATGACCATGACCTAACCATTTGTGGAGATGCCAAGCCGGCAGAAATAGATGAAAAATCGTCTTGGTTTGATTGCAATAAATTAAGTAATTCTTTCAAAATATTTCTCCTATTCTTCTGTATCTAAATCAATATTAATTCCCAATGATCTAATCTCTTTTGTAAGAACATTAAAGGATTCAGGAATATTTGCATCCATCTGTAATGAGCCATCAACAATATTTTTATACATCTTAGTTCTACCAGAAACATCGTCAGACTTAACTGTTAACATTTCTTGTAGAGTGTAAGCTGCTCCATATGCCTCCAGTGCCCAAACTTCCATTTCACCAAATCTTTGACCTCCGAACTGAGCTTTTCCACCCAATGGTTGTTGTGTAACCAAAGAGTATGATCCGGTCGATCTTGCATGCATTTTGTCATCGACTAAGTGATTAAGTTTAATCATGTACATATAACCAACGGTAATTGGACGATCAAATTTTCTACCTGTTCTTCCATCAAATAGAGTAAATTGCCCAGAAGAAGGAAGACCAGCAAGCTTTAACATATTTTTAACTTCAGATTCTGCAGCGCCATCAAAAACTGGTGATGCAATTGGAACACCAGCTCTGAGGTTGTTAGCTAACTGATCAATATCTCCATTAGTCAAAGAGCCAAGATCCTCAAGGTTTGCAGCATCTTTGTTATACAAAATTTCAAGATATTTTCTGATGTCTGCATTTGATTCTTTATTTTTTATCATGTCATCAATGATTTTGCCAACACCTTTTGCAGCACATCCCATATGCGTTTCAAGAATCTGGCCCACATTCATCCTCGATGGAACTCCTAGTGGATTTAAGACAATATCTACCGGGTTACCATCCTCGTCATAAGGCATATCCTCAATTGGCATTATTTCTGAAATAACACCTTTATTTCCATGCCTACCAGCCATTTTATCGCCAGGCTGTATTCTCCTTTTAATGGCTAAAAATACTTTAACTATTTTAATAACGCCTGGAGCAAGGTCATGACCTCTTATAATCTTTGATTTTTTATCATTAAATCTATCTTTGATTTCACTTAGGACCTTTTTTAGAGCCTGTTCTGATTCCTCTAGCCTTGTATTTACATCAGCTTTTTTTGTTCTTATTGAAAAAATATCGTCTAAAGACATTTCTTTAAGGTCATCCAATGAGATCTTAGATCCTCTTTTTAAACCAGGAGCCTTAGTAACTGTTTCACCATTAAGGAATCCAGAAACTTTAATTTTTGTAGCTTCCTGAACAATCCTAGTTTCATCATCAGCATCTTTTTTTGCTTGCGCTAAGTGCTCTTCTTCGATGGAGACGGTTCTGTCATCTTTTTCTAGCCCATCTCTTGTAAAGACTTCTACACCGATAACAGTTCCCTTTGTGCTTGTTGGAACTCTTAATGATGTATCTTTAACATCAGAAGCTTTTTCTCCAAATATCGCTCTTAGAAGTTTTTCTTCAGGAGATAATTGATTTTCTCCTTTTGGAGTAATCTTACCAACAAGGATATCTCCTGGGTTAACTTCTGCACCTTTATAGACTATTCCACACTCATCAAGTTTTGATAATGATCCTTCTCCAACATTAGGAATATCAGCAGTAATTTCTTCAGAACCAAGTTTTGTATCTCTAGCAACGCAAGTTAGTTCTTGAATATGAATTGATGTAAACCTATCCTCTCTTGCAACTTTTTCAGAAATAAGAATTGAGTCCTCAAAGTTATAACCATTCCATGGCATAAAGGCAATTCTAATGTTTTGTCCTAATGCAAGCTCTCCATTATCTACAGATGGTCCATCAGCAAGAATATCACCTTCAACAACTTTATCGCCAACCTTTACAAGTGGTCTTTGGTTGATACAGGTATTTTGATTTGATCTTGTATATTTAACGAGATTGTAAATATCAACTTCAGCAGTTTTATTTTTTGCATCTGTAACTCTAACAACGATTCTTCCAGCATCTACGCTTTCAACGACACCTTTATTCTTGGCAACTACACAGACTCCCGAATCTCTTGCAACAACTGTTTCAAGACCGGTTCCAACAAGAGGCTTCTCTGGTCTTAAGACAGGAACTGCTTGACGTTGCATATTTGAACCCATTAGAGCTCTATTTGCGTCATCATGCTCCAAAAACGGAATTAATGATGCAGCAACAGAAACAACTTGCTGAGGCGAAACATCCATTAAGTCAACCATATCTGATGACATCAATTCGAACTCGTTAGCGTGTCTAACAGGGACTAGATCATCGACGAATTTATTTTTTTTATCCAATGTAGCATTGGCCTGTGCGATTATATGCTCGCCTTCATCAATGGCAGACAAATAAACAATCTCATCAGTAACTTTTCCCTTCACAACCTTTCTATAAGGAGTTTCTATAAATCCATAAGAATTAGTCCTTGCATAAGAGGCAAAGGAATTTATAAGACCAATATTTGGTCCCTCTGGTGTTTCGATTGGGCAAACTCTTCCATAATGGGTTGGATGAACATCTCTGACCTCAAAGCCCGCTCTTTCTCTAGTAAGTCCGCCAGGACCTAATGCTGAAACTCTTCTCTTATGAGTTATTTCAGACAATGGATTATTTTGATCCATAAACTGTGACAACTGACTTGACCCAAAAAATTCTTTTATTGCTGCAGTAACTGGTTTGGCATTAATAAGATCTTGCGGGCCAAGCTCATCTGCTTCGGCCATGCTTAATCTTTCTCTTACAGCTCTCTCAACTCTTATAAGTCCAACTCTGAATTGGTTAGCAGTCATTTCTCCGACAGACCTTACACGTCTATTTCCAAGATGGTCAATATCATCAACAAAGTCATGACCGTCTCTAATATCTAATATGCCTTTCATAACAGAGATAATGTCTTGGAGATCAAGCACATTTGGATTCTCTCTTTCATCTTCTATTTTTAACCTTCTATTAAATTTCATTCTTCCAACTTCAGATAAATCATATCTTTCAGGATTAAAGAATAAATTTCTAAATAAAGTTTCTGCTGAGTCTTTAGTTGGCGGTTCGCCAGGTCTCATCATTCTATATATTTCAACAAGAGCCTCTAGCCTATTTGATGTTGGATCAATTCTAAGCGTATTTGCTATATATGGCCCCTTCTCTAACTCATTAATATAGAGAGTATCAATTGTTGTTATGCTTTTTTCCGAAAGAAGAGATAACACTGCTTCGTCTATTTCACTGTTACACGCTAAAGTAACCTCTCCAGTTTCCTCATCAAATATATCTTTAGAAGTAACTTTTCCTAAAAGGTATTCATTTGAAAAAGAAATTTCTTTCTCTCCTGAATCTCTAAGCAATTTAACATGTCTTGCGGTAACTCTTTTACCAGCTTCGACAATAACTTTGTTCTTAACTTTTATGTCTTCACTAAGGACTTCGCCTCTTAATCTCTCTGGCCTTAATTCAGTTTTTACTCTTGATTTATCAAGTGTGTAAGTTTCCGTTTCAAAGAATGACTGCAGAATTTCTTCGGTATTCATTTCCAATGCTTTTAGAAGAATAGTTGCAGGTATCTTTCTCTTTCTATCTATCCTACAGAAAAGACTGTCTTTTGGATCAAATTCGAAATCTAGCCAAGAACCTCTATAAGGAATAATTCTTGCAGAATATAGAACTTTTCCAGAACTGTGGGTTTTTCCTTTGTCATGATCAAAGAAAACACCAGGAGATCTGTGGAGCTGAGAAACAACAACTCTCTCTGTTCCATTAATGATAAAGGATCCTGTTGAAGTCATTAAAGGAACTTCTCCCATAAAAACTTCACCTTCTTTTACATCTTTAACTTCTTCAAAATTAGACTCTTTGTCATAAATTACAAGCCTTACTTTAATTCTTAGTGGTGCTGAGTAACTTAGTCCTTGAATGAGGCATTCTTGAACATCAAAACTATTTTTACCAAGCTCATATGAGACGTACTCAAGGGCAGCATTGCCAGAAACACTTGTTATAGGGAAAAGAGACTGAAAAACTTCTTCTAGACCTTTATTTTCCCTTTTATCGGGATCGACCTCAGCTTGAAGAAACTCAGCATATGAATTCAGCTGTGTTTCTGTCAGGGTTGGTAGATCCATGACTTTCGGGAATCTTCCAAAGTTTTTTCTTATTCTCTTTTTTTCAGTGTAGCTATATGACATATATGTTGCCCTTTAAGTATTAGTAAAATTATTTAAGTTCTGCTGTAGCTCCAGCTTCTGAAAGCTGTTTAAGCATTTCTTCAGCTTCTTCTTTTTTAACACCCTCTTTAAGAGTATTTGGAGCGCCATCGACTAAGTCTTTAGCTTCCTTAAGACCAAGACCTGTTATAGCTCTAACAGCTTTAATAACTTGGACTTTTTGGTCGCCAGCTGCAGAAAGAACAACATCAAATTCGTCTTTCTCTTCAGCAGCATCACCACCAGCAGCATCGCCAGCAGCTGCAGCAGGTGCAGCAGCGACTGCAGCAGCTGCAGTAACACCAAATTTTTCTTCGATAGCAGAAATAAGCTCTACTAACTCCATAACTGACATTTCTTCAATTGCTTTAAGAATGTCTTCAGATTTTATTGTTGCCATAATAATTCTCCGATTTAGGCACTAGCCTGTTTATTGTCACGAACTGCAGCAAGAACCCTTGCAAGCTTACTTGGAACTTCATTTAATAAAGTAGCAAACTTACCCATAGGTGCTTGAAGAACTGATGCAATTAAAGTAATAGCCTCTTCTCTTGATGGGAGTGTTGCCAATAAATCAATTTGGCTTCCATCTAGCAGTTGGCCCTCAACACATAATGCTTTAATTTCGAGAGCTTCGAAGTTTTTAGCATATGTTTTGAGTAACTTTGCAGCAGCTCCTGGCTCAGCAAAAGAAAAAGCAAATAATGAAGGACCCTTAAGAGCCTCTTTTGTGCAACCAAAATCGGTATCTTTAAATGCAAGCTTTGCAAGTGAATTTTTTATCACTTGAATATGCACACCTTTTTCGTTTGCTTCCTTTCTTATTTCAGATAATTCAGAAACTTTTAAACCTCTTGCATCAGATATCACCAATGTAGATGCATCTGCAACAACAGCTTTTACTTCCTCAACAATCCTTTCTTTTTCATTTTTGGCTAATGCCATACAATTCTCCTATTTAGACCTTTCGGTCATTTTTGGCGACAAACTGCTAATGCAATTGAGTCACCACCTGCGTAGGAAATTAAGCTAAAAAGCACCTACGGTCTTCGACGGCTGCGAATAAACGCAACAATCTAGAGTTTTAAAAAACTCTAAAAACTTATGCCAGCTCCGATATATTTAATTTCAATCCTGGCCCCATTGTGCTGCTAATTGAAATACCTTTTATATATACACCCTTGGCGGATGCTGGTTTTAATCTTTTTAATTCTTCAACAAGTGCAGTTAAATTCTGATTTACCTTGCCATCATCAAATGAAACTTTTCCTATGCAACCATGCACAATGCCGCTTTTATCAGTTCTGAACCTAACTTGTCCAGATTTTGCATTCTTTATTGCATCGGCAACATTATCAGTGACAGTTCCAGTTTTCGGATTTGGCATAAGCCCTTTGGGCCCTAAAACCTGCCCAAGCTTACCAACGACTTTCATAGCTGCCTGTGTTGAGATTACAACATCTACAGCGATCTCATTTTTTGTAAACTTCTCACTTAAATCATCCATGCCTATAAAATCAGCACCGGCTGATTTTGCATCTTCAGCTGCATCACCATCAGCAAAAACAGCTACAACAACTTCTTTACCAAGAGAGTTTGGAAGTGTTAAAGCTCCTCGAACATTTTGGTCAGATTTATTCCCGTCAACTCCAAGCTTAATAGCTACATCTAGAGACTCATCAAATTTTGGTGATTTATGTTCTTGTAGAATCTTAACAGCATCACTTAATGAGTAATCAGTCATGCTATCAACACTTTCTAGAATACTTTTTTGTTTTTTTGTAACCATAATTATATTTCTACATCCACTCCCATACTTCTTGCTGTACCTGCAATAATTCTTACCGCATTATCCAGATCATTGGCATTTAAATCTGGCTCTTTTGCTTTTGCAATTTCTTCTAGTTGTTTTCTTGAGATTTTTCCAACTTTTTCTCTGTTAGGTTCTCCACTTCCTTTAGGAATGTTCAAAGCCTTTCTAATTAACACAGCTGCTGGTGGTGTTTTAACAACAAAATCAAAGGATTTATCTTCATAAACACTTATTACAACTGGAAGAGGAACGCCCTTCTCTGAATCTTTAGTTTTATCATTGAATGCATTACAAAAATCCATAATGTTTAGTCCCGCTTGTCCTAAAGCAGGGCCAACAGGTGGACTTGGATTAGCTGCACCCGCGGGTATTTGTAATTTCAAAATATTTGCAACTTTTTTCTTTTTAGCCATTTAAGTTTTCTCTATTTGCATGAAATTTAATTGCACAGAAGTTGATCTCCCTAAAATCTGAACAGAAACTTTTACTGAGTTCCTTTCATAATCAACTTCCTCTACAACGCCATTGAAATCGTTAAAGGGTCCATCACAGACTCTAATAACTTCACCTGGTTCAAACATAGTTTTAGGTCTAGGAGCTTCTTCGCCTACTTCAATCCTATTAATAATGCTATTAACTTCAGCATCAGTGATTGGGCTTGGTTTTTCTCTAGTTCCTCCAACAAACCCTGAAACTCTTGGAGTTTGTTTGACTAACTGCCAAGTGTCATCATCAAGTTCCATTTGAACGAGGATATATCCTGGGAAGAATTTTCTTTCTGTTTTTTTCTGTTCACCGCTTTTTAGCTCAACAACCTGCTCAGTAGGTACAAGAATTTCTCCGAACTTCTCTTTTAGATCTGCCAACATAATTCTTTCTTCCATAGCAGCTTTAACTTTCTGTTCGTATCCTGAATATGCTTGAACTACAAACCACTCCATCTCTTATCCTAAAATTAGTTTTGTTAACCAGCTTAATAAAGACTCTAAGCCCCATAAAAGTAATGCAAGAACAAGGATAGAGATAAAAACAATTAAAAATGTCTGAGTTGTTTCAACCCTTGTAGGCCAAACAACTCTTCTTAACTCAGTTCTTGATTCTGCCATAAGTTTTATTGACGATTTTCCAAAATCAGTCAGTGCCATGAAAAGTATGCCGAGGCCAATAAGACCAACAACGCCCAAAACTCTGTAAAGGAATGCAACTTCTGTGTAATAACTGTTACCAACAACAGCAACTACAAAGAAGGATAATGAAATTAACCACTTTGCTTTGTCTAAGAATTTAAATGACTCTTGTTTACTCATAATTCTTCCTAAACTCTTCCTCATTGGCAGGCCAGGAGGGAATTGAACCCCCAACCCCCGGTTTTGGAGACCGGTGCTCTACCAATTGAGCTACTGGCCTAAAAACGTTATTTACTTTTCCCATTAAAAAAAAGGCGCGCCAAGACTTCCTTGTCTTGGCAATCGCTTAAATTCTTTTACTTAATGATCTTAGCAACAACTCCAGCACCAACTGTTCGCCCACCTTCACGTATTGCAAACTTAAGACCTTCGTCCATAGCAATAGGAGCAATCAGTGTTACTGTCATTTTGACGTTATCACCTGGCATTACCATCTCAACTCCATCTGGTAATTCGCAGGCGCCTGTAACATCAGTAGTTCTAAAATAAAACTGAGGTCTGTAACCTTTAAAGAATGGGGTGTGTCTTCCACCTTCATCCTTTGAAAGTACATAAATTTCAGCTTCGAATTCTGTATGCGGTGTAATTGATTTAGGAGCAGATAAAACTTGCCCTCTTTCAACTGCATCTCTGTCTATACCTCTAAGAAGAACACCACAGTTCTCACCGGCTCTTCCTTCATCAAGAGATTTTCTAAACATCTCAACACCGGTACAGGTTGTTTCAGTAGTATCATTAATACCGACTATTTCAAGAGCATCTCCAGTTTTAACAATACCAGTTTCTATTCTTCCAGTTACAACTGTTCCTCTTCCTGAGATAGTGAAAACATCTTCAACAGGCATTAAGAAAGGCTTGTCTGTATCTCTTGCTGGTTCAGGTATTGAAACATCAAGTTCTTCAACTAATTTTTGAACAGCTGGGACACCAATATCTGAAGTGTCTCCTTCTAGAGCTTTTAATGCACTTCCAGTAATGATAGGTGTGTCATCACCTGGGAATTCATACTCATTTAATAGCTCTCTTATTTCCATTTCAACCAATTCCTGAAGTTCAGGATCATCAACTTGGTCAGCTTTGTTTAGAAATACTACAATCTTTGGAACACCAACTTGTCTTGCTAAAAGAATGTGCTCTCTTGTTTGAGGCATTGGACCGTCTGCTGCACTTACAACAAGAATTGCCCCGTCCATTTGTGCGGCACCAGTAATCATATTTTTTACATAGTCTGCGTGACCTGGACAGTCAACGTGTGCATAGTGTCTAGCATTTGATACATACTCAACGTGAGATGTAGCAATTGTTATACCTCTTTCTCTTTCTTCAGGAGCATTATCAATTCCATCAAATGCAACTGCTTCACCACCGTAAACTTCAGCACAAACCTTAGTTAATGCTGCTGTTAAAGTAGTTTTTCCATGGTCAACGTGACCAATTGTTCCCACATTGACGTGTGGTAAATTTCTTTCAAACTTTTCTCTTGCCATTTTTTGCCTCTCTAAAAAAATTGCCAATAATGGAGCTCATAACCGGACTTGAACCGGTGACCTCTTCCTTACCAAGGAAGTGCTCTACCGCTGAGCTATATGAGCCCGAATTACAGTTCCAAAATTTAAGGTGGCGTATTATCCCTCTAAAAGTCCATAAACTCAACCTTTTTTTGATAAAAAATATACAAAAAAAAAGGGTTAGAAATGGTGGAGGGGGAAGGATTCGAACCTTCGAAGCACGAGGCGGCAGATTTACAGTCTGCTGGGTTTGACCGCTCCCCAACCCCTCCATTTAAAGGAGTGTATTTTTGATCTAGAATAGCATTAAGTCAACTAATTTTTTATTTTCATGCAATTTAATGAGGAAATTATCCTAAAAGGCCTAAATTTGGCTAATTTTGAGCTCAAAACTCATCAATCAATAGACTCAACTAATGATGAGTGCAAAAGAATAAGTTCAAATAAAGATATTCTAGTAGTAACTGCAGATAAACAAACTAAGGGGAAAGGCCGAAAAGGAAAGAAATGGCACAGTCCAGAAGGCAATATTTCTCTTTCCATAGCCTTTGCGGATAGAGAATTTGATGTACCAATAAGTATTGCTACAGGTATTTTGGTTAAAGATGCCCTCACAGAAGTATTTAATCTAGACTCAATCAAGCTTAAGTGGCCAAATGATCTTGTGTTTGAAAAAAAGAAAATAGGAGGAATATTAGTTGAAAAGGAGGTTTTTTCTAACTATACAAAAGCCATAGTAGGTATTGGAATAAATCTTGAGTTAGATGAAAAAGAATCTTGGTGGGGAGATTTCGGAGATCTCAATGGTATAAGCTTGAGAGATAAAATCATTAATAAGATATTAGTAAAATTTGAGGCTCTGTTTAGGGATGGTCTCAATGATTGGAAGAATCTTTGGAATCAATCTTGCATACATAATGATGCCATCATTTCTGTTGCTAGGAATGATGAGATCATTAAAGGAAAATATTTAGGAATAAATGATTCTGGTGAGCTTCTACTAGAAAAAAAAATAGGAGAAATTATTTCTTTTTCATCTGGTGAAGTGTCAATAAAAGGAATCTATAATAAATAGATGAAACATTTTCTATCAAATCTAGATCTTCATAGTGAAACTCCTCAAGATTATGAATCAATTATTTTTGGAGCTGGTTGCTTTTGGGGAGTTGAAAAAAAGTTTTGGCAACTAGATGGCGTTTGGCTAACTTCGGTTGGATATTCTGGCGGCGAACTAGAAGATCCTTCTTACGAAATTGTATGTTCAGGAACAACTAATCATGTGGAAGTTGTTAAAGTTGTATTTAACCCGGAAGTTATATCATTGGCAGATCTACTCAAAGTTTTTTGGGAATGTCATGATCCAACTCAAGGAATGAGACAAGGCAATGATATTGGATCACAATATCGATCGGTGATTTTTCTTAATTCAGAGTTACATAAAGATGAATCCCTATCATCTTTGGAAACTTATCAGGATGAACTTGAGCTTAATGGTTACGGCCCCATTACTACTGAAATTTCGATGATGAAGAATTACTTTTTAGCTGAGGAATATCATCAACAGTATTTAGCTAAAAATCCAAATGGCTATTGCGGGCTTGGGGGAACTGGCTGCTCTTTCCCAAATAATTAATTTGTATATAATAGCAATCTTTGCCACCTTAGCTCAGTTGGCTAGAGCAGTTGATTTGTAATCATCAGGTCGTCAGTTCGAATCTGACAGGTGGCTCCATTTTTGTATTACAAATACCAACGGAATGATTTCTAATCATTATTAAAGAAAAGTCGGATATTTGTTTGGCCTTCTATTCCTCCATCATATCCATTTAGCTTAAAACCTATTAACCCAGATCCATCTGGATAGAAGAAGAACAACTCATAATTATTGACGGCTGTAACAATGTTGTTACAAGGTGAAAAACCGGAAAGATTGGTATCCATTTTAAGAAAAAACCTTTGATATGAATCAACATCTGAATTAAATAAATATTTGAATGCATGGTAGCATTCATTCCACGTTGAATTATCAGAGGCAAGAATCCTATTAGCTTTTCTTGAGCCCTGCAAAGTTGCTCCTTGATATGTAGTATTTAAGATATGATCTGATGAAGTATAGGACTCTGTTGATACTTTAAATCCATATTCATTTGGAATTAAGCTAACCAATGATTGATATGATGCAAACAAATCAAGGCCTGCAAAATTCGTAGCGAAAATATCACCTTCTCCCGTTTTTGGAGACGATTCCCAAAGCTCTTTTTCAGCTAAAAATAATATCACATAATTACTACCGCTCATTTCCGAGTATCCGATGAAAGAGGATGTATTGTCTGTTGGTGAACTATTTGGAGTTGCATAAACAGCCATTTGTAAGTCAGGATATGCAAAAGCATCAAATGGACTTCCACCCTCATCTGTAAATTGAAAATCTAAAGCTAAATCTGCTGTAAATTGCTCAAGTTCTTCCAAAGATTGCGGTTCGTAATTATAGGGATCAATGTCTATGGAGGTGTTTAAATAAATGCCCTCTATCCCATTAAGGTTATCTGCTGTTATAGGAAGTGAAATGGAGCTCTCACCTTCAAAAAATTCAAGTCTCTGGCCACTTAAAGAAATTCCTGTTGGAGGATTTTCTGCATCGTCTCCTGTGTTGTAATAGCAAATATATTGGAGTTCATCTGTGGAAGCATTACTGAACATTAGTGCAGATGCATCACTTGAACCTTTCAGTTCAAATTCAACTGTGGCCACTGATGCACAATATTCGTCAAGCTTCTCAATTAAAAATCCCTTATAAACTTTGCTACCTGAACCAACAAAGGCAGTTGCATCATATGCTTGAGTACCAGATACAGTTAGTGATGCTGAGGATGAGCCGCCTGCTCCAGTGCAAGATAGAGAAAAGGTATTTGAACCATAATCAATATTACTTACTTCTTCAGAACCAGATGTAGCCTTTGTTCCTGACCAGCTTCCTGAAGCTGAGCAAGAATTTGCATTTGATGATGACCATGTAAGAGTAGTGCTTTGACCAGTTGGCACACTTGAATTGCTTGTGCTTAGAGTAACCGAGGGCAAAGGAGCTGAAGGCGTACTAGGTGATGATCCACCACCACCGCCTCCGCCACAAGAAGATAGAAAAAGAAATGCTAGTAAATAATGAGAGTGTTTAAAAGACATATTTTATAAATTAGCATAACACGTAATTACTTTTCAAACATTATCCTTCCATCATACATAGGTGTATATGAAGGTTTATCTTTAAGATATTTTTCCACTACATCCACAATGAATATATTTGTATCCTCGTATTCAATAGATTCAGTAAACTCCCAATATCCATCACCACCAAGAGTGACAAAATTTGTTGAAGCTACCCAATAAGTTTTGTCATTTTCAATTGGTTTTCCATTAAGGCTTAGTTCTTTAATCTCGCCATTAGAATTAATAACATATTTGAAGCTTTTGGAAACTTGCAAGACTCCATTCGTCATTCCAGCAGCATGATCAAAAAGACCTTTTATTTGTGCTCCTGTTATTTTGGTCATTACAAGTGTGTTTGGAAAAGGGAAAGCAGAAATCAGGTCACCCTTTGTTAAGACTCCTGGATCCAAGTCCTGTCTGAGTGCGCCACTATTGATAACTGCAAAATCAATTTTCTCATCATATTCTTCTGCAGCATCAGCAAATAGATTTCCCATGTTTGACTCTTCACCATATGCTCTTACCATTTTATCTGTAGTGAATGAAACTTCTTTAAGTGCAATCTTCTGCACCTGACTCTCCCAATAATCAATAACTTTTGACATTTCGGGATCATCTTCAATTTCATCATCGAAGATAGTAATGAGCTCATTAGAGTAATCAACAATCTTATTTTTTTCAGTATCATAGCTAACAACAAGCTTTCCTAACTCAATCGAATACGCATTAGTTGAAACTATTATTGTTTCGTTAGAAAGCAGTGCGTCAGGTGTTCCTTTGTGAGCATGTCCTGTGATCATAATGTCTACACCAGGAACATTTTTTGCTAGATCAATATCTTTGCTTAAAGTTCTTTCCACATCAGATAAACCTTTGGTCGACTGTCTTCCAGGAACTCCTTCATGAACACTTAGGACTATTAAATCGGTTAATGGTTCAAGCTCTTCAATATATTTTCTTAAGTAATATTCTTCATCACGAGCCTCTAATCCATCAACCATTTTAAAGTTTGTTGTATCGTAAAATGCAAACTTGCCATGCAGTCCAATCACTCCTATTTTCAATCCATGACTTTCAAGAATGACATATGGATTATCCCAAATAAGCTCATCGGTTCCTTCATAGAAAATATTTCCATTAACAATAGGAAAAGTTGCCAGCTCTAATTTTTCAAGCATGCTTTCCCAACCATGATCAAATTCATGATTGCCAATGCAAGCAGCATCAACTCCAAGCAAATTCATAGTATCTATTACTGCCTCGCCCTCTGTGAGCGTGCTTATATAAGGACCAGAAAAATAATCGCCCGCATCAATATAAAGAGTATTTGGATTTGCAGATTTTTCTTCTTTTATTAGAGTAGCTAGATTTGCAAATCCACCAACTGGTCTTGTCTTACTTATCCATTGCTCTATATGGGGTTGAAGGTGAGCATGAAGATCATTTGTATATAAAAAATTAAGCTCTTTTATTTCTGATTTAGCTGGAAGAGATAAAAAAAGACCAACAAGAAATAAATATTTACTTTTCAAAATTATTTATAGGTATTTGGAAGATCTCTTTTATCAACATATCTCTTCGTTAGTCGAGATGCTCTTGTTGTTAGATCCATATCATTTCCGTTAATAAAAACTTTTGCTGGAAAAGTAGCAGGTTCCAATGGATCATCTTCCCAAATGACAAGATCAGCTTTCATACCTTTTTGAAGTATGCCTCTATCAGCAATATTAAAGCTTTTAGCAACATTTGATGTAAGAGCCATTATTGCTCCAGTGTATGACATGCCATTAGCAACTGCGTTACCCGCTCCTTGTCTTATTAAGTGATAGTTATGAGTTCTAGATTCACTAAACATCACTTTAATACCAACTTTTTCAAGTGAAGCTGCTATACGAATATTTGACGCAAGTTCATCAAATGAATCAGGAATATTATCAAAAGGATTTATTATCACTGGAATATTATTTTCAGCAATTTCATCTTTAACCAACTCAGCTTCCTGAGCACTCATTAAAATTAAGTTGAGACCATAAAGCTTCTTAATGTCTATCAACTTTAGAATATCTGAGGCTCTGTTCACCCTAATTATCAGAGGCAAATCGCTATTAAGAAGGCTGTAAAGAGCGACTACATCTCTCGGTTGGAGTTCCATCAAATCTGCAACTTCAAAATCCTCCATAGCCTCTGATATTTTCTTTGAAGATGAAATATCTTTTTCGTCTAAAGTTGATGCAAACTCCAGAAGATCCTTCAACAAAATAAGACTCTCTGCTCGAGACCCAGAGCTTACAGCTCCTATCTCTCCTGTTAGAGCTATGTCTGCAATACCATTGACTCTCAAACTTCCATCAAGAAGAAAATAAGAAGCCATTCCGCTTAAAGGATCCCAATTAAAGTCAGGAAGAGTAATGGCTGATGTAACTCCATTTGATCTATTCCATGGAATTAAAGTTGAGTTTGGATTAATAGCATCATAAACACTAAAACCCATACTATACATATTGCTATCGCCGTCTCTGGTCTCGCTGATTGCGCCAATTTCTAGAATACCTATTTGAGTATCTGGCGCTATCACTCCAGGAGTTATAATTTTGTTTGATGCATCAACAACTACATCACCTTTCAAAGATTTAGTTGAAACTTCTAAAATAGTATCTCCCTCAATAAGAATATCACCAACGAATGGTTCTTCATCAAGTCCAGTGTGAATTTCTCCACCTTTGATTACAGTTGTTTGAGAAAAAGCGCTTATTGATATAAAGCACAATGTAAAACAGTATATTACTCTAATCATTCACTCTATCCTCTCTTGGATCAACTATGCCAACGTCAAAATCTGATACAGGCCCAAATCCAGTGTTGCGATCGAATGCTAAGGCCCCATCGATAAAGACCTGTTCGGCAAGTGAATAAACACTAAATGGATCTCCTGACCAAAGAACAACGTCAGCATTTTTCCCAGCGACCAAGGAACCAGTTTCATCATAAATACCAGCTGCTTTTGCAGGATTACTGGTTATCCAGTTCATAGCTCTGGCCTTTGAGATATCATATCCTGCTTTGTTACCGGCAGCTCTTGCTTTTGCTGCCTCTTGATTAAGTCTTTGAATCCCTCTCTCATCATCTGAGTGAACAATTGCACAGCCCTTTCCACCCCTTGCCTGATCGACTATTGCAATATTTGCTTGAACCATATCGTAAGCCTCATGTTTAAAGCCCCACCAATCTGCCCAAAGGGCTCCACAGATTCCATTATCTGCCAATAAATCAGCAA
>CACBQK010000007.1 GCA_902541365.1 uncultured SAR86 cluster bacterium
GCTGTTTTAATGCCAAAAAAATCTACATTCGAACTATTCTTTAGGCCATAATCTTGATCAATGGCATAAAGAACAGTTTTATTTTTCTTGAGCCATTTAATGAATGTAATTGGTGAATTTTTATCAGCGAGAGCATTAACCCCTTTCAATCTTCCCATGCTTTGTACTTTCTGCATGAAGGGTGAGTTATGTGCTCTTTCTACCCCGTAAAGCTCACAATGCATTCCGAGTATTCTTGAGTCCAGCTCTAAATGATGAGAGTGTTTAAAAATGAGAAGTTTGCCTTTGGTTGCAATAAGTTTATCTAAACCAAATATTTCATATTTAATTAAAGAATTTATCTTTGAATCACTCCAAAACCACGCTTTACCAGTATCAAATATTCCACGAATCATCGACTTTAGATTTTTATTAAAAAGATTTATTTTTTCCTGCTTATTCAAGTAAGGAAAAGCAGCATCAATATTTTTTCTACTAAAAATATTTCTTTTAAGGTTGGGGTTTTTTAGAAAAGAAAATAAAATATTTGCTAAAACATTTTGAAAGTTTATTGGAAAAGCAACAATTAGCTTCCAAAAAAATACGCCTATCTTTTGATTGATAAATTTCATTTAAATCCTGTTGCGCAGTTATTATACTAACCAGAGTAATAAACTATGCTTATCTTTATCTATAATCTCATTTTTCTGGTTTTAACCCCAATATTTATTATCAGGATCTTTTTCAAAGCAATTGGAGATTCAAGCTATTTAAGGAATCTAAAAAATAGATTTGGCGTCTTATCAACCTCTATGGAACCTGGCCTTGAATCAATATGGTTTCATTCAGTAAGTTTAGGAGAAGTAATTTCTTCGAGTGATTTAGTTAGAAAGCTATCAAAGAATCATAAAGTCATTCTTACTACAACAACTGGAACAGGATTTAAAAAAGCAAAACAACTTTTTTTTGATAATAAGCGAGTTGATATTGCATATGCGCCATGGGATTTTTATCTTTTTACTTTGCTCTTTCTAAATAAAGTAAAACCTAAGGCAGCTATCTTTTTTGAGACAGAAATTTGGCCAAACTCTATCCATTTATGCAAGGCACTGGAGATACCATCTATTATTAGCAATGGAAGACTATCTAAAAAGAGTTTCAAAAAATATATGAAGTTTAATATCTTTTTTAAAAAAGTTTTCTCTAATCTTGATCTTGTCATGGCTCAAGGAGATCAAGATAAGAATTACTATCATCAGCTTGGCTGCAAAAATATTCACGTCACAGGCTCAGTTAAATTTGACCAAGGATCTAATTTTAGTAAATCAGAATCGCTAAGTTTTAAAAAGTTTTTAGAGCACCCATATTTTCTCGCTGCATCTACCCATGAGGGAGAGGATAAAATTATTTTGGAATCTTTTAACCTGATAAAAAGAGATTTTCCATCAGTTAAGTTAGTTGTTGTGCCTCGCCACCCAGAGCGGGCAAATAAAATTAAAGCCCTTTTTCTTAATATGGGATCAAAGTCAATTTATGAAAATGAAGAGGAGACTACATCAGATATTTTAATAGTGAAATCGCTTGGAATTCTTCCCACACTTTACGCAGATGCTCAGCTAGCTTTTGTCGGAGGAAGCTTAGTAAACAGAGGAGGCCATAATATTATTGAGCCTGCAATAGCTCAGTGCCCGTTTGTATTGGGAGAACACTATTTTAATTTTAAAAATATCGTTGAATCTTTCATAAATGCTAATGCAACACACATTGTGAGAACTCCATTGGATATATTTGAACTTTTTTGCAAAACCTATAAGAATCAAGAAGACTTTAGAGAAGGCATGATTCGTAATGCAAACACAGTTGTTGAAAAGAATATCGGAGCAACCATGCGCCAACTTTTATTGATTAGAGCTAGTTTGTAAATTGCAGAATAGCAAGATTAAAAAGAAAATAATTACTCTGATTGGACCAACTGCATGTAATAAAACTTCTACTGCAGTTCATTTAATAAAAAAATTTCCAATTTCAATCATAGGCGTAGACTCAGTTCAAATTTATAAAAGATTTAATATTGGATCTGCTAAGCCTCCCAAAGAGATCCTTGAAAAATACAAACATCACTTAGTTGATAGCACTGATCCAGAAAATATTTTTTCAGTAAAAGATTTTTATGATCAGGCCTACAGAATTGTCATGCAAGCGCATTCAAATAATAGGATTCCTTTGCTAGTTGGTGGAACAATGATGTACTTCAATGCACTATTTAAGGGAATAAATGATATACCTGAAGGAAATGAAGCTATCAGGGAAGAGCTTCAGCGAGAGCTTGATAGTCGAGGAGTGGATAAACTATTTAATGAATTGAAAGAAATAGATCCAGAGTCAGCTAAAACTATAAAGGAAAATGATAAACAGAGAATAATGAGGGCTCTAGAGGTCTTCAAAATATCAGGTAAGAAGATTTCTGATTTCAAAAAAGAAGATACTGAAAATATCTTTGAAGAATTTGAGTTTATAAATTTAGGAGTTTTTCCAAGCGATAGAGAGATTCTTCAAGCAAGGATACGAGAAAGAATAGTAGAAATGATCAACATGGGCTTAATTAGAGAAGTCCAAGAAATAATTAAATTAGACAATATCGCAAAAAATCATCCAGCTCTTAATTCAATTAATTACAAAGAAGTAATTCAAGTAATTAATGGAGAATTAGATGCCAATGAGCTTGAGGAGAAGTGTGTCATTTCCACTAGACAATTGGTAAAAAGACAGCTTACTTGGATGAGGAGTTTTAATTTCTCAAAAACTTTTGATATCAACTCAGCTATTGAAATTGAGAAATACTTAGAAGAGCAAATTTTTTAAAATAATTTGTTTAATTATCTTCTTTCATCCATATATTAATGTTAAACATATATAATAAGCGTTATGAATTGGGATAATCAGGATAACAAAGACCCTTGGGGCAATCGCTCCAATGGAAATGATCAAGACTTTGATGATCTTCTAAAGAGATTTTCTTCTATCTTAGGCAGCAAGTCTGGTGGAGGAAAAGGCTCATCATCAGGCGGCGGTTTTAATTTTTCGCCTAGTAGATTTCTTGGTTATGGATTTTTTATATTAGCAGTCGTCTATCTATCTGCATCCATCTATACAGTTCAGCCTGGTGAAAGGGTAGTTATCTTAAGACTTGGTGAGTATCACAAAGAGACAACAGAAGGTCTTAACTTTATGTTATTTGGAATTGATCAAAGATTTAAAGAGGACGTAGCTCTTACGAGAAGATATTCTCAAACAGCAAATATGCTTACACAAGACGAGAATTTAGTCGATGTTACAGTTTCAGTTCAATACAGAATAAGCAATATTAAAGACTTTGTTCTCAATGTTAGAGATCCGGAAGCAAGCCTTAGAAAGGCTACAGAGAGTGCATTGAGATTTGTTGTAGGTGATAACTCATTGGAACAAACTTTAACAGTAGGAAGAGAGAAGATAGCTCAAGATGTTGGAGACAGGCTACAAGAATACCTTGATATTTATCAAGCTGGATTAATTGTTCAACAAGTTAACATTGAAAAAACTGATCCGCCGGTTGCTGTAAAAGCTGCTTTTGATGATGTGGTTGCTGCAAGAGAAGACAAGATTAGGCTTCAAAATGAGGCTGAAAGATATGCTCTTACTATTGTCCCTGAAGCAAGAGGTCAGGCTGAGGCAACTATTAAAGCTGCTGAAGCATATAAAGAACAAGTAATACTTACTGCTGAAGGTGAAGTTGTAAGATTTAATGAAGTTTATGATGAGTACAAAAAGAATCCTGAAGTAGTTAGAAAGAGAATCCATCTTGATGCTATGAAAAAAGTTTATTCAGATTCAACCAAAATAATGATTGATGTCAACGATGGAAGCAATATAACACTTCTTCCCTTAGGTGATATTTTGCAACAAACAAAAGATGAGGATGAGGATTAAGTATGTCTTTTAAGAATTCAACAGTTTTATTTTCTCTACTTGCTGTATTAATTTTATTTAATAGCTTTTTTATTGTTGATGAGCGTGAAAAAGCAATTGTTCTTCAATTTGGAGAAACAGTTAGAGAAGATGTAGGCGTGGGCTTCCATTTTAAAGTACCTATTATTCAGGAAGTTAAAAAGTTCGATGCTAGGCTCAGATCGCTAGATGAGGATCCAGATAGAATTCTCACAAATGAAAGTAAATATTTGTTAGTTGATTCATTTGTTAAATATAAGATTAGTAATGTTCTACTTTTTTATAAAGCTACCGGTGGAAGCTTTAATAACTTAAATAACTTGCTTGGACAAAGAACTGAATTCGAATTAAAGAACCAGTTTGGTAAGAGAAGTGTCACTGAAGTTGTTTCGGGTGAGCGTGATGAGCTAATGAGAATAATGAGAGATAATCTAGCTGCATCTGTTGTTGACCTTGGCATTGAGGTTATTGATTTTAGGGTTAAAAGAATAGATCTTCCCCCTGAATTAAGTAATTCTGTATACGAAAGAATGAGAACTGAAAGAAATAGACTTGCAGAGGAGTTAAGATCAGAAGGTAAAGAGCTCTCAAGAGAAATCACTGCATCTGCTGACAAAGATAGAATAATAATTCTGGCTGAAGCAAATAAGCTATCACAACAATTAAGAGGAGAGGGTGAGGCTACTGCAGCTGCAATTTATGCTGAGGCTCATAATCAGGATCCAGAATGGTATGAGTTCATTAGAACTATGGAACTTCTTCCAGATGCATTCAGCAATAAGTCAGATGTCATGTTGATCGATTCAGATCAAGAGATTCTGAAATATTTCAAAGATTCTTCCGGCGAAGAAAAGTAAAATGTCTAACAATACCCTTATCCTTGGTCTGCAATGGGGAGACGAAGGAAAAGGAAAAATTGTTGACGCCTTAAGCGAAAGCGTTTATGCAGTATGCAGATTCCAAGGTGGTCATAACGCTGGCCACACGATAAAAGTAGATGGGGTTCAAACCGTTCTTCATTTAATACCATCAGGAGTACTTCATAAGAATGTTAAGTGCCTTATAGGAAATGGAGTAGTCCTATCTCTTGAAGCAATTAAAAAAGAAATTGAAGGATTAAAGGAATTTGGTGTTGAAATACGTGACCGATTATATATTAGTGAAAACTGCCCATTAATTCTCCCAAGTCATATAAAGATTGATCAAGTCAGAGATAAAGATGAATTTATTGGCACAACAGGAAGAGGCATTGGACCTGCCTATGAAGATAAGGTTGGACGCAGAGCAATAAGATTTGGTGATCTGAAAAATGAGGAGTTATTAAGAAAAAAAGTTTCAAGGTTAATTAAGATTCATAATAAATTGTTGGAGCATTTTTATGATGCAGAACCTTTTTCTGAAGAAGAAATCCTTAATAATCTTCTATCTTTTAAAAACTTTGCTGAAGCTTTCTCAGTTAATACAACAGACTTATTAATGAATTGGTCTGAAGAGGGAAAAGAGGTTTTGTTCGAGGGTGCGCAGGGGACTTTCCTTGATATTGATCATGGAACCTATCCTTATGTTACTTCATCAAGTACAACAATAGGTGGAGTTTCATCAGGTCTTGGAATAGGGCCAAAGCATATTAATAATGTAATTGGAATTGTTAAAGCATATGCGACAAGAGTTGGAGAAGGTCCATTTATAACTGAGCTTTTCGATGAGGATGGAGAAGAAATAGCTAAACGAGGAAATGAATTTGGAGCAACTACAGGTAGGCCAAGAAGGTGTGGGTGGCTAGATCTTGTTGCTTTAAAAAAGGCTATTTTTATAAATTCTGTAGACAGTTTATGTATGACCAAAGCCGATGTACTTGATACTTTTGAAAATATAAGTGTCTGCGTAGCTTATGATGACAACAACTCACCTATCTATAAGATATTCGAAGGATGGCAAGAGGATACTAGTCAATGCAGCTCTTATGATGAACTTCCACAAAAATTAAGAGATTATGTAAAATTCATTGAGGAAACTGTTGAATGCGAAGTAAGCATAATCTCTGTTGGCCCTTCTAGAGAACAAAGCATACATTTATAAATTTATCTCATCTAAATTTTATCTAAACTCGCATTTATAAATTTATATGATTCAGGATTAGAGAATTTTTTTGTTAACCTTATACATTCATCAATGACAACAGTTCTTGGTGCCATTTCGTTATTCATTTCTATTATGCCAAGATACAAGATTGCTTTATCAATAAGTTCAATTTCATTTTCTTTAATTTTCATTTTTTTTGAAATAGTTTTCTCAATAACCTCATTTTCTTTAATGAGTTCATCTAAACAAAGTTTAAATCTTTTGAAGTCAACTTTTTCAGGCCGATGTTCTTTTCTAAATTGTTCTAATATTTCTTTAGAAGAAGTTTTCTCAAATAAATGCTGATAAATTGCTTGAACTAGGACTTCTCTAGTTTTAACAGCTATTTTATGTTTCGCTAGATTTTTCATTAATGAGAGCTATTAATGCATTGGCATTATTTGTCGTTGTAGTGACATATCTTTTTTCAAGTTGATCTTTGTTCTCTACACAAATTACGCCATTTATTATTGATATATGAGGATAATCAAGAGCTAGTTGTCCCAGTGATCTAAAAGTTTCATTGCTGACCAAGTCATAATGTGATGTTTCACCTCTTATGATAATTCCTATAGCAAGAATTCCTTTTGTTTTAGAGGTAATCTTTGCTTTGGCTAAGGCTGGAATTTCAAGTGACCCAGGTGCTTTAAAGGATTTAATCATACAATCCTCAGATTCCAATCTTTCAAGAGCCGCATCTGTCATTTCATTAATAAAGTCTTTGTACCAGCTGGTATAGATAATTAAGATTTCATCATTTTTAGTCATTTTCAAAACCTACTATTTCAATGTTAAATCCAGAAATATTATTATATTGAGTTGGCGTACCTAAAACTTTTATTTTTGTGAGCCCCAGATCTCTTAAAATCTGAGATCCGGCCCCAATAACTCTTCTGCTTTTTTTAGTTAACTCTTTGCCTTCAAGTAAAGAGAGCCAATAACTGCTAGCATCTCTATGATTTATTAAAACAAACACACCAGCTTCTGATTTTGATATCTTTTCTAGAGATTTCCTAACTGACCACTTCTTTCCAAGATCATTTATTGCTAATGTATCTTGCAGAACGCTTTGCGTCTGAACTCTGACTAATGGGGTATCTACATTTTGGATATCACCCTTCGATAAAGAAAAATGGAAGTTTTTCTCTAGCATATCTTCCCAAATCCTTAACTCAAATTCTCCAAAGTCTGTTTTGACAGATTTTTTTTCAACCTCCTTTACAGTTGCTTCAGTTGTCAGCCTAAAATCGATTAAATCAGCAATAGTACCAATCTTTAAATTATGCTTTTTAGCGAACTCAATAAGATCATCTCTTCTTGCCATTGAGCCGTCATCATTCATGATTTCACAAATAACACCTGATGGAGAATATCCTGCAAGTTCTGCAAGATCACAAGAAGCTTCGGTGTGACCGGCTCTTGCTAGGACACCACCATCCATTGCTTGTAGAGGAAAGACATGCCCAGGTTGAGCAATGTCTTTTTTTGTTGCATCTGGATTGACAGCTGCAAGAATAGTTGTAGCTCTGTCTTGGGCAGAAATTCCTGTAGTTATACCTTCTTTTGCTTCTATAGAGACAGTAAAAGCGGTTTTATTGCTGGATTCATTTGAATCAGTCATTTGTTTTAAGCCCAAAATAGAGCACTTTTCCTTGGTAAGCGTTAGACAAATTAAGCCTCTTCCATGCTTTGCCATAAAGTTAACAATATCTGAATTAACCTTATCTGCTGCACAAACTAGGTCACCCTCATTCTCTCTATCTTCATCGTCGACGATAATGACCATTTTCCCCTCTTTTAGGTCATCAATGATTTCTCTTGTTGTATTCATATTCTTTTTAAATAAGTTTCTTTACTATCATCATTAATTTTAAGAGAGGATTTTAAATCAAAACCTAAGCTTTCTATAGTTTTATTTTCAAACCAGGAAACTCCTTCATCTCCCAATGTAATATTAGACTTATATATAATTATTTCATCAACCAAATTATTTTCCAGAAAGGCCTTTACTAAATTTGGACCTGCTTCAACTAAAATTGAATTTATTTCTGTATTCGATAGCTCTGTAATTACTTTATTTAAATCAGATGAGCGGTTAATTATTACATCTCCAGTTTTGAAGAAATTTGATTCTTTATTAATTTTTTTAGAAGTTAGAAGTATTTTTTGAGGCTGATTAACTTCAAAATTAACTCTGGCATTCATCCTAGGATCATCATTTCTGACTGTATTACCGCCAGTGAGGATTGCATCAAATCCTGCTCTTACAATTTGCACATCATCTCTTGATTGTTCAGAGGTAATCCATGTAAATGTATTATCTTTTCTATGAGACATTCCATCTGCTGAGGAAGCAATTTTTACTGCTATGTAGGGCCTGTTATAAGTATTTTTGAAAAAGAAATGTTTATTCAGTTCAATCAATTCTTCCTCAAAAAAGCCAGATAAGACTTCAATACCATTATCTTCCAATTGCTTAATACCAGATCCAGAAACTTTTGGGTTTGGATCTTTGATTCCGATTACAACTTTTTTAATACCAGACTTTATTATTGCATCTGTACAAGGTCCAGTTTTACCATGATGGCAGCAAGGTTCTAACGTGCAGTATAAAGTGAGCTCTCTTAATTCTGATTCGGAAATATTATTATTTTTATAAAGATCTTCAAGCGCGTTTATCTCTGCATGATTAGAGCCATATTTCATATGATGTCCCTCTGCAACTACCTCGTTGTCTTTGACTATAACGCATCCAACCATAGGATTAGGTTTAGTTAAATATTTCCCTTTATGAGCAAGATCAATTGCCCTTTTTAAAAAAATTTCATGCATTATTTCTTTTTAGATTTTTTCTTATCTTCTTTACTTAGCGACTTTATTTCATCTGAAAAATCACTGATATCTTGGAAATCTCTATAGACAGAAGCAAATCTGACATATGCAACTTGATCAACATCTTTAAGAGCATTCATCATAATCTCTCCTATTTTTTCAGAGTGAATCTCTCTTTCTCCAAGCACTCTTATATCACTTAAGATCTTTGAAAAGAGGGCATCAGTTTTCTCAGCCGAAAGAGGTCTTTTTTCTAGGGCTCTTAGCATCCCTTTTTTTAACTTAGAACCATTAAACTCTTGTCGTTTCCCATCATTCTTAATAATCTTCGGAAGAGCTAGATCAGCAACCTCAAATGTTGTAAACCTTGCGTTACAAACATCGCATTTTCTTCTTCTTCTGATTTGAGAACCATCAGCAAATATTCTTGAATCAACAACTTTTGTATCTTCTGCTTGGCAAAAAGGACAATACATTACTTATATACTGGAAATTCTTTGCATAAAGACAGAGCTTTATCTTTAATTCCCTCAATTTTTTTCTCATTATCTAAATCAAGGACTATATCGCAGATCCAATTTGAAATTTGAATAATTTGATCCTCTTTAAAGCCTCTTGTTGTAACTGCAGGTGTTCCAAGTCTTATTCCTGATGTTACAAAGGGAGACTGTGGATCGTTAGGAACAGCGTTCTTATTTACTGTGATATTAGCTAAACCAAGTTTATATTCAGAGTCCTTTCCTGTTATCCCTTTATTTCTAAGGTCGACAAGAATCATATGATTTTCGGTGCCGCCTTTTACTATGTCGACTCCTCTTCCAATAATAGTCCTCGACATGGTTTTAGCATTACTAATAACTTGAGACATATAAGTTTTAAATTCAGGCTCAAGAGCTTCTTTAAAACAAACTGCTTTAGCAGCAACAACATGCATTAAAGGACCTCCTTGTGATCCTGGAAAAACTGCGGAGTTTAATTTTTTTTGTATCTCTTCATTTTTCCTTGCAAGAATAATCCCAGACCTTGGACCTCTAAGTGTTTTGTGAGTCGTAGATGTAACAACATCTGCATACGGCACAGGTGAAGGATACATACCTGCCGCTACAAGTCCTGATATGTGTGCCATATCTACTAAGAAATAAGCATTAATTTCATCTGCAATTTCTCTAAATATGCTCCAGTCAACTAAACCAGAGAAAGCTGAAAACCCGGCAATTATTAGTTTTGGGTTATGTTTTTTTGCTAAATCACGAACTTGGTCATAATCGATATCATGTGTTTCAGGATTTAAACCGTATTGAAAAGATTTATAGTTTCTTCCTGAAAAATTTACTTTCGATCCATGTGTAAGGTGTCCTCCATGATCAAGACTCATTCCGAGTATTGCGTCATTTGGCTCAAGTAATGCTAAATATGCAGCAGCATTTGCAGAGGAACCAGAATGAGGCTGAACATTGGCATAATCAGCATTAAAAAGCTCCTTAGCTCTATCTATTGCTAACTTCTCAGCAATATCAACAAACTCACAGCCGCCATAATATCTTTTGTCAGGATATCCCTCAGCATATTTATTTGTTAATACAGAACCTTGAGCCTGAAGCACTCTTTGACTTGCATAATTTTCTGAAGCTATAAGTTCAATATGTTCTTCTTGTCTAACCATTTCCTTTTCAAAGGATTCCCAAAGCTCAGCATCATAAAGTTCTATATCTTTTTTATTTGAAAAGATCGCATCAGTTTTAAGATTAGATTTATTATCAAGCATAGACATTTCTAAAGTTTCTCCAAGATCGAGGGTTACAATTTTTAAATATTAAGTATATTTTAAATGAACTATGGTTTTTTGTGGATAAAAGTTTTTTTTCTATTAGGTGATGTTTGTTTACAAATTTTACACTCCAGTCCAAAGCATTCTCTAGCTTGGCAATATTCTCTTCCCCAGAAAATAAATTGCAAATGTAAATCATTCCAGTCTTCAGGCGGGAATACTTTCTTTAAATCTTTTTCTGTTTGCACTACATTCTTTCCTGAAGTAAGTCCCCATCTTTGAGCTAACCTGTGAACATGAGTGTCTACAGGAAAAGCGGGTTCACCAAAAGCCTGACTCATCAAAACAGATGCAGTTTTGTGGCCAACTCCTGGTAATTTTTCTAACTCATGAAAGCTTTCAGGAACTTTGCTGTTATGTTCTTTAACTAATATTTTTGACAACTGTTTTATGGCTTTTGATTTTTTAGGACCCAGACCACAAGGCTTAATAATAGAATATATTTTTTTTTCAGATAGTTTTGACATCTCGAGAGGGCTTTTTGCTAACTTAAATAACTTGGGAGTTACCTGGTTTACTCTTTCATCAGTACACTGGGCTGATAGTAAAACGGCTATCAAAAAAGAAAAATTATTGAAATGATTGAGTGGTATAGGTGGATTAGGATATTTTTTACCTAAAATCTTTTTAACTATTAATGCTCTCTCTTTTCTTGTCATATAATAAATATTTAAATTAATTCTAAATGATCAAGTATAGGAAATATCTACTTAAGCTTAAAGATGCATTTTTAGAAGAAAATGTACAAAACACAAAGATGTTGGATTTATATCTGAAATATCTTGAGGGCGAGGCTTCGGAGCAAGATCTAGAAAATGCTAACAAACAGCTTGCAGAGATACTTAAAAGCTTAGGTATGGGCGTACTAGTCGTTTTACCTTTTAGCCCAGTTAGCATTCCTTATCTTGTTAAAAAAGCTAAAGAAAATAATATCGATATAATTCCCAAGTGGTATAAAGCTTTAAGAGAACAGGATGATAGATTAGAATAATAGAGTAAATTTTGGAGTAAATTATGAAAACAGCTGTAATTGTAGATAGTGTTAGAACGGGACTAGCTAAGTCATTTAGAGGCGGATTCAATATGACAAGGCCCGATGAAATGTTGGCACATATCATAAACGCAACATTGGAGAGAAATCCCAATTTACCTCCAGAAGCTGTCGAAGATATCATAATGGGGTGCGGAAATCCTGAGGGTGCTCAAGGGCATAATGTTGGAAGAAATGCTGCAGTTCTCTCTAATCTGCCCATAACAACTGGAGGAACAACTATAAATAGGTATTGTTCTTCTGGAATGCAGTCAATATCTATGGCGGCATCTCAAATTATGGCTGGTTGTTATGACACTGTTATTGCTGGAGGAGCAGAAACAATTTCTATGATGCAAGGTAAGCAAAATATGGATAATTTTGTTAATGAAAGACTTGCTGAAAAGTCTCCGGGAATATACTACCCAATGGGTATGACAGCTGAAGTGGTTGCTAAAAGATATAACGTATCTAGGGAGGCTCAAGACGAGTATGCTTTTGAAAGTCAAATGAGAACAGCAGCGGCTCAGCAAGCTGGAGCATATGATGATGAAATTATTCCAATGGAAACAAAAATGCTTCTTATGAATAAAGAAACTGGCGACTCAAAAGAAATTGATTATTGTGTAGAAAAAGATGAGTGCAATAGACCTGAGACAACTCTTGATGGATTGGCTTCTTTAAAACCAGTTTTTGATCCAGAAAATGGATCAGTTACTGCTGGAAATTCTTCTCAACTATCTGATGGCGCGTCTGTAACCTTGGTAATGTCAGAAGATAAGGCCCTTGAGCTTGGTCTTAAGCCATTAGCATATTTTAGAGGGTTTACAACCATGGGATGTGAGCCAGATGAAATGGGTATAGGCCCTGTTTTTTCTGTTCCAAAACTTTTAAATAACTACAATCTTTCAATGGATGATATAGATATTTGGGAGCTTAATGAGGCCTTTGCAGTGCAGGTAGTGTATTGCAGAGACAAGCTTGGTATTCCAATGGAAAAACTTAATCTAGATGGAGGATCTATATCTATAGGCCATCCATTCGGTATGACTGGCTCAAGACAAGTGGGGCATATAGTTAGACAGCTTCACTCTCATGATAAGCAATTTGGTGTTGTAACTATGTGTATCGGCGGCGGTATGGGAGCAAGTGGATTGTTTGAAAGATATCCTTCTTGATATCTGAATCTGACATTCTTAAATGCTTTCAACACCTAGTTGACAGCTCTTATCACAAGGATTCTATTCTTTTAGGTTCAGGAGATGATGCCGCTGTTATAGATACTCAAGGTAGGAAGCTAGTGCACTCGGTCGATATTTCCAGAATAGGGGTCCACTTTCATGAAAGCATGAGACCTGAAGATATTGCCTATAGGTCTATAACTACAGCACTGAGTGATTTGGCAGGAATGGGCTCTTTTCCATCCTTTATTTCTATCGCACTAACCAGCGACATTGAAGAAATCTCTTGGTATGAAAAATTTTCTAAGGGCATCAAGGAAACTTTGGATGAATTTAGTATTGATCTCGTTGGTGGTGATGTAACCAAGGGAGAATTAAATATTTCAGTAAATGTATTTGGATACCCATTTAAAAAACCAATACTAAGAAATGGTGCAAATCTTGGAGACTCCATCTTTGTAACAGGTCAATTAGGAAAAGCAAAACAAGGTCTCAACGATTGGCTCAACAAAAAAGATTCAATATATTGCAAGGACTTTCTTAGGCCAAAGCCACAATTCCAAAAAGCGAAAGATATTTCAGATTTTGCAACTTCATGTATTGATATATCGGATGGGCTCATAAAAGATTTAGGTGATATCTGCAAACAGTCAAATGTAGGTGCTGAATTATGTTATGAAGATATTCCCATCCTCAATGATCATAAAGACTTAGCTCACGGAGATGATTATGAGCTATGTTTTACAGCGCCAAGCCATCTTGATGACCAGATAAAAAGCCAAGGATTCTTTCTTATTGGGAAAATAATTCAAAAGTTAGGTCTTTTAGTTAAAAAGGACGGTTGCGAAATAACATTTGAAAAAAATGGATGGGATCCATTTGAATAATAAAGTTGGTATTGTTGGTGGTGGTATCACAGGACTAATATCCGCATATTTTTTATCTCTTGAGGGATACGAAGTTGATCTGTATGAAAAGAAAACACTCTTGAGTGAGACAAGCTCAAAGACAACTAAGCTAATTCATGGCGGAATAAGATACTTAGAAAATTTGCAATTTTATGAGGTAAAAAATGGAATTAATGACAGAAAATGGTGGCTTGAAAATTTTCCTAATCAAACAAAACTTCAGGAAATTATAATTCTCTCAAAAAAAAGATTATCTCCTGAAATTCTTAAGTTTTTTGTTGGCATAAAAGTCTATGAGACATTTGCTGGTCGATCAAATATTAAAACTGGTAGATTTTATAAACAAGATGATCTCTTATCTTTTGGTATAAAAAATAACACTACAGCGGGTATATCTTTCTATGATGGGTTGATGCAGGAAAGTGTGGGCCAAGAAATTATAAAAAGATGTAAAAGTAATGGAGTAAATTTCTACGAGAATAATGAAATCAAAAGTATAAGATCGGATGGATATATTGAAGAAAAACAATATAAAAAAATAATCATTGCAACCGGGCCTTGGGTCTCTTCATTTCTCGAGCAAAATAAAATTAAAACAAACAAAACTATTGATTACATAAAAGGTAGTCATCTGGTAATTAATAGGAAAATTAAAAATGGCCTTATGTTCAGGGATCAAAAAAAGCAGAGATATATATTTGCTCTTCCATACGAAGGCAATCTACTTCTTGGAACAACTGAAGAAAGAGTTAGCACACCTGAAGATAAAGAGATATTAGATTCAGAAGTTAATTACCTTCTAGAAAGTATTAATATTTATATTGATAGACCAATTAACAAAGATGAAATAATTGAAAGTTATGCAGGAGTTAGACCACTAATTAAATCAAAAGCTAGAGATTTTCATTCGTCATCAAGAGATTTTTATATACAAAAAGATAAAAATTTATTGAGTCTTTTTGGAGGGAAGTGGACTACAGCACCTTCAATAGCAAGAAATATTGTTAGAATTGTTAATAATGAATAATAAAAAAACATTAAAAAATCCATTTTTTTTCATTGCTTCATTGGGTGGAGTTGGATTAATAAAATTTGCACCTGGAACATTTGGCTCCATTTTTGCATGGTTCTTATTTATTTTTTTATCTCACTACATAAATATGATCTTGTTAACCTCTTTGGTACTCTTATTAGCTATTTGGGTTTGTGAATACATTTCAAAAGATCTTGAAGTAAAAGATGATAAGTCAATAGTTATTGATGAGCTTGTAGGAATGTGGATTGCACTGATGCCTGCTATTTATTTTGCTGACACACAGTCCGAAAGAACGATAATCGCAATTCTGGCTTTAATTCTATTTAGATTCTTTGATATTTCGAAGCCATTCCCAATAAATTATTTTGATCAAAGATTTAAGAATGGTTTTGGGATAGTTATAGATGATGTGGTTGCAGGAATAATTACTCTACTAATTTTAATTCCTCTATCTCTTTTATTATTCTAGAAGCTTTTAAGCCGCATTCTTCGATCATTTCTTCTCTGGATTGATGCTCAATGAATATATCAGGTATGCCGAAAAGTTTAGACTTAATATTGATGTTATAGTCTGAACAAAACTCTTGAACCGCACTTCCTGCACCACCAGCTACTGATCCATCCTCAATTGAAACAAATGCTTGTGCTTTAGATAAATATTTTCTAAGAATATCTTCATCAAGAGGTTTCACAAAACGCATATCTATTAGAGTAAGACCTAGAATACTTGCAACTTCTCTTGCTTGATCGAGTAAAGCTCCAAAATTGATGACAATTAAATCTTTTGATCCTTCTTCAATCAATCTTCCTTTACCTATTTCAACTGGTGAAAGATCATTCTCAACAATAACATTAGGACCAGATCCTCTTGGATATCTTATTGATGCAGGGCCATTATGAAAAAAGCCAGTTGTCAAAAGCTTTCTAGTTTCATTTTCATCTGATGGAGTCATCACGATCATATTAGGAATGCACCTTAAGTAAACCAGATCATAGTTTCCCGAATGAGTAGGCCCATCCTCACCAACTAGTCCAGCTCTATCAATAGCAAAAGTGACATCTAGTTTTTGAAGTGCTACATCGTGAATGAGTTGATCATAGGCTCTTTGAAGGAATGTAGAATAAATTGCTACCACTGGCTTCTTTTTTTCACAGGCTAATCCAGCAGATAAAGTAACAGCATGCTGTTCAGCTATTGCAACATCAAAATATCTCTCTGGAAACTCTTTACTAAATTCAACTAATCCTGATCCTTCCCTCATAGCCGGCGTTATTGCAATAAGATCACTGTCTTCTCTAGCCATGTCTACTACCCAGTTGCTAAATATATCCTGATATTTTGGTTTAGTTTTTCCTGTATTTTTTGAAGTATTAGTTTTAGATATTGCATGATATTTAATTCTGTCCTCTTCAGCTAAATCATATCCAGCACCTTTTTTTGTAATTATGTGAAGGAACTGCGGCCCCTCAAAATTCTTTAGATTTCCAATTACTTTCAAAAGTTGATCAATATCATGCCCATCAATTGGCCCAATATAATTTAGTCCAAGCTCCTCAAAAATAGCTCCTGGCGCTACCATTGTTTTCATATGAGTTTCGACGGTGCGGGCTAGATGATGAGCAGCAGGGATGTTCTTTAAAAACTTTTTACCATTACTTTTAATCCCTTTATAAAGTTTGGAAGCCCATATTCTTGAGAAGTAATTATTTAAGCCTCCAACATTCTCAGAGATTGACATGTCATTATCATTTAGAATTATCAGCATATCTGGCTTTATGCCTCCAGCATGTTGCATTGCTTCGAAAGCCATTCCTGCAGTCATTGCACCGTCTCCAATAACAGCTACTGTTTTTTTCTCTCCCTCATTTAATTTGTTTGCAATAGCCATACCAACTGCTGAACTTATAGACGTACTGGAATGTCCAGCACCAAAAACATCATAATCACTTTCATTTCTTGATGGAAAGGGAGATAGGCCATCTTTTGATCTTATTGAGCCTATTTGATTCTTACGACCAGTCAATATCTTATGGGGATAGGCTTGGTGACCAACATCCCAGACAATGTTGTCTGATGGAGAATCATAAAGGTAATGTAAAACAATTGTTAACTCAACAACACCAAGACCTGCTCCAAGATGCCCACCACTTTTACCAACTGAGTAGAGCAAAAATTCTCTTAACTCATCAGCTAAAATCTTTAGATCAGGAGGCGAGAGCTCTTTAAGGTCTTCAGGATAATTAATTTTATCAAGTAGCCTAGTTGAAGGAACTTCATTAGGGATTTCACTAAATATTTTCATTACATTTTCCGCTGGTAAATATAATCTATTATTTTAAAAATATCTTCATCATTTTCTTTATCAAAAATTTTTTCAGCAATTTCAAGTGATTCAACATGATTTTCACTAATTATTTTCAAACATTCTTCTTCATTAAGGATGCTAAGAATATTAATTTTTTTATTCTTTAAATCCGACCCCGTTGGCTTACCAATTTCCTTTTGACTACCAAATTCATCTAAGTAATCATCAACTGTTTGAAATCCAACCCCAATAGATTTTCCAAGTTTATAAATTAGATCTTTATCTTCAGAGAATCTTTCATATCCAAGAAAACCTAAAACTAATGATATCTCTATTAACTTTCCTGTTTTTAAATAATGCATTTTCTTAATAAATTCTTCATCTGCTTGCATTGATTCAGCAGTTATATCGAGTTCTTGACCAAGAACCATTCCCTTATAACCACATGCATCGGTTAAAAGAGAAATGGCAGAGACTTTTAAATCGCTATCAAGATCATCATCATTTGTTATTACTTCAAAAGCCAATGTCTGCAATGCATCTCCTGACAATATGGCTATCGCTTCACCATACTTAATATGATTAGAATCTTTACCCCTTCTCATATTGTCGTTATCCATTGATGGCAAATCATCATGAATTAATGAGTAGCTATGAAGTAATTCAATACTTGTAGCTAAATTGATAGCAGATGATTTAGTTAGGCAGGTATTTTTTTTACTTGCTGTGATTAGAAGGGCAGATCTAATCATTTTACTTTCGGCAGTTGAGGTATATAACATTGAATCCGAAACTTTTGATTCAGCCTTTATAAGGCTGTTTATTCTTTCTAGGACTAGTGACCTAGCCTCTGTAAGGATTTCAGGAAACATAATTTAAATTAATCTTCTAAAAGTTCAGAGTCACCGCTATCTAAGAGCTTCTCAACTTTTAACTCTGCTTCAGATAATTGTTTTTGACACTCCTTAACAAGCATGACTCCTTCTTCAAAGGATTTTATTGAATCATCGAGGTCAATGTTACCTTCCTCAAGCTTGGCAACAATCTTTTCAAGCTTCTTTAGCGAGGACTCGAAGTTATTCTTTGAATTATTCATACCATATTGTAACTAAAAATTATTATTGTGGGTTAATTTGAAGCTGCTCCCTTTTTTCTAAAAATTTTTTTATCTTTGGAGGGATTGATAATGCTGCAGGAGTAAATATTAAAGTAAGCAAAGTACTAAAACTCAGACCAAAAACAATTGATTGGGCAAGATTCGACCACCAGTCGACAACTCTACTTCCAACTGAAATATCTCTTCCAATAATGTCTACACTTAAACCAAGAGCTAGTGGAAGAAGTCCAAGAATTGTTGTGGTTGTGGTTAGAAGGATAGGTCTCAATCTTTGCATGCATGCTATTTTGATAATCTTAGTAATTTCTTCATGAGGCATATCACTTTTAAGTCTGTTGTATGTATCAATTAAAACAATATTGTTATTAACAACGATACCTGCAAGAGTAACTATTGAAATTCCAGTCATTGTTGAGCTGAACGGCTTATTAGTAATTAGAAGTCCTAATAGAACTCCAACAAAAGACATAACAACGGCAGACAAGATTAAGAGAGACTGATAGAAGCTATTAAACTGAGTAAGTAACATCAATAGCATTACAAAAATTGCTGTACCTCCAGCAACTCCTAAAAATTCATTAACTTCTTCAGTTTCTTCAGCTTGACCCTGAAAGCCATATTTTATATCGCCACCAAAATCCTGGACAGAAAGCCAACTATCAAGTTCTTCCACTTTGTCATTGACTAGAACTCCTGGAGCATTTGAGGCATAAATTTCATGATAAAAATATCCATTTCTTCGAGAAACATTCTCTTTGTATTGTTGAGGCTTCAGAGAGATAAAACTACTTACGGGAACTAATCCATTTGGTGTTTGCACCTTAAGATTATTTATTCCAGTTATTGTTCTATCCTGAGGCTGGAATCTTGCTCTTATTTCAATTGCATCTTTTGAGTCATCTGGAGTGAATTCCCCAACCTTAAATCCTGAAGTGAGCATCTGAACAAGCGCACCTACATTAAAAACACTTACCCCCAACTGAGCAGCTTTTTGATTATCAACTTCAACACTCCACTCTACAGCTGGATAAGCCCTAGATGAAAAAATATTAGTTATGCCATTTACTTCAGAGCGCATATGATTCTCAATTTCTTTAGCAGCATAAGTAACACTTTCTTCAGTATCTCCATAAATACCCAGCATTATTGGAGCACCAAATTGAGGGCCTCCCATATCAGGCTCAGCCTCAACAACAACACCAGGAATATCTTGCGTTACTTTGGTAATTAGACCGATTGATTCGAGCCCGCTAATTTCCCTTTCTGATGGTGGAACAACCTCAACAAAACCACTTCCAATCTTATCGCTTCCAGAGTCAAACCAATCTGCACCAGCTTTTAAATAAATACTCTTTAATTCAACAATTTCTAATAATCTTTCTTCAATGGATTCAATAATTTCTTTTTTCTCAAGAGCAGAAAAATTACCTCTTCCACGAATAGATATTTTTGCCTCAAGCGGATCAATAGTTGCAAAGTATTCAGTTCCTTTTCCATAAAAGTTATATGTTGTAACAATGAGCGCAATAACTGAAATACAGGCAACCATAGTCTCTATTGGATTTTTAATAAAGAACTTTATTTTCTTTGAGTAGAACTCTGAAATCGTATCAAAAACAATTTGACCAGTTTTATCTACTGAATCTTTTGAGCTTAATACTGATTTTTGCTGACCAAAGTATGTCCCAATTACTGGAGTAATTATCATTGCATAGAAAAATGAAGCACAAAGTACAAAGAAAACTGTCATTGGGAGATATTTCATAAATTGTCCAGTGTATCCAGGCCAGAATATTAACGGAATAAATGCAGCTAAAGTTGTGCCAGTTGAGGCAAGAATTGGATAAAACATTCTTTTGGCACCCAGTCTATAGGCTTCAAATCTTGATAAGCCCTCACTAATTTTTCTATCAGCATATTCTGTAACCACTATTGAGCCATCAATAAGCATCCCCATTGACAACAACAAACCAAACATCACCAAGAAATTTAATTCATAGCCCATACTAACTAGGACTATAAAGGTGAATAAAAAGCAAAATGGAATAGATAGACCAACCAGTAGCCCAACTCTTAACCCCATTGAAGCTACAACCACAATCATAATTAAAATGATTGCACCCAAAATATTCCCTTCAAGCTCTGAAACCATTTGCTCAGTAATAACAGTTTCATCATCTGTAATCAGAATATCCAAGTTTGGCGGAAGGCTTTTTTTAAGATCTTCTAGGACGCCAGTAATAGAACTTTTTGTATCAAGAGCATTTGCTCCATCTCTGAGGAATATGTCTAATGCAACAGTATCTTTTCCATTGATTCGAGCATACTCATTGAAATCTTTAAATGTTCTTTTTACAGTAGCAATGTCTCCAAAGGTTACAACCGCATCTTTTGTAACCTTAACCGGAATACTATAAACATCTCTTGGTGTTTCCAGAACGCTTGGTACTTCAACATTAAAACTTCCCAGACCTGTGTCCTGTCTTCCCCCCGGGATAACAATATTATTGTTACTTATAGAATTATAAAGATCATCAAGAGTTACCCCATAGGCTTCCATCTTGGATTTATCAATCACTCCTTCTAAAACTTCATCTGGTGCTGCAACAAGATTTGCTTCATAAATCCCATCAATTGATTCAAGCATATCTTTCATTTCTTCAGCAAAGTAGATTTTTTGTCTGAGCGAGCCATCTCCTTGGAGACTTATCGTCATTGCTGGGAAACTTCTTTCTGAATATTCCTGTATTTGAGGATCCTCAGCACCTAAAGGAAGTTCTGATTTAACTTCTTCTATCGCCTGTTGAATATCGATTATAGCCTCATTCATATCCTGTTGGATTTCAAATTCAACTATCATTCTAGTTATACCAAGAGTGCTATATGAGCTTATATTTTTAACACCTTGAACACTTCGTAAATTATTCTCAAGCGGTCTAGCAATCAAGCGCGAGCCATCTTCTGGAGAAGCTCCCTCAAGAAAAACTGAGACACTTATAAATGGAAGCTGAATATTTGGGCTTGATGAAACTTGTATTTCTTGCCTAGCATATGATCCAGCCAAAAGGACAAGAACGGCAATTACGATAGTGGTTTTAGCTTTTGAAAGAGCAAAGTCTATAATACCGGTCATGCTAATTTGATTTGCTATCTAATATCATTTGACCGTCTTCAACAAATCCATGCCCTTTAACAACCAAATCAACTGTTCCAGGAATACCAGAAATCCATAATCCCTCTTCAAGATCTTCAACAATATATATTGGAACAAACCTAATAATATTTTCAGAATCTAGAACTTTTACTCCGATATTTCCTGAATCGTCAAGATCAAGAATCGATGGTGAAATCTTATGAGACAAAATTGCATCAGTTTGTATAGTAATTGTAGAGGTAACTCCATCTTTTATAGCCCCCAAAGGATTACTAATCTCGCTCTCAACCCTGAATGTTTTTGTTTGAGGTGAAGCACTTTTAGAGACGAATGAGAGTTTTCCCTCAATTTTTTCCCCTGTAATCAATTCGATTAAGACTTTTTGGCCAACTTTTACATCGGCGATCCTTATTTCTGGGATTTCGGCAATAAACTTAATTGGATCTAAATCAATGATAGTTGCACAAACTTGACCTCTATCAAGAAAATTTCCAGGCTTTACTATAGATTCGATATAGCCACTAAAAGGAGATTTAACTTCAGTTCTATTAAGTTCAACAATGCCCAGTTTACAAAGAAGAGAATCCTTTTTTACAAAATCTCCTTCCTTTGCTCCAATCTCTACAACTTCTCCAGTTGTTTTTGCTTTTACAGCAACTCTTCTTTCGGAGTTACTTGTAGCTTTGAGTTTAATTGATGGACTAAACATGGTGGGAGTGCTTTTTCTTATTTCTATGGAAGCAGCATTATTATCTTCTACAAGAGTTGGCCCTTTTTCTTCTACAAATATTCCCGAAAGCATCCAGAAGATGATCGGGATGATTATGTATAGGGAAATTCTAACGTTTTGATTCATAAATTTACTTCTTCACACCTTGTGGTCTAGATTTGGTGTTTTTTTCTCAGTTTTTCAAGAGTATCGAGATCAAATCTATCAAAATCCTCATCCGAATAATCATTTAGTTCCTGAAAATCTGATAGCTTTGCTTCTTCACAACATTTTATGAAGTCAGATAATGTTGGTAAAAAGTCATTCTTGGCCACAACTTTAAGTATTGCGTCCTTGATATGGTGATTTTCAAATCTTTTTAGACTCATAGCCCAAAGCTTTTTGCCTTCTTTTAGCCTCTCATCATCACCAAAGACTTTATAGAACTGATAATGATAGGACATTTCAAGTTTCAGGAATAAATCATCAATAAGATTTATGAAATCTTGATCAAGCTTTTTTTTACTCGATTTCTTCTGCCCAAGACTGGTCACTTTTTCTTTCTTTGAATGTTTTGGTGAATTTTCCTGGCTCATTTTTACTATTATAACTCCCAATCTCTTTTCTTTTCACAAAATCAACAAATTTAACGTTCCATGTTTTTAATGCAGCTCCATTATCCTTCCAAAAAAGAATAAATTCACTCAGGTAGCTCAGAGCAGTATCTTTTTTAATTTCTGATAACTCAAGGATATCAAGAGCTGAACTACTTGGTATCCAATCGTCAGCCATAGTATGAGGCATGCCTTTATTTTTTGAATTGAATTGCACCCATTCTTTTCTTATGTAGTTTATAAAAACAGAGTTCCAATTATCTTTTTGTACCCTCTTTTCTTTCCAATAAATCCTGAATTCTTTAAGCTTTAAAGAAGCAAAATCTAAGTCAATTCCACCAAGCTCAAGAACCTCAATAGCCTCTCTTGAAGGCTCCCAGTCAGAATCTAATATATTTGATTTATCTGATTTGGATCTTTGCGGCAACTTTAGCTTATCCTTACTGTATTTATTAGACTTAATTTTAATCAATCCGAGGCTGGCAATCTTTTCAATGCTGCTAACTATTTTTCTCTCTTCCATAAAAGAGAATTTCTCTAAAATAATTTCTGCAATATCTTCTATCGAACTTGATGAAATCTTATTGTCTTCAATGAATTTAAGAATAACTGCAGCTTCTACACCAATTGTATCAGCAACATCTTTTGAAAAAGAAAGATTATCTGACTCCACCTAGCTCTTTGATCTCCTTGCTTGAACAGCCGAGGAGAGCTCTGAAAGACATTGTTTTGTATCTTCGAAGTGAATGCATGCATCTGTAACACTTTGTCCATATTCCAAATCTTCACCAATCTTCTGATTACCTTCTCGTAAGTGACTTTCTATCATTACTCCTCTAATTTCATTCATACCATCAGATATTTGCTTAGATACAACTCCGATATTCTCAAGCTGTCTTTTAAAGACTTTTTGACTATTACCATGGCTCACATCAATCATGATTGAGTCATTTGCTTTCGCTTCATTGAGCGCATCAATAGTTTCTCTTATATCATCTGGATAAAGGTTTGGTTTGGTTCCACCTCTGAGAATGATATGTGTATCTGAGTTTCCAGATGTCTTATATATAGAAACCATTCCTTCTTTAGTATTAGAAAAAAATACATGTGAATGATTTGAAGCTTTCATACCATAAATAGCTGGATTTAAATCGCCCGTCGTTCCATTTTTAAAGCCGATTGGACATGAAAGTCCTGATGCCAACTCTCGATGAATCTGACTTTCAGCAGTTCTTGCTCCAATGGCACCCCATGAAATAAGATCAGCGACAAACTGAGGAGAAATCGGATCAAGAAACTCTGTGCCAACAGGAAGTCCAAGCTGAGAAATCTTATGAAGTATAGATCTTGCAAGAAAAAGCCCTTTATTTGCATCAAAAGTATTATCCATATCTGGGTCATTAATAAGACCTTTCCAGCCAATGCTTGTTCTTGGTTTTTCAAAATAGACTCTCATAATCAAAAGAATATCTTCTTCATATTTTTTCTTTTCATCAATTAAAAGTTTTGCATATTCTTCAGCCGAATCCGGATCATGAATTGAGCAGGGACCAACTACAGCTATTAATCTGTCGTCTTTACCATGCAGTATTTGACTTACCTCATTTCTAGTTCCATATACTAGTTTAGATATCTCATCAGTTAGAGGATATTTTGAGATCACATCATTAGGAGTAACTAAATCTACTTTGTCAATTATTCGGGTATTGTCAGTTGAGTAATTCATCTTTTAATCACTTATTAAATTAGGTTTACAAATATAACTATGATGCAAATCAATTGAAAGCTATATATTAAATATTTAGATTTATTTTTTTTTAGCCCAATCATGCTTAAAAAACCGTTTTTTTGTATAAACACAATATGTTGTATTTAAGACTTTCCACAATTACACTATGTAGTGTTTATGAGCACTTTCCAACCTAAACAAAGCGAGTTAGGCATTGTTAATGGCGTTCCATTGCCAGAAATGCCAGAAGACCTTTTTATTCCTCCGCAAGCTTTAGAGATTTGTCTAGAAACTTTTACTGGCCCAATGGACTTGCTGCTATACCTCATAAAAAAACAAAATATAAATATCCTAGATCTGGAAGTATCTAAAATTACCGATCAATACATAGATTATATAAATCTTATGGATTCTTTAAACTTTGAGCTTGCTGCAGAATACTTGGTAATGGCTGCTACGTTGGCTGAAATTAAATCTAGAATGCTTCTGCCGAAAGTCGAAGAGGAAGATGATGAAACTGATCCAAGGCTGGATTTAATAAGAAGGCTTCAGGAATACCAAGTTTTTAAGACTGTTTCAGAAGAGCTTGCAAATATGGATAGAGTAAATAGAGACTTTTACCTAGCGAGCGTCGGTATGCCTAAAGTTGAAAAAAAGACAAATGTAATTGACTTTAACGCTGCAAGGCTCAAGTCAAGTATGGTTGAGGTTTTATCAAGACCTAAACTAGATAAAAGCCATCAGATAGCTTTCGAAGAGCTCTCAACGCAGGATAGAATTAAGCTTATATTATCAATTCTTTCAAAAAAGAATCTAATTGGTTTTTATAAGACCCTTCAAAAATCAGAAGGCAAAATTGGAGTAGTAGTTTCATTCTTAGCTTCGCTTGAGCTTGCTAAAGATGGATGTGTAGACTTAATCCAAAATAACAATGAAGAAATTTATATCAAATCAAAAGTACTAAATGCAGTAAATGAATAAGAATATCGAAAATTTTATTGAATCTTTACTATTTGCATCAGGAAGGCCATTGCGACTATCTGAAATTAGGTCAATTCTTGAAAATGAAGGAATTAAATCTGATTTGGCTGAAATAAAAGTTGGATTAAATAATCTTGAAGAGAGATATGCAGAATCTTCTTTAGAGTTATCCGAAGTAGCTTCTGGTTTTAGATTGCAGATTAAAAAAGATTTCACTCATCTTTTATCTTCATTGTGGACAGAGAACAACAGATTATCTAAATCTTTGATGGAAACTATTTCCATAATAGCCTACAAGCAGCCTGTAACTAGGGGAGAAATTGAGGAAATTAGGGGAGTCCAGGTTAGTACTAACATTATAAGAAATTTGCTTGAAAGAGATTGGGTAAAGATTTCAGGATATAAAGAAACACCCGGAAGACCAGCATTGTTGGTAACTACAAAAACCTTTTTGAATGATCTCAATATTAAGAAAATCTCAGACTTGCCGGCGTTACCTGAAAAAGAACAAATTTCTTCAAAAGAAATCACCGAAACAGCGGAGATTAATCTAGAGGCAAGTTAATCACTAATGAAAAAAACTCGGTTGCAAAAAATACTTGCAAGAGCAGGCTATGGCTCAAGAAGAGGATGTGAAGAGATAATTAGCTCAGGGAAAGTTACTGTAAATGGAGAAATAGCAAAACTTGGTTGCGTGGTTAACAATGATGATGAAATTAAAATAGGTAGTAAAAAAGTTGAATTTATAGATGTTCAAACCAGACTATTTGTTTTAAATAAACCAACGGGAGTTATTTGTTCTAAAAAGACTGAAGGTAATTTGAAATCTATATATGATTTAATTCCTAAGATTGATAATGAAAAAAACTTAATGATTGTTGGCAGGCTGGATGCAAATTCGTCAGGCTTAATTTTTTTTACTAATGATGGAAAGCTTTCTGAATTTATAGCTCATCCAAGTAATTTATTCGATAGGGAGTATCTCGTCAGAGCACGAGGCCATTTTGATGAAGAGATTAAAGAGAATATGTTAAGAGGAATAAAGATAGATAATCAGTTGCTAAGATTAAGCGACATTGTTGATGGGGATAAAACAAATTCAAATAGATGGTATACAGTTTGCCTGCTTACAGGTCGTAACAGAGAAATACGAAAAATTTTTGAGTCTCAAGGGCTTCAAGTAAGCAGACTTAAGAGAGTAAGGTTTGGACCAATATTTCTTCCAAAAGGATTAAAGGAAGGTGACTGGCAGGAATTAAAATCTAAAGATTTAGAAAAAATATATACCTATGGAAAGTGAACAGGCGTACAAAGGCCTTCTTATTCTTACTAAGAAATACAAATTTAATGAGCTTCACAGTCACATAAAAAATATTGGCCCACTCAAAATTAAGCTTTCAAAACTCAAATTTGATCATCATTTATGCAAGATAATTGTAGGACAACAAATCTCGACAAAGGCCGCAGATGCGATCTGGGTAAGAGTAGAAAAAATCTTAAAGGGAAAGCTACCTAAGAAACCAACTAATAATCTTCAAAAAAAATTAAAGGATGCTGGCCTTTCTGCAAGAAAAGTAGATTATATGATTGGAATTATCTATAACGATGAAATTAGAGGCTCTAACAGAAGAAAATTAAAGACTAAATCAACCGAGGATTTTTCAAAGCTTCTCCTGTCTATTAAGGGAATTGGTAAGTGGACCGTTGATATGTCGAGAATCTTTTATTTAGGAGATTCTGATGTGATGCCCTTAACGGATCTAGGAATTATATATGCTCACAAGATTGCATTTCCAAAGAAAAAAATAGAGGAAAAATTTTATAAACAATTCAGTCCATATAATTCCTATCTAAGCTTATTTATGTGGCGTCTTTTGGAAGATGAAAATCTGAGTATTTAAAATGAACATTCTTTGAAAGCGAACTTTCATCCGAAAAAAACCATTCAAAACAATGAATTAAATCTTTTGGTGTCTTTATAGAATCCTGATCTTCAGAAGGCCTTGCTGCAAAACGCATTTTTGTTTTTGTTGCTCCAGGATCAAAACTAAAAACTTTCATATTTTTATTAACCTCAGTCTCTTCGCTTAGGATTTCAGCCAAACCCCTTTGTGCAAATTTTGATACTGAGTATGCGCCCCAGAATGCTTTTCCAGCATTTGAAACACCTGAAGAAACAAAAATAATCCTTGCTTCATTAGAATAAGATACCAACTCTAACAAATGCTTTGTGATTAAAAATGAAGAGGTCAGATTAACTTGCAAAACATCATCCCAAGTTTTTGATTGGTAATCTTCAATCCTTGTAAGATTTCCTAAAATAGCTGCGTTATGAATTAAGCCATCAATATTCTCATAGTATTTCTTTATCTCATCTGAGATCTGAATTGCACCTTTCTCATCTAACTGTCTTAGATCTGATCTTATAATTAGGTTTTTACCACTATGTGCTGAAATCTCATCATAGAGTTCATCAAGCTTATCTTCATCTTTCCCAAGCATAATAATATTGGCACCTTTTGATGAAAATGATTTCACGAGCTCAAGACCAATACCGCTTGTTGCTCCGGTAATCATAATATTCTTTCCTTGAATAACTTCAGACATTTCTTTTAATAAAATCTAAGATTTGTAATGGTGATTCAAAGTTCTCTACACCATCAATAATTAATCCTTTTTTAAACCCATAGCCAAAAGTGCATACACCTGAAATTGTTCCTGCAGCCAAAGAAGCATTTAAATCATTTTCATGATCTCCAACATAAATACATTTTGAATTTGGGACTCCAAGAATGTTGCATGCATGATTAATTCCTTCTGGATTGGGCTTTGATTTAAAGCCGTCATCACAACAAATAACTACTTTAGATTGTCTAAGTAGGCTTGATTTCTTAAGTATGATTTCAGTATATTTTCTTGGCTTATTAGTTACTATTCCATATGGAATATTTTTATCCAATAAAAAGTTGAGTAAGTCAGAAACTCCATGAAATAAGTTCCCATACATCAAAATATTCTTCTCATATTCATTTAAGAAGTTTCTTTTGTGCTCATCAAAGCCTTCATTATCTGCATCTATATCAAAGACAAGTTTAAGAAGTTTTGAGCTTCCATCAGAAACATTTGCTCTAACAATGCTCTCATCAATTTTTTTTGATGAACTATTTATGTTTATATTTTGCAGAGATGCTAAGAAGTCAGGGAAAGAATCAAGCAAAGTGCCATCTAGATCAAATAAAATTGCTTCTATTTTACTCATTGATTCCATACATCATGTAATTAACTCCTAAATCATTGTTCAGGCTTACATGATGAGTAACAGGGTTATAGAACATACCTTTGGCTTCCATAAGTTTCACTGAAGCATTTTCCATATATTCACTAAGCTCAGATGGTTTTATAAATTTTTCAAATTCATGAGTTCCTTTTGGGAGAATACTAAAAATATACTCAGCTCCAACAATTGCCGATATCCACGACCTGGGATTTCTATTAATCGTAGAAAGAAATAAAAGACCATCTTTTTTGAGCATTTTTGAGCATGCCTCAACTAAAGAGGCTGGACTTGGAACATGTTCTAAAACTTCTAAACAAGTAACCACGTCATAATAACTTTCTTTATCAATGCAAAAATCTTCAGCTTGAGCTGTTGCATAATTAATTTGCTTATCCTCTCTTTCTGCATGAATCCTAGCAACCTCAATACCAGGACCGGCAGCATCGATTCCGTCGACTTCTGCACCAAGGTCATAAAGTGCTTCAGCTAATAAACCCCCGCCACATCCGACATCTAAGACTTTTTTTCCTTTTAAATCTATTTTAGAGGCAATATATTTAGATCTTATTGGATTTATATTGTGAAGAGGCTTGAATTCCCCAGAGGAATCCCACCACTTATCAGCAAGTTCAGCAAACTTATTTACCTCATTTTGATCTATATTTTTATCCATTTTTAAAAAATTAAAAACTAATTTTATTTAAGACTAATATTGAGTTTATAATCAAAACACATTATTTTTTATAATAATATCAAAAAGTTAAAGAAAGGGTTCAAATTGATTATCTCAGCTATTAAATCCAAAGATGTTTTAGACAAAAGATCTGTCTTACATCCTGAAACTATTAAAAATTTAATTTCAAAAGGAATAGAAATCATTTTTGAGAGTGGTATTGGTGATGGAATACATGTGGGCGATCAAACTTTTATAGATTTAGGAGCAAAACCAGTAAGTAGAGAAAGCTGTTTTTCCGATGCCGAAATAATTTTAACTCCAAGCCCAATTGATGATCATGAAGTCAAACTAATTGGTCGTGGTAAGACCTTAATGGGGATGGTAAACCCATTTGATAACCAAGAACTATTAAAAAATTTGTGTGATTCAAATATAAATTTAGTATCAATGGAATTTGTTCCAAGAATTACGCGTGCGCAAAAAATGGATGTTCTCAGCTCCCAGGCAAACTTAGCCGGCTATGTTGCCGTAATAGAATCTTCATCTTTATTATCAAGCGCTATGCCGATGATGATGACAGCTGCAGGGACCCTAAAGCCGGCAAGAGTTTTCGTTATTGGGGTTGGTGTGGCAGGCCTTCAAGCAATAGCAACAGCAAAGAGACTCGGAGCAAGAGTAGAGGCATTTGATACAAGAGATGTTGTAGAAGAACAAGTTCAGTCATTGGGTGCAAAATTTGTGAAAATCGATTTAGGCGAGACAGGTGAGACTAGTCAAGGTTATGCAAAGGAATTGACTGATGAGCAGTTGGCCAAACAAAAAGAACTTCAATCAAAAGTTTGTGAAAGATCAGATATTGTTATAACTACAGCTCAACTTTTTGGCAGACCAGCTCCACGAATAATTGATAATAGCACCATTAAAAAAATGAAGAGAGGAAGTGTAGTTTTAGATATGGCTGTTGAATCTGGTGGAAATGTGGAGGGTTCAAAAGTTGATGAGATTGTAGAGGTTGATGGAGTCAAGATTGTTGGGATATCTAACCTTGCATCTAAAGTCGCCGGACATGCATCCTATGCATTATCAAATAACTTTAATAACTGGCTATTAGAATTTTATGACGAGGGAAGCAAAAATATAAGATATGATTTTGAAGATGAAATCATTTCAAGCAGTGTTTTAGTTTTTGATGGCGAAGTAAAAAATGAGAGGTTCAAATAATGGAAATATATATTTTGCTTGGGTTTGTTCTTATTCTTTCTATTTATCTTGGTCTTGAGTTAATTTCAAAAGTTCCGAGCACTCTTCATACACCATTAATGTCTGGTGCTAATGCAATCTCAGGAATTGCACTTGTTGGAGCATTAACCTTGACACAAGATACTTTCCTTCAAACTGTAATTGCATTTTTAGCTATAACCTTTGCATCAATTAATGTTTTTGGCGGCTACTTGGTTACTAATAGGATGCTGAGTATGTTCAAAAAGAAATAATATGGAAAATTTTGACATAACACTCTTACAAAACATCGCTTATATCTTTGCTGCGATATTGTTTATAACAGGCATCAAGATGCTTGGAAAAGAAGCAACAGCTCAGAAAGGTAATATCATTTCGGCTGTTGGAATGTTTATAGCAATTATCGTAACAGCTATTAATATTGTTAATCCTTTTGTTGTGCTAGGTGGAATCTTGCTAGGTGCCTTTATCGGCTCTGTAATTGCAGTGAAAGTTAAGATGACCTCAATCCCTGAAATGGTTGCTCTTTTCAATGGCTTTGGGGGATTAGCAACTTTCTTCATTGCCTGGTCCGAGATGAGCAATACAAATGATAATCTTTTTCAATACTTATTAGTAATACTGACAATATATATAGGAGGAGTAACCTTCTCAGGAAGCTTGATTGCTTTCGGGAAGCTTTCCGAAAGGCTTAAGATTGGTAAAGGTAACTTGCTTACAAATTTATTTATCTCTATTTTCTATGTATCTTTAGTTTCAATATTAGCAATGCTTGTCTTACCAATGATTGGGAGTTTGCCGCTAAATTTTGAAACAATTTTTTATGTATACCTTGCCTTAGTGATGCTGGGTGGAGTAGGTTTTGTTCTTCCTATAGGAGGAGGAGACATGCCAGTTGTAATATCATTGCTTAATTCTCTTTCTGGAATTGCTGCTGCATTTGCCGGCTTGATTCTTGTCAACAATGTTTTAATCGTTGCAGGTTCGCTTGTTGGCGCAAGTGGATTAATCTTGACCATTATTATGGCAAAAGCTATGAATAGAACAATTGGCAACATTTTATTTGTTGGATATGCTGCCTCAGCTGCCTCCTCAAGCTCTGAACAGGGCGAGGTTAAACCAATAAATGCTGAGGATGCTTTCTTAATTCTTGAAAATGCCTCATCAGTTTTAATTGTTCCAGGATATGGAATGGCAGTTGCTCAAGCACAACATGTTGTTAGAGAGCTTGGTGAACTACTTGAAGAAAATGGTACTGATGTGAAGTATGGCATTCATCCAGTCGCTGGCAGAATGCCTGGTCATATGAATGTGCTGCTTGCTGAAGCTAATGTTTCTTATGATCTACTTGCCGAACCAGATGATGTAAATCCAATGATGGACACTGTTGATGTTGCAATTGTTATTGGAGCTAATGACGTTGTTAACCCATCTGCAACTGAAGAGCCAGGAAGCCCAATTTATGGAATGCCCATTCTCGAAGTAGCAAATGCAAGAACAGTATTCGTTCTAAAGCGATCGATGTCTTCAGGGTTTGCAGGGGTTCAAAATCCTTTATTTTTTAAAGAAAATACTAGAATGCTATTTGGAGATGCAAAAGAATCAATAAGCGGTCTAGTCTCCGAGTTCAAAGACTAAGCTAGTTCTAAAAAGTGATAAAATAATACATATGAGAATTGTTGTCGTAAGCGGAGGCTTTGATCCAATACATTCTGGTCATATTGCCTATTTTAAGGCTGCAAGATCATATGGTGATAAATTAGTAATAGCTCTCAATAGCGATGCTTGGCTTGAAAACAAAAAAGGCAAAGCATTTATGCCATTTGATGAGCGAAAAACTATTATTGAAAATTTAACTTTTGTCGATGAAGTAATTGATTTTGAAGATGATGATCATGGTAGTTGCATAAAAGGTTTAGAAAAAGTTAAATCCATGTATCCCAATGAAGAGATAGTTTTTGCTAATGGCGGAGATCGTAATAAAGAAAATATTCCTGAGATGCAAGTTAGTGGAATAGAGTTCTTGTTCAGTGTAGGCGGAGATGATAAAAAAAATTCTTCAAGCTGGATTCTTAAAAATTGGCAATACTACAAAGAAGATAGATTGTGGGGAACTTTCTATAATTTGTTTGAAGATGGTCAGGAAATAAAAGTGAAGGAATTAATAGTTAGTCCTGGTGAAGGCATGAGTTTCCAAAAACACTTTAAAAGAAATGAAATCTGGCTCGTAAGTAAAGGTAAATGTATTGTAAATTATAGCGACGATACTCCAGATAATAGAAAAAATATTCAACTTGAAAAGTTTGATTATTATCATGTTCCGGTTGGAAAATGGCATCAAATAACAAATCCTTTTGACGAAACTTGTCACCTTATTGAGATTCAATATGGAGAAGCTTGTGTTGAAGAGGATATTGAAAGAGTTGATTACTATAAACCTCAATAAAAACAGGTATTTCAAGCCATTTTCGTGGTAAAATAATAATTAAAATTTGATCCAAAACTATCAAATTTTTATACTTTAAAAATCCAAAAAATGTCAGATTTTGCTAAAGAAATCCTTCCTGTTAATATCGAGGATGAATTAAAACAATCTTATCTAAGCTATGCCATGAGTGTAATTCATGGAAGGGCGCTTCCAGATGTTCGAGATGGCTTAAAACCTGTGCATAGAAGAATACTTTATGCGATGCATGATCTTAAAAATAATTACAACAAACCATATAAAAAATCTGCAAGGGTCGTCGGAGATGTAATTGGTAAATATCACCCTCATGGAGATTCTGCTGCATATGATGCGATTGTAAGAATGGCTCAAGATTTTTCAATGAGATATACACTCATAGAGGGCCAAGGAAACTTTGGTTCAATAGATGGAGATCCTCCAGCTGCTATGAGATATACGGAAGTCAGGATGCAAAAAATTTCTGATGAAATTCTTGCTGATTTAGAAAAAGAAACTGTCTCTTTTTCAGAAAATTATGATGGCTCTGAGCAAATGCCTGATGTTATGCCAACTAAAATCCCAAATCTTTTAATTAATGGATCATCAGGTATAGCAGTAGGTATGGCAACAAATGTTCCTCCGCATAATCTCACTGAAGTAATAAATGGTTCTCTAAAGTTGCTTGAGAATCCAAAATTATCTATTGATCAGATCATTGATTCAATAAGTGGACCTGATTTCCCAACCGGGGGAACCATTGATGGCAAAATGGGTATCTATGAGGCATATAAGACTGGAAGAGGGATAATTTATGTACGATCTAAATCAAAGGTAGAGGAAAGCAAAAATGGAAAGAAATCTTTAGTTATCTATGAAATACCTTTCATGGTCAACAAAGCAAGAACTCTCGAGAAGATAGCAGAGCTTGTAAAAGAGAAAAAACTCGATGGTATAAGTGAGATCAGAGATGAAAGCGATAAAGATGGACTAAGAATAGTCATCGATGTTAAGAAGGGTGAGTCTGTCGAAGTATTAGAAAATAATCTTTTTGCTCAGACTCAACTTGAGCAGTCATTTGGGATTAACTTCACTGTCTTGGTTGATGGACAACCAAAGGTTCTGAATTTAAAAGAAATCCTTCAAGAATTTTTAAAGCATAGAAAAGACGTTGTTTTAAAAAGAACAAAATTCGAGCTTAGAAAGGCTAAAGAAAGAGGTCATATTGTAGAAGGCTTAATGGTTGCCATTGCTAACATCGATGAAATCATAAAGATTATTAAAAAATCTAAGGACCCAAAGATAGCAGCTCAGGAGTTAGTTAAAAAGAAATGGAAAGCTGGCCCTGTAGAAGCAATTCTTAAGAAAGTAGGAAAAGACGCATGTAAGCCAAAGGGTGTAGCAAAAGGTGTTGGGTTAACAGGGAAATCATATAAACTTTCTAATGATCAGGCAAAAGCTATTCTTGAATTAAGGCTTGGAAGATTAACAGGACTTGAGCAAGATAATCTATCTAGTGAGTTTAATGCTTTAATTGAAAAGATCACTTCACTTCAAGAAATCATTGATGATAAAGGGGTTCTTCAAAAGGTTATAGAAGATGAGCTTAATGAAATAAAAGAAACTTATGGTGATGATAGAAGAACAGATATTAATGACACTAGACAAGATATTTCAAATGAAGATTTAATACCAGAGGAAACAAGAGTACTAACAATATCGAGGACAGGATACGCAAAAACTCAACCGCTTGAAGAATATAGAGAGCAGAGAAGAGGAGGTCAGGGCAAAGCCGCTGCCTCAGTTAAAGAAGAAGATGTTATTCAAAATCTTTATGTATTAAGCAGTCATTCACAAATGCTTTGTTTTACAACAAAAGGGAAAGTTTATTGGTTGAAGGTGTATGAAGTTCCTGTTGCAAGTAGAACATCAAAAGGAAGACCTCTTGTGAACATGCTTAATTTAGATGATGATGAAAAGGTCAGTGACATTTTACCTGTTGGTGAGTTTTCAGAGGATAGATATGTTTTCATGGCAACTAGAAAGGGGACAACTAAAAAAACACAATTAAGCTTTTTTGCAAAAAAATATAAATCAGGCATCAAAGCAATTAATTTAGATGCCGATGATGAACTTATTGGTTCAGCAATTACAAATGGAGACGATGAAATACTTTTGGCTTCCTCAGCAGGAAAGCTGATAAGATTTTCTGAGAAGAAAGTAAGACCAATGGGTAGAACAGCTAGAGGCGTAAGAGGAATGCGTATCAAAAAAGATCAACAAATTATCTCTTTAATGGTTGCAGATAATGAAAAAGAGATTCTATGTGTTTCTGAAAATGGGTTTGGTAAAAAGACACCAGTTGATGATTTCCCAACACATAATCGGGGTGGCCAGGGCGTAATTTCTATTAAAACTAGTGAAAGGAATGGGCTTATGGTTGCGTCAACTCTCGTTGATAATAATGATGGAATAATGCTCATAAGTGATAAAGGCACAATGATCAGAACCTCTGCGGAACAAATACCAACAATTAGCAGAAATACTCAAGGTGTAAAAATAATTACTCCAAAAGAGGGTGAGAAGATCCTCGAATGTGTAAGGATAGATCCTGAAGATGAGGAAGAATGAGGAAGTGGAATTTTTGTGCTGGCCCTGCAGCAATTCCTGAAGAAGTTCTAATAGAAGCGCAAAATGAACTCTTGGAGTGGGGCCTCTCTGGTTCTTCAGTCATGGAGGTGAGTCATCGATCTAATTTATTTGCTGAAGTTGCAACCTCTTCAACTACAGATATAAAAGCTCTTTTAAATATAGGAGACGATCATGAAGTTCTTTTTCTGCAAGGTGGAGCAACCCTCCAATTTACATCTGTTCCATTGAACTTCACTAAAGAAAGTTCTATTGTAAGCTACCTAAATACCGGACTTTGGTCAAAAAAAGCCATTAAGGCTGCATCAAAATATGCCTCAGTTAATGTTGTCGCATCTTCAGAGGAATCAAACTATACATATGTTCCTAGTACTAGAGAATGGAGAGTAGATTCTGATAGCATTTATTTTCATTATGTTATGAATGAGACAATACAGGGGCTTGCAATGCGAGATCCAATCTCATCTGAGATACCTGTTATTTGTGATATGTCTTCATGCATTCTAAGTGAAGAAGTTGATTTTCATAACCTTGATCTTGTATATGCGGGCGCTCAAAAGAATATTGGCCCTGCTGGATTAACTTTGGTAATCATAAAAAAAGATTTTTTAGAAAAAGCAAATGAAGATATTCCTGACATTCTTAGCTATAAAAAAAATAGTCAGGCAGGCTCTATGTTAAACACTCCACCTACCTTTGCATGGTATCTTGCAGGAAAAGTATTTAAATGGCTTTTAAAAAAAGGTGGAGTAAAAAGTATTCAAAAAGAAAATGAAAAAAAAGCAAAGCTCCTTTATGACTTTATAGATTCCTCTTCTTTTTACTCAAATCCAGTTGAGAAAGAATATCGATCAATTATGAATGTTCCTTTTCTTCTTGATGATGAGAATGCTGATTCTTCATTTCTTGAAAAGGCAGAAAAAAAAGGCCTCTTAAATCTAAAAGGTCACAGATCAGTTGGAGGTATGCGTGCAAGTATATATAATGCTACTCCGTTTGAAGCTGTGGAGGATTTGGTTTCTTTCATGAGTGATTTTGAGAGAAGCTATACTGGGAATGGAAAATAAAGTAAAAGATCTAAGAGATAAAATAGATGAAATCGATCTCAAAATACTTGATTTAATACAATCAAGAGCTATTCATGCTTCAAAGATAGGCGAAATTAAAAAAGAATCTCCTGATTTCGATGGAGTCTTTTATAAACCAGAAAGAGAGAAAGAAATAATTGATAGGCTGAGTAAGAAAAATAGTGAGCCTCTAAGAATTAATAACGTAAAGAATATCTTTAAAGAAATTATTTCTGCGTGTCTTTCGATTGAAGGCGAACTATCAATATCATATTTAGGTCCTGAGGGGAGTTTTTCAGATTCCGCTAAAAAAGATCATTTTGGAAGCTCTGTTACTTCACAGCCAAAAAGTACAATTGAGGGAATTTTCAAGAGTGTCGAGATGGGAGCTACAAATTTTGGCATAGTTCCTTTCGAGAACTCCTCTCAAGGAGTAATTAATACAACTCTAAATTGCTTATCCGACTTCAATATCCAGATTTGTGGAGAGACAATTGTTAATATTGAGCATCATCTTGCTGCTAAAAAAAATATTGAAATTTCCCAAATCAAGAAAGTAGTTTCTCATCCTCAAGCTCTGGGTCAGTGTTCAAAATGGATTAGTAAAAATTTTAGAGATATTAACCAAGTTCCAATGAACAGCACGGCTGAAGCAGCAAAGTTTGTTAGTAATAACGATAACTGTGTTGCGATTGTCAGTGATTTAGCTATCGAAAAATATCAATTACATTGTGTTGCAAAGTCAATTCAAGATTTTAAAGATAATCAAACTAGATTTCTTGTAATAGGGAATTTTGAACCAGAAATTGCAGAAAAAAATAAGTCTAGTCTTTTGATAAGGACTGAAAATAAACCCGGAGCTCTTTTAGAAATATTAAAGCCATTTAATGAATACAACATAAATCTCTTTAGGATTGAAACCAGGCCCTCAAGATCAGATAGAGGCTCTCATGATTTCTTTATTGATAGTGAAGGACATATCGATGAAAAAGAAATGCAACTAGTTATAAAAAAAGTAAAAGATGTGAGCAGCTTTGTAAAAGTTCTTGGATCATACCCCATGCATTCATGAAGAGTATTTTAATTTTAGGTTTAGGTTTAATAGGTGGTTCACTTGCAAAAGCTATGAAAGAGAGTGGGCTTGAATATCGAATCTATGCTTATGATCCAGATCAATTAAGTCTTGAAAATGCATTAAATGATAAATCAATTGATGAAGCGGTTTATAAAATAGAGACAATACTCCAAATAGAAGATCTGTCATTTATTATGCTTTGTTCATCTATTGATAAAACAATTGAAAACTTGAAATCTTTGAAAGCCATAGATGAAAAAACTCTTTTTGTATCTCTAGCAAGCTCCTTATCCTCAATAAATAACTTTGCGGTATCAGAGGGTATAAAAAATATTATATTTACGCATCCAATTTCGGGTTCACATAAATCAGGTTATGAAAATGCATCCCCAGATTTATTTAATCAAAAAAATGTCATAAGTGTTCATGTAAACGATCTTTATGAAAATAAGACTCATGAAATAGAAAAGATTTGGTCTTCTATTGGATCAAATATTATCAATATGTCACTTGATGATCATGAAAGATTTTTAATGTTTACCAGTCATCTACCCCATTTAATTGCATACACTACAATGCTTTCAATAGATGATGAGGTAGATATTTCTAAATTTTCAGCTGGAGGTTTAAAAGAGTTCTTGAGAATTGCAGAATCTAATCCAGATCTGTGGGCAGATATTTTTTCTTCAAATTCAAAAAATTTAAAGGTTGGCTCAGAAATTTTCATTAATAATTTGAATAAAATTATCGATTTATTAAAAGATCCTGAAAGTCTCAAAGAATTACTAGCTGAAATAAGAAACAAAAAACAAAAATTGTGAAAGCATACTCAAAAAGATCAAATAATTTACAAGGCACAGTTACTTGTCCGGGAGATAAGTCTATTTCACAGAGATCAGTGATAATTGGCTCTTTACTTGATGAAGATATTCAAATAAGCGGGTTCCTATTTGCTGAAGATCCTTTATCTACTATTGGCGCTTTAAGAAACCTTGGTCATGAAATTAAAATCGAAGATGACATAGTTTCGGTTGAGAATTCTAGGAAAAATATTTCTGATCAAAAAGTTTCTTGCAATTTAGGTAACTCTGGAACAGGATTTAGATTAATTTCAGGTTTGATTGCTGGTCAAGAAATAGACGCCGAACTCACAGGTGATGATTCTTTAAGTAAGCGTCCAATGAAAAGAATAATAAACCCTTTGAATGAAATGGGCGCCAAGATCGAATCTAATAAAGGTTGTGCTCCATTAACTTTTAATAAGAGCCAGTTGGTAAAAGAATTCCTATATGAAATGCCAATTGCCAGCGCACAACTTAAATCATGTCTTCTGTTAGCAGCTATTTCATCAAATATGAAGTTAACTTTGCATGAGAATAGAGTTACTAGAGACCATACCGAAAGAATGCTTAAATATTTTGGAGCAAATATAATTACAAAAAAATATGAAGGTGGGCTAGATATCATTCTTGATACTAACAATAAACTCGAAGCAAAAGATTATTCAGTGGTTGGAGATTTTTCCTCAGCATCATTTTTAATAGTGGCTGCTCTAATAACTAAAGATAGTTCAATTACAATCAAAAATGTTGGAATTAACGAGACAAGATTTACATTACTGGAAATCCTAAAGAAAATGGGCTCAGATATTAATATTAAAAATCGTTCAATTTGTTGTGGTGAAGAGATGGCAGATATTGAAGTTTCTTCTTCTGCTTTGAGCGGGATAAGTATTGACGAGGAATCTATTCCTAAAATTATTGATGAAATTCCGATTTTGTCTATTGCAGCAAGCTTTGCTGAGGGTGAGACATCTATAACTGGTGCTGGTGAGTTGAGATTCAAAGAATCTGATAGGCTTATGGCTATTGAAGAGGGATTAAATAAGTTGGGTGTAACTTATAAATCTTCAGATGACAGTATTGTAATTATGGGAAATAGAGATCTAAATATATCAAAAGAAGTTAATATTGACTCTTTTGGTGATCACAGAATCGCTATGAGTTTTTTAATTGCTGGATTAAGATTTGATTCAGAAGTGCATGTAAATGATTGCAAAAATATTGATACATCCTTTCCAAGCTTTTTTGAAACCTTTTCGTCTTTAGGAGCAGATATAAAAACAACATGAATAAGGTAATAACTATCGACGGACCTTCAGCGTCAGGAAAAGGTACTTTAGCAATCTTTTTGGCAGAAAGATTGAATTGGAAAATACTTGATAGTGGAGCTTTGTATAGGGCTTTTGCATATTTCTCAATAAGCGAAAATGATCAGAGATTTATTGAACAAAATTTAAGGAAGATCAGCTTTAATATCGATGATAGTAGTATTCAAGTCATATTTGAAAATGAAGATATATCAGGGCATTTAAGAACTGAAGAGACAGCCATTCAGGCATCGAAAATAAGCTCTTTGCCATCAACAAGGGAAATACTTCTTCCCATTCAAAGATTCTTTTCAGAAACAAGTAATCTTATTGCAGATGGAAGAGATATGGGGAGTGTAGTTTTTCCTAATGCAAATTTAAAATTTTTCCTTGATGCAGCTCCTGAAGTGAGAGCAAAAAGAAGGTATTTAGAGTTGCAGAAAAGGGGACAAGAAGTTAATATGCACGACCTAATAAATGATATTGTTGAAAGAGACAAAAAAGATAGAACAAGAGAATTGTCTCCACTGATTAAAACAGAAGATTCTATATTATTAGACTCTACAAATTTAAATCAGGAATCTATATTAGCCGAGGCTCTTCAGCATATTAAAGAAAGGAATATTTTATGAGTGAATCTTTTGCAGACCTTTTAGACGAAAGTATTGCAAGTCTTGAAATGCAGCCTGGATCAATAGTCTCCGGCGTTGTTTTGGATATAGACAAAAACTGGGTCACAGTTCATGTTGGTCTCAAATCTGAGGGAGTAATCTCAATTGATGAATTTAGAACAAATGATGGCCAGTTAAATATTGAGGTTGGTGATCAAATTGAAGTTGCTTTAGAAGCTGTTGAAGATGGCTATGGTGAGACAAGAATCTCAAGAGAGAAAGCAAGAAAAATTTCTACTTGGAAAAATCTTGAACATGCATTAGAAACCGGTGAATTTGTAACTGGTAAAATATTAAATCGAGTCAAAGGTGGTTTTGCAGTTGAGGTGGATGTAGTTAAAGCATTCCTTCCAGGGTCGCTGGTAGACACTAGACCACTAAAAGAAGCTCCTAACATTGAAAACACTATTCAAGACTTCAAAGTTATTAAGCTCGATTACAAAAGAAATAATGTTGTTCTATCAAGAAAAGCTGTACTTGAAGAAGCTAATTCTGCTGAGAAGTTAGAGTTACTTAAAAATTTAGAAGAGGGGCAAATAGTCAAAGGAATAGTTAAGAATATCACTGACTATGGCGCATTTATTGATCTTGGCGGACTCGATGGACTATTGCATATAACTGATATTTCATGGTCTAGAGTCATCAATCCCTCGGATTCACTAAATCTAGGAGAAGAGATCGAAGTAAAAGTATTGAGCTTTGATAAAGAAAAGTTAAGAGTATCTCTTGGTTTAAAACAAATACAAAATGATCCTTGGGAAGAAATTGATTCCAAATATAGTTCAGGCGGTATTTATGAGGCAGTTGTCAGCAATGTCACTGATTATGGTTGCTTTGCAGAGCTTGAGCAAGGTATCGAAGGCTTGATTCACTTATCAGAGCTAGACTGGACGTCAAAAAACATACATCCTTCAAAAGTTGTTTCTCAAGATGAAAAAATTAAAGTAATGATTTTAGAAATTGATAGAGAAAAAAGAAGAATATCTTTAGGGTTAAAGCAAACCAAACCAAACCCTTGGGTTGAGTTTGATAATAAATATAATCTTGGTGACAATGTTGAGGGTGAAATAAAATCTATCACTGATTTTGGTATTTTTGTTGGCCTTGAGGGCAACATTGATGGTTTAATTCATCTTTCAGATATTTCTGAAGAAGATAATGCAAAAGAAGCTTTAGAAAAATTCTCAAAAGGCGACAAAATTACATGCGTTATTTTTGGAATTGATTCTGATAGAGAGAGAATTTCTCTTAAATTGAGTGAATAAGAAATCAAATAAGCTTAATAGATCCGATATAGAAGCATATATTCAAAACCAACTTCCTCATATTTCCAACAACCAAATAAAGCTTTCAATAGATCTTATTATCAATCAAATAGTTGAAACTGTTGCTATGGACGAAAAAGTAGAGATAAGAGGATTTGGAACATTCTCAAAGAAGTATGTAAGACCCAGAAAATTTGTTAATCCCAAGACAAAAGAGATTTCATATCTTGGAGAGACCGAAACTATACATTTTAAACCCTCAAAAAAGCTGACAAAGATTTTATGAATAAGAAATTAATAGTTGCTCTTGATTTTGATAGTGCTGAGTTAGCATTAAATTTCTTAGAAAATTTAGACCCGCAAAAGTGCTTAGTAAAAGTTGGATTAGAGCTTTTTATTTCGGAAGGATGGAAAGTATTAGACTCAATCTCAGAAAAAGGATTTGAAATCTTCCTTGATCTTAAGCTGCATGATATTCCGAATACTGTGGCAAATTGTGTTAGAAAGATTTCAAATTTTAATGTTGCTCTTACCACTATTCATCTTAATGGCGGCAAAGATATGATTGAAGCAGCCTCTTCAGAAAAAGAGAATATAAAAATCCTTGGAGTTAGCATACTTACAAGCCTGTCCGAGAATGATATTTTTGAAATAACTCATACAGAATTCGATGCTTATTTTAATAATCTAATATCTATTGCATCTAACACGAATGTTGATGGAGTAGTTTGTTCCCCAAATGAACTCGATAAACTGAAGGATTTTAATAAGCTCAAGGTTGTTCCAGGTATCAGAAATGATATTTCAAATGATGATCAAAAAAGAGTGATGAGTCCTGTGGAAGCCTATAAAAAGGGTGCTGATTTTATTGTTGTTGGAAGACCAATAACTAAATCAGAGGACCCAAGAAAAGCTTTGGAGCTTTTCTTATGAAATTTAACTCATTTATTAAAAGCTTAAGAGAAAAAGGTAATTCGCAATTTACTGACAATCAATTATCTACCGATGTAATTTGCATAGATCAGATTTCTCATCCGATAAATAATGATAGAAGGGAGTTATTTTATAAATATGCTGAAGAAAAGGAAGTAATTCAAAAATTTAACAATATTGTTATTGGAGAAATAGCTAACTTTACAGAAAAAAAATCAGTAACCCATTTTGAATATAAAAAAGGAAATAAAAAAAACTTTGTAGAAGACCAGAGGAATATTTTATTTATGGCAGAAAAAATCAGAAGAAATTCTAAAAGAGTTATTATTTTTAGTATCGGTGGGTCAAATCTTGGACCGTCGTTAATGAATGATATTTTTAATGAGAATGATTTAGAAATTATCTTCATAACAGGAAGCGATCCTGATGAATATTCTAGTATCCAAATACAAGAAAATGATGTTCTAGTTATATCTTCAAAGTCTTTTGGGACGCTGGAAACATTATCATCATATAAGGAGGTTTGTGGCAATAATTTTTATCATAATACTTTTGCAATTACGGCAAATAAATCTAAAGCCATAGATTTTGGTATTCATGAGGAAAATATTGTTTCTTTTGACTCCTCAACAGGCGGAAGATTCTCAATTTGGAGTCCTATAAATCTAGTTTTATGTCTATTGGAGGGAGAAAAAGGATATAAAGATTTTTTAGAGGGCGGCAAGGAAATGGATGATGCATGCTTGAAAAGCGCAGAAAATAATCCAGCTTTCCAGCTTTCAGTTCAAGATATTATTTATAACAATTTATTAAATGTAGAAACGACCCTTGTAATGAATTATGACTATAAACTTAGAAATTTTATAAGTTTTGCGCAACAGGTAGAAATGGAATCAAATGGTAAAAGTACTGATTCAAGTAATACTAAAGTTGATTACCAAACAGGCTCAATTATTTGGGGTGGCTATGGCCCTGAATCACAACACTCATTCTTCCAACATGTATTTCAGGGGACAAAGCAGTCAAATAAATATTTTATTTGCTCAAGGTCTGATAAGCTCAATTACAAACAAATGGCTGCTCAAATTAAATCTTTAGTTCAAGGGAATGGACAAGAAACAGATATCCATAAAAAAACAAATATTTCAGGAGTTACTAAAATTGAGTTAAGTGACTTATCTACCTATTCAATAGGACAGCTAATATCATTGTGGGAGAATAAAACTATTTTCAATAGCATTTTCTGGAATACAAACGCATTTGACCAATGGGGTGTCGAATTAGGTAAAATTAATACCAAAAAGCAATTGTAAGATTTGAAAGATAAGATTAAGAATATCCCTGAATCACCAGGAGTTTATAAATTTTTTTCTAAAAAAGAACTAATTTATATCGGAAAAGCAAAAAACCTAAAAAAAAGGACTTCATCCTATTTTGGAAAGTCTCTTAAGGATAGAAAAACAAACCAAATACGAAGACTTACCGATCATATTGAAGTTTTTATAACTAATAATGAAGTTGAAGCACTATTGCTTGAGCAAAATCTTATAAAGGAAAATAAACCAAAATTTAATATTCTTTTAAGAGATGACAAAACATATCCATATATATATTTTTCTCTTGATCAAGAATTCCCAGGAGTTTATCTCAAAAGGACAAAAAGTTCTGTCAATAATAATTATATCGGTCCATTCATAAGTTCTCAGGCTGTTAAAAACTCAATAAAAGATATCCAGAAAATATTTAGGGTCAGAAATTGTTCTGATACAACTTTTAAATCAAGAACCAGGCCATGTATTGAGTTTCAGATGAAAAGATGTAGTGCGCCGTGTACGAAAAATATTTCAAAAGAAGAATATATGGAAGATATTGAAAAGTCTAAAGATTATTTAACATCCTCAAAAAGAAATATGGTTTCTAATTTAAAAAAAGCTATGAAAAAAGCTTCTGATGAACTTAAGTTTGAAAAGGCAGCAGATATAAGAAATAGGATTCATCAAGTTGAAGTCATTAACGAAAAACAAGCCATAACTCCTAATGGGATTGATGCTGATATTTTCTCAGTTGAAAAGGTAAATAATTATGCTGGAATATGCATAGTAACTATCAGAGATGGAAAAATACGAGGAACAAAAACTCATTTAGTAAAGGATGCTTTTCTTGAAACTGTAAATAACCTTTATGAGATAGCAGTTTTTAATTTCTACTCAAGTAAGGCTAATTTACCAAAGAAAATATTCTTTGCATCGCCTCTAAATGAGCTTTATCTCATTAAGAAATGTATTAGAGATAATATCTCAGATAGGATAATTTTCCCAAAAACAAAGAATTCTTTCATCAAGCCCATAGTCTCGCTTGCAAAGAATAATGCTGCTCAAATTATTAAAAATCATCTAAGTAAAAAAGAAAAATATGCTTTTGCATATCAAGAACTTTCTGAGAGGCTAGGTATTAAAAAAATTAAAAGAGTAGACGCATTCGATATAAGTCATCAATACATGCAGCAAGGGGTTGGATCATGCGTGGTATTTTCAGAGAGCGGGCCCTCAAAAAAAGATTACAGACTATTTAATATTCCAAATGATATTGCTGGCAATGATGTTGCATCAATGGAGCATGTAATTTCAAGGAGATTAAAATATTATGAGGATCAGAAACCTGACTTGATTTTAATAGATGGGGGAAGAACCCAGTTAAATTTTACAAATAAGATACTCAAGAATTTTGGCATGGAGGAAATTCTAGTTTTAGGGATTGCCAAGGGCAAGGGAAGAGTAAGGGCTACTGAAACTATATATACAAATAAAGGTATTTTAGAAATAGATCCTCATTCAGAGTCTTTTAAGCTTTTAAATGAAGCAAGAGATGAATCTCATAGATTTGCTATAACTGCATCAAGAAAAAAAATACGAAAATCAAATAAATATTCTGTACTGGATTCTGTTAAGGGTATTGGACCAATAACTAAAAAAGCTTTACTGAAAAAGTTTAAGAGCCTTAAAGGTATAAAAGAAGCTTCAAAGGGTGATCTAATGACTATCAAAAATATAAATGAGACAATGGCATCAGAAATTAAACAAAAATTATGATGACTAAAATACTTAATGCCATAACGCTTTCAAGAATTTTATGCGCAATACTAATTTATTTAATTTTATTTTTAGAAAATAATTACTCAATCGCTTTATTTTTATTTTTTATTGCATCCATTTCTGACTTTCTTGATGGCTATCTTGCAAGAAAAACAAACTCTGTATCAGTATTAGGAGAAATTCTAGATCCTATAGCTGATAAATTATTAATTGTATTTGTTCTAATTGGACTGAGTATTAACCTTGATAGTTTTTTGATTGGCTTTATTTCAGCTGTTATTATTTCAAGAGAAATTTGGGTCGCTGCTTTACGAGATATTAACTCTAGAAATAACCAATCTCACAAGACAAGAGTGACTTTTTTAGCAAAGACAAAAACCGCAATGCAGATGTTGTCGATATTAATGTATCTCTTTGGTCTAACGATTAATAATATGATGGTTCTTTTCTTTGCTGATATTATTCTTATAATCACCCTTTTAGTTACAATTCAGACAGGTTTTCAATATACAATTTCAACCTTTAAGAAATGAGTAAAGATAAAAAAACAATAGATATAGCTAGGCAAGTTATTGATGATGAAGTCGAAGCACTAATTGGTTTAAAAGACTTCATTGACGAAAAGTTTGAAGAGATTGTAGATGTTATATATAGGTGTAAAGGTCGTCTTATTCTCAGTGGTATAGGAAAATCTGGTCATATAAGTAAGAAAATATCTGCAACTTTATCAAGCACTGGAACTAGCTCTTTCTTCATGCATTCCACTGAGGCTTTTCATGGAGATCTTGGGATGATTCAGAGCAATGATATAGTTGTTGCAATTAGTTACTCAGGTGAGACAGAGGATCTTCTAAAAACAGTACCTATTATAAAAAAGTTAGGCTGCTCTGTAATAGGCGTATCAGGAAATGATGAATCAACTCTTGCGAAGATTTCTGACTACCATCAATTAATAAAAGTTGAAAAAGAAGCATGCCCCCTTGATCTTGCTCCAACTTCAAGCGCTACAGCAACTCTTGTTTGGGGAGATGCGCTGGCAATTTCGTTAATGAATAAAAAAGATTTCAAACCTGAAGATTTTGCAAAGTCTCATCCTGGAGGTACTTTGGGGAAAAGGCTGCTCCTCTCTGCAAAAGATGTCATGGTGTCGGGAGACGAGATACCAATTATCAATCATGATGAGCTTTCAAAAGATGTCATTAAAACTATTTCTGAGAAGGGCTTAGGAGTTACATTTGTAAAAAATCATGACAACAAGATTACTGGTTTAATAACTGATGGAGATATTAGAAGGGCTATCGATAAATCAAATTATTTTTTTGATATGACAGCACAAGATTTTATGAGCAAAAACTTTATCTCAGTAAATCCTGATGATTTAGCTTCTGAATGCTTAAAAATTATGGCTGATAAAAAGATTGGCTGTCTTGCCGTAATGGCGGACAAAACATTAGTTGGAATTATTAATCAAAAAGACTTGGTAAAACTCGGTATCTAATGAAGATTTTAATTATGGGTTTATCGGGGAGTGGAAAAACCTTTTTATCCAAGCTTTTGCAAAAAGAGTTATCTTGTGCTTGGTATAATGCTGACAATCTCAGAGAGATGGCAAATGATTGGGATTTTTCAAATGAAGGACGTAAAAGACAAAGTTTTAGAATGAGAGCATTAGCTGATTTTGAAAAAGAAAATGGAAGGTTGGTTATTTGTGATTTCATATGTCCCACTAAAGAAGCAAGAAAAATATTTGACGCAGACTATTGCATCTGGATGGATACAATAAAAGAAAGCAACTACAAGGATACAGATAAAATATTTGAGGATCCTGAAAAATTTAACTTAAAAATTTCTTCTTGGGATCAGTATAGCCCCTCGCAAGTGGCAAGTTTAATAAGAGATGTTTGATCCAAAAAAACCAACAGTCCTTCTTTTAGGTAGATGGCAGCCATGGCATGAAGGCCATCTTGCTCTTTTTGAAAGAGCGCTTGCTAAGACTGGTCAAGTGGTAATACAAGTTCGAGATGTAGAAGGTTCTTCTGGAGGAGAAGGCCAAGACGATAATCCTTTTTCTTATGAAGATGTATCAAAAGATATTGCCGAGAAGCTTTTTTCAGCTGGCTATAAAATTAATGAAGATTTTGTGATTCAATTAGTTCCTAATATAACTAATATAACTTATGGAAGAGGAGTTGGATATAACATTGATCAAGAGTCATTTAATTCAAATATTGAATCCATCAGCGCAACAAAGATTAGGAAGAGTTTAAGAGATGAAGGTAAGATTAAATAACTTGGCTGGGTGGCAGAGTGGTCATGCAGCGGACTGCAAATCCGTTTACGCCGGTTCGATTCCGGCCTCAGCCTCCATTTCAACCAGTCTTCAATTTTATTTCAAATATTAGGGTAATATAGATTTTGTGAGTACTGAACAATTATATAAGCCATTTTCATTTCGCATGATTCCCATAGAATTAACTAGGAGAATATTTAGATTATTTACCGTCTTAAAAATGGGCTCAAAAGGAATTAAATTATGGTTTTATTACAATTCGCCAAAATTTGTTAGAACCTATTTATGGAAAAAGAATAATCTTGATTTATCTCATCTCAATGACACCTTTATAAAAAATTCAATTTTTTCAGACAATCTTCTCGAATTAAAAGACTATGGTATAACTAAATTTGCAAAGATAGAGTCTTCAAAATTAGACTCACTTCTTAATACATATCATATAGACAAGACAAGAAATAATACCATTCACCTAAGTCTTGACTCAGATCTTGTAAGATCCGTAATTAAAGACTTAAAAATCCTTGAATTTCTCTCAGAATACTATGGCGGTTATGCATACTTAAGAGAAAATCCAACAATAAGTTGTCTCGTGAAAAACGATCCCAAGTTGCATCATAAGCCGTCGAGGATATATCATTCCGATGGTTACAGACAAGTTTCTTTAATGATGCTTCTAAATGATGTAAATGATTCAAATATTCATATGGAATATTGTCTATCTAGTCATAAAAAGCAACAACTGACCTATGATAGGAGAAGATTAAATCAGGAGTTGATTGATAAAGCATTTAAAAAATTTCCTCTGATAGGAGAAAAAGGCTCTTTATTTATTTTTGACACTGAGGGATTCCATAAAGGAGTTTATAATTTACATAAGAGTAATCCAAAAGATTACAGAGTAATAATGCATGCTAACTTCCATCCAGGAATATATGAAAAGATAAAAATCTAATGAAAAAGGCTTTAATAACCGGCATTACAGGACAAGATGGTTCATATCTTGCAGAATTCCTTCTAGACAAGGGATACGAAGTGCATGGTATAAAAAGAAGGTCTTCAATATTTAATACAGAAAGAATTGACCATATTTTTCAGGACCCACACAAGCAGGA
>CACBQK010000008.1 GCA_902541365.1 uncultured SAR86 cluster bacterium
GTTAGTTGGTGGTCGCTAGATCATAATCTAGGCATAAGACATAGCCAATTAAATTCATCTTTAACAGGTTATGGCGATTTAAGACGATACAACACAATAATATTACCAAGTGGCAGTCCTGATTTAAGCAATTATGCAAAAGATATCTTAATGGATTGGGTAAAACAAGGTGGAACATTAATCGCAAACAATAGGTCCACAAGATCAATTATTTCAAATGATATTGGATCGGTAAAAAACTTAAATAATACATTTGATAAAAGTAAAAATTTCAGTTTTGACTTAATGAGAGAGATTTATTCCAAGGAAGAATATATTGATATATCTGATGCTAATGTGAATATAGTTAGCACAGAGATCACCTATCCATGGGAAACAACAGATATCACTTATTCTAAAGAGGAATTAGAGATGCGAGATAAATGGCAATCAACATTAATGCCATCTGGTGGTATTGTTTCAGCAAGAGCAGATAATGAGCACTGGTTAACTTTTGGTACTGAGGATGTGGTTCCTGTCTTATATGGTAACTATCCTATACTTATGACTGGAGGAAATTCAGAAGCTGCATTAAGAATCGGTGAATTACTACCAAACAAAGAATCTGAAACTAAAACAATAAATTGGTCACAAATTCCATCAGGATATGATTTAAGTGTAAGAATGAGTGGATTAGTCTGGCCAGAAGCAAGTCAAAGAATAGCCAACTCAGCATACCTAACAAGAGAAAAAATTGGAAAAGGTCAAATAATCTTGTTCTCAGGTGAGCCTAACTTCAGAGGTTCTGCATTGGGTACAAATCGCTTATGGCTAAATGCAGTAGTTTATGGAAGTGGCCTTGGAACCAATTCACTAGTAACACCATAAAAAAAGCTCTCAACAAGGAGAGCTTTTTTTAATTGAATTTAATCTATGAAGATAGTGTGCTCTTTGCCCTCTTCAGCAACTCTTATAACTAAAAGTTGTTGACAGGTGCCTTCAGGTAATGAAGGTGTATCAGCCTCTCCACCATGAACCCAATCTGATCTTTCAAACCAATATTCATTTTTATTATATTCTTTCCATTCACCAGATGATTTTGATTGAGATTTTCCATCGAGAACATAAACAAGTGTTCCAGCAGCTGGATGGAAATGTTTTGGTGTTCCATCTTGATTACAAGAATTTCTTCTTTCCACATGCATTTCCATACCATTTCCTAAGTTAAATGATTCAGTAGAGACTAAACCAGGAAAAGTAGTTTCTTTAGCATGATCATCAGCAATAGAAATTATGGAAATAAATGACAAACTTAAAATTAAATATCTCATTTTATGTACCATCAAAATTTTTAACAAACTGTACCATTTGGCTATGAACACCTGAAACAATATCACTTGTATTCGAAACAAATTCTTTATAGGTATCCGTAGAACGAACCGCAGCTAAACCTTCAGAGAGTTCAGTCATAGAATCAGCACCAATATAAACCATATGAGTTGAGTATCTATTACCAAAAGCAACTGCATTTAAACCAAAAGATCCATTAAACAAATCAAGACTTGAAGACATTAGATCTTTCCAAGCGAGTGCATATTCCATTTCAGATCCTCTTTCAACCTTAAAGTTAAACTTCGCAAAAACACTGTTTGTTTGCCAGTCTCTCCCAGACAAAGCATTTTCAGTGATCCAATTATATGTTCTATCGGTCTCAGTAGTTTTAGGAAAGCTGGCAAGCATTCTTGCAGACTCTGGACAAGAGGTAAATATAGCTCTTCCCTTTTCCATTTGTTCATAATTATCGTAAACCACAAGAATAAAGTGAGTACTTGGTGAGCCTCTAAGTGCCCATAGACTAACTTTAACATTCGATTCTTCACGCCACTTTTTTGCACATTGCGACTTATCAAACATATTAAGTGAATTCACAAAAGCAACAGGATTAGTAACTGAAAAATAATTGAATTCAGCCACTGTTCCATCACTTTCTATTTTTACTTCATGATCATCAGCAATAATAAGATTTGATGTCATAAAAAAAGTAAATATTAAAAATAATTTTTTCATAATAATTCCTCCAATAACTAAAATAATATAAAAAATGAAATTATTAAATACTTTATTAAATAAATTTCTATTAATCTGACATGTATAGGCCAAAACCTTCTTGCAGCTCGATAAGATCATTCATGCTAATTACAGATGATTTTGTATAGAAATCTTTTGATTCTTTTGTGAATAAAATATAGTTCAAAAGATCGGTTTCATTCTTGTATAAATTTTTAAGGTTCATTTCTTTACAAAAATCTTTAAAATTCAATCTTGCTTGATCTACAGTTAATAATTCAAGACTTTGATCATGCTGTTTTGAGTCAACTATTTTTAACAAAGAGCTATCAATATCACCAGGTATATTTCCATAATCCCCTTTCACTAAATCTATAAATTCTTTATTTAGATTTTTATATCGTTCATTATCTAAAACATTTAATAATGCTTGTGCCCCAATAATCTGTGAAGTGGGTGTAACAAGTGGTATATAACCAACATCTTTTCGTATTCTAGGTATTTCTTTTATTAAATTATCTAACTTATCTAATTTATTAAGATCAAGTAGTTGCTTCTCTAAAATACTTAACATACCGCCTGGAACTTGATTGATAAGCATTTTTATATCAACGCCTTTCATTGATCCTTCATATTGACTATATTTATTTCTTATATTTTGAAAATACTCTGATATTTCAGCTAATTCATTCATATCATATGGATTATCACTATGATCATAAATCATTGATATAAAGCTTTCTGTTGCTGTATGAGCATACAAATTTGAGAATGAAGATATAGAAGTATCTATGTTATCTACTCCTGCCTCGTAAGCTTTAAAATTTGTAGCATCAGATAATCCGGTTGTAGCATGTGTATGAAGATGTATAGGAATTTTCAAATTTTTCTTAAGATTTTTTATTAAACTATATGCAGTTTTAGGCTTTAATAATCCAGCCATATCTTTTATTCCAAGAGATTTAGCGCCAGCATCTTCAATGTCTTTGGCTAATTTCAACCAGTATTTTTCATTATGAACTGGACTTGTTGTATACGATATAGTTCCTTGAGAATTAGCACCATATTTATTCACACACTCTATTGAATAAACAATATTATTAATATCATTAAGAGCATCAAAGATACGGAAAACATCAATACCATTTTCAGAAGATTTCTTAATAAATAAATCTATTACAGAATCATCATATTTTTTGTAACCGACTAAATTCTTGCCACGAAGAAGCATTTGAAGATCAGTTTTTTTAACATTGGATTTGATAACTCTTAACCTTTCCCAAGGGTCTTCATTTAAGAACCGAAGACAGCAATCATATGTAGCACCACCCCACATCTCTAGTGATGAAAATCCAATATTATCAAGTTTTGAAAGTATCGGTATCATATCTGATAAACGCATTCTTGTAGCGATTAAAGATTGTTGACCGTCTCTTAAAACAAGTTCAGTAATAGATGGGTACTTCATTTATATAATTATAAGCTTGTCACTACCATAAATGATATTAAAACTATAGTTAGCCATAACAAAATAGGATAAATTAAGCTTGCTAAATTATTTATTTGCTCAACCCTTGACTGGAGCGCAATAAAAAAAATCCCAATATTTATAAGCACAATACTCAGTAATTCTGATATTTCATATATTAGACCAGGTAAAGTGAATATATTCGATACAACAATTACTATAAAAAATAAAATAATAAATTGTGGTAAATCTTTTAAATTTAATGATCCCTTTTCGTTTTCTATAAAAGCTATTAAAGCAACCAATGGCACTATCCAAATTGTTCTTCCAACTTTCAAAGTAGTTGCAATTTCACCAGCTTCATCACTATATAAAAAGCCAGAACCTATAACTGATGCTGTGTCATGAATAGCTAACGCTGAAAACAAACCAAATTGCATATCAGTTAAGCCTAAGAATCTTCCAATAATTGGAAATAAAGCCAAAGCGATTGCATTCATTAAAAAGATTATAAAAACAGCAAGTGATATCTGATTTGGTTTAGCTTTAATGATGGATGATATGGCTAATGCAGCTGTTGCTCCACAAATAGCAGTTGCAGAGGTAATTAGGTATATAAACTTTTTATCTAAACTAAATAACCTACCTATTAACAAACCTAAAAGAAAAGTGATTATTACAAAGATACTTATTATCGGATAGTAATTAGTTAATAAATCAGTAAATGTTTTAAAGCTAATCGAAAAGCCAATTAAAACAATACCAATCTGTAAAGGCATAGAGCCTACATTTGAAATAAACCCTGTAAGATTATCTTTCATAATAAATCCAAGTATTAAGCCCAAACTCAAAGAAATAATTGGATTGTGAAAAAAAGCTACTGATATTATTGAAATTGAGATTAACAATTTATACATCATATAATTTTAAATCATTTAATTTTTTATTATTATATAAATATGAAAAAGCTTAAGATTGCACTTCATTTCATTAAGATCAGGCTTAAAAATATCGGATCAATTCTTATTAAAACATCTGCAGGATATGCAGTTGCTTCTTTTGGCTTAATTCAAGTTGCTAGTGTAGTTACAGATAACCTATCTACAGAATCAATATTTGGCATTTCTAGCGAATCTTTTATGCAGATCCTATTTATAGGTGTTTTAGTTTTATTTCCAATTGTTTTGATAATTTCATATATAACAAGGAAAAAAACAATTGATGAAGAAACTTTAAAAAATTTCGATGAGAATAATTCTACAATTGATGATTACAGGCCAAAAATAGGTTTAATACCTTTTGAAAATTTAAATAATGATAATGATGGGGAGTTTCTTGTTGATGGAATTGTAGAAGACTTGATAACTGAGTTATCTATGATTAAAGAAATATCAGTTGCTACTAGAAAAACCTGTTTCGGATTTAGGGGTAAGGACTATACATCTCAATCATTTAAAGATGAGTGGGGATTTGATTTCATCGTATCAGGATCTATAAGATCTTCAAATGACAGATTACGTATATCAGTTGAATTAAGTGACATGAATGATGATAGAGTTATTTGGAGTAATAAATATGATCGAATAAACACTGATATTTTTGAAATCCAAGATGAGATAGTAACAAAAATAATTAGATGTATAGTTGGTGAAATCGAAATAACAAGTTTGAAAAGAGCTCATAGAAAACCTACTGAGAATATGACATCTTATGAATATACTCTTAAAGGAAGAGCTCTAAATCAAAAATTTGATAAAGAGGCTAATGCTGAAGCTATAAAAATGCTTGATTTAGCAATTGAAGCTGATGACACTAATGCACTTCCCTATTCTTGGAAAGCATGTACTCTTGGTCAAGCTATGACACTTGGTTTTAGAGAAAGAAATGATGAAAACATGGAAGAGTTTTTAGGGTCTTTAAGTAAAGCAAATGAACTTAATGAAAATGATTGGAACACAAATAGGATTTTGGGTGAAGCAAGTCTAACACTTCATAATTTCCAACAAAGTAAAATCTATGCAACTAAGGCATATAATGCAAATCCTAATCATCCATTTGTATTATCAATTTATGGAGATGCTCTAATCAGGAATGGTGAAGTAGAGAGCGGCATTAAGATATTTGAAAAGATGTATAAAATGGAGCCCATACCTGCTATGGATAGTAATTCAGATAGGCCATTAAAAAAGTTATTTTTAGCATATTATCTAAATAACGATTACAAAAAATGTGATGAAATATTTAATCAGATAGAAGAACACGATTTTCAAGATTGGTTTATTTACATGCACATTAAGACAAAGCAAAATATTGAATACATAAAAGAAAGTTGGTATGAAATGGGTGCTGATAAGTTTAAAGACCTAAATTGGAAAGATGAAATATCATTATTTCATTTAAATGACAAAGAACTTAAATCATCTTTAGAAAGTTTTGCAGAATCTCATTAAAACCAAACAAGGAAGTCTTACCTTAGTTTTTTTATATTACGTAATTTCTTTCTATCTAGCATTCATGTTTACTAAAAACTTTGACCTTGATGGTTGGCTTCTTATATTGGCCTGGCACATAACTGCAACCTTAATTATTTTCTTATTTTCTAACATCCATAAGAATTCAAGTATTTACGATCCTTTTTGGCATGTAGCACCAATACCAATAGTCTTTTATATTGCAAATCAATCATCATTATCTAATCTAGAACAAAGTTTAGTAATATCAGCTTTTTTATTTTGGGCACTGCGGTTAACTTATAACTGGTTTCTTAATTGGACTAATTTAGATCATGAAGACTTTAGATATATAGATTTAAAAAATAATAAAAGGCTTTTGGCATTTATTAATGATCTTTTTGGAATCCACCTTATCCCAACATTGATTGTAAACATAAGCCTCTACCCTATTTATATAGCTTTAACTTCAGAAGACTTAAATAACCTTGCTTACGTTGGTTTTATATTAATAGTAGTTGCGGTTATCGTTCAGTATATTTCAGATGATCAAATGAGAAATTTTAGAAAAGATATCAATAATTTAGGTAAAACTATGAAATATGGATTATGGAAATACTCAAGACATCCCAACTATTTTGGTGAAGTAAGTTTTTGGTTTGGTATATATATATTTGCTCTTGCTTCGGGATCAACACCTTTGTGGGTATTAGCTTGTCCATTAGTGATGTTAGCCTTATTTGTATTTATTTCATGTCCTATGATGGACAACAGAAGTCTTAAAAAAAGACCCGACTACAAAGAATATATGGAGAAAACACCACAATTATTATTTTGGTTTGTAAAAGATTAGTGTCTTTATCGGATACTAGCTGTAAATGAGCCACCTTTTGTTTGCTCAAGCAATTCATCTGCATCGAGCTGACCTTCACCATAGATTTCTGACTCAAACCAATTAATAAAATCTTGATCACGAGTGGTTTTCCAAAAATCCCAAGCTGATCTGGCTTTGTCAGTTTTCATTGTCCCAAACTTAAGTGCATTCATTCGTATATCTAAATGTTTTTTATCAACAAAACCTTTCTTAACTTTTTCGTAAACATCGAATATATCAACAAGGCACATAATAATAAACATTGTTGATCTCCAATTTTCTGCATCTGTTAATTCATCAGATGACCAGTCTTTAGATAAAAAATTTGCAAATTCACCATCTTTAGCTGTTGCAAAATATCTTTCATATTGTCTTTGTGTTAACGAATGTCCGAATTGCGCTTTTGTGATTTCATTTTGTTGATGGATTTGTATTCCTAAATAAACAACTGATACAACTACCCCAAGTGCTGCTATTACCTGAACAATAAGAATAATTAAATCTGAATCCATAAGCCTATGTTACTTTAATTTCACAAGATTTAAATATTAATTATTTATGTGTAAAATATCTACTTACTTCACATTTAAGGAGGATTAAAATGGAAGAAGCTTTAGTTCAAAGCGCAATGGCTGAAATAGCAATGTGGGATGCGTTTGCAGCTGGAAGAACTGCAAATGCTACCGGATTTCTTGCTATAGTTTTAGCATTATGGGTTGCAGCTAGATTTAGCAGTGTTTCATTAGAAAAAAATGTTAATTTACTAGGAAAAATATTCGTAACAGCTTTTGCTGTTGGAGTGTTTCTATCTGGTTTAGTTGTGTATGGAAATATTAGTGGTCTATTTGAAGGTCATGCATTAGCATTATCGACACTTGATGCAGCTAATGGAGATATAGACATAGGGCCCGGCTCACAAGCATTTGTAGCTGCAATGGCAGAAGGCGGTAATATGATAGGAAAAGTTGGTGGCATGTTAATGCTAGTAGCTGCTCTTGGTATTGCTGTTATTCCCCTATGGGTTAATACAAACGACTAGTTAGTTATTTCAATCCACTAACGCCTATCTTTCGATAGGCGTTTTTTTTATAATCACAAAATGTCGTTTATACCAAAAGTTCTTATTATAGCGGGGTCAGATTCAGGCGGTGGAGCTGGAATTCAAGCAGATATTAAGACAACTTCATTTTTCAAAGGATATGCAATGACTGTGGTTACAGCTATTACGGCACAAAACACAATTGGCGTTCAATCAATATATCCTTTACCAAAGCAAATAGTCATAGATCAAATTAATTCTATTAATAATGACCTAACGCCTGATGTTATAAAAATAGGAATGTTAGCTGATGAAGAAATTATTGAATATATAAGTATGAACATCTCTAACCACAAAATTGTTTTAGATCCAGTTATGGTAGCTACATCAGGAGATGTTCTTGTTAGTGATGAAGTAATAACTTCAATTAAAAGTAATCTCGTTAGTAAATCTTTTTTAATAACTCCCAACATACATGAAGCTGAAATTCTTAGTGGGAAGAAAATTAATAATCTTGAAGATCAGATAGATGCAGGAAAGAAATTATTAAAACTTGAATGTAAAAATGTATTAGTAAAAGGCGGTCATGGAAATTCAGACAATATAAGTGATGTCTTGATTACTTCTAATGGTGACGAACATATATTTGAATCTAAAAAAATTAATAGTACAAATACCCATGGAACAGGCTGTTCTTTAGCATCAGCAATAGCTACAAACATAGGTTTAGGAATTAATTTAAAAGATTCAATAAGAATTTCTATTGAATATGTTCAAAATGGTATTAAAAAAGCCCCTAATTTTGGTTCAGGTAATGGACCTATTCGTCATTTTTAACTAACGGATTTATATTCCTAACACCATAAATAAATATTGTATCTATCAACGCAATAAATATTTTAAAAATATATTTTGATAAAGCTATGTAAAAAGCCTCATATATACTCAAGTCTGTTGCTATCACCCAGGTAAAAGTATAAATAAAGGTATCTAGTAATTGTGAAGTAATAGTTGAAAGATTATTCCTCAACCAAAGATATTTACCTTGTGTAATAGTTTTAAGATAATTGAAAAACCAAACATCAAATTTTTGACTTATAAAGTAAGCAGTCAGAGAACCTATTATAAAAGCTGGTGAATATGAGGCGATGACTGATAGAGCATTATGAACTTCTAATGCTGAACCAGTTAAATCAGAGGGTTTGAATAGTAAACTTAAAAGGAGTGTTAATAGGACAGCAATGTTTGCAAAAAATCCAAGATTAACTGCCCTGTTAGCTTCAGTTTTACCATATTTTTCATTTAGTAGGTCTGTTGAAAAATAAATTCCTGAATAAAGGATTGCACCCATACTTACAGTAAACGTAGCATTAAAAATAACAAATTCAGAAACCTTACCACCTTGAAGATTGCCCAGAATAATGCCTAAAATTACAGCTGTATATAAACCATATTTTCCAAAAAATTTATAAAGAACTACAACTAGTAACAAGTCATAAAAAACTACTACTAGCCATAAGGTTTCTTGAGATAACCCCTGAAAGAGGAATTCCATCTAATTACACAGAGTCAGTTAATTCAGGAACTGCTTCAAATAAATCACCGACAAGACCATAGTCTGCAACCTGAAAAATTGGTGCATCTTCATCTTTATTAATAGCAACTATTACCTTAGAGTCCTTCATTCCAGCTAAATGTTGAATAGCGCCGGAAATGCCAATAGCTATATATAATGAAGGTGCAACTATTTTACCTGTTTGTCCAACTTGATAATCATTTGGAACATAGCCAGCATCAACAGCGGCCCTTGAGGCTCCTACTGCGGCTCCCAATTTATCAGCAAGTGCTTCGATGATTTTAAAATTTTCAGATGAGCCTAATGCTCTTCCACCAGAAACAATTACATCTGCGGCTGTAAGTTCTGGTCTATCACTCTCAGCAATTTCATCGCTAACAAACTTTGAGTTATTTAAAGAATCAACAACAGCACCAACATCAACATTTACTGATGAATCTACCACGGGTGATGCATCAAAAGCTGTTGTTCTTACAGTTATTACCTTGACAGAATCAGTTGATTTAACAGTTGCAATGCAACTTCCTGCATAAATTGGTCTTTTAAATGTGTCAGCATCTTCAATTGAAATAATATCTGAAATCTGTTGAACGTCTAATTTAGCTGCGACTCTGGGAAGAAAATTCTTACCAAAAGTTGTTGCAGGTGCGAGTATATAATTAAATCCGTCTGCAACAGAAACAACTAAGTTACCTAAATCTTCAGCTAAGAAGTTTTTATATATAGGATCATCAACATGAATAACTGAACTAATACCAGAAATCTTCGCAGCTTGTTCTGCAACTGAGGATGATTCTGATCCAGCAACTAATATTGATACATCTCCACCAATTTCTGATGCAGCTGTTACTGTGTTAAGGGTTGAACCTTTAACTTCACTATTATCATGTTCTGCTACTACTAATATACTCATGTTATTACCTTTGCTTCATTTTTTAACTTTTCAACTAATTCGTCAACCGAATCAACCATAACACCGGCTTCACGTGTTGGTGGCAATTCTACTGAAAGAATTGACGTTCTATTAGATACATCTATGCCAAGATCAGAAACATTTTGAATGGAAAGTTCTTTTTTCTTTGCTTGCATAATATTTGGCAATGATGCATATCTTGGCTCATTAAGTCTTAAATCCGTTGTAACAACTGCTGGAAGGCTTACATTTATTGTTTGTAAACCACCATCAATTTCTCTTGTAACTAATGCACTATCCCCTTCAATTTTAAGTTCGGATGCAAAAGTAGCTTGGGGCATATCAAGCATAGAAGCTAACATTTGACCGGTTTGGTTATTATCTCCATCAATTGCTTGCTTGCCTAAAATTATAAGATTAGGATTTTCAGATTCAACTATTTTGGTTAAAACTTTTGCAATAGCTAGTGGTTCTAGTAGACCCTCAGATTGAGCTAAAATTGCTCTATCTGCTCCAAGTGCAAGACATGCTCTTAGCTGTTCTTGAGATTCATCACCTCCAACTGTTACAACAACTACTTCTGAAGATTGACCAGATTCCTTTAATCTAACTGCTTCTTCGACAGCAATTTCACAAAAGGGGTTAACTGACATCTTTACATTATTGAGATCAACATTTGAATTATCAGATAATGGCCTTACCTTTACGTTATAGTCCACTACTCTTTTTATAGGTACTAGTATTTTCATAATATGTTAAGTTTAAAGGGTTTTGCGGCTATAATTGTAATGCTTTTTACACAATTTCTAAAGAGCTTAGGAAGTATTTATGGAACGTGATGTAATGGAATATGATGTCCTTGTTGTGGGTGCTGGACCTGCAGGACTATCTACAGCTATAAAATTTGCTCAATTAAATAAAAAAAATAATACAAATCATTCGATATGCGTTATTGAAAAAGGATCTGAGGTTGGCGCTCATATTTTATCTGGTAATGTATTTGAGCCTACAGCTCTCAATGAGCTTATTCCTGATTGGAAGGATAAAGAGGCACCACTTGATACACCCGTAAAGAAAGATATTGTTAAGTACCTTGTAAATGAAAACATATCCATACCCGTCCCTCTGCCAGGATTTTTTATGCCTAATTTCAACAATCATGGTAATTACATTATGAGTCTTGCTAATTTTTGTAGATGGCTCGCAAAAGAGGCAGAGTCACTTGGTGTTGAAATATTTGCTGGCTTTACTGCTTCTGAAATAATTATTGAAAATGATCAGCTGAAGGGAATTGTTACTGGTGAAATGGGTGTTAGTAAGGATGGTGAAAAAAAACCATCATACCAGCCCAGTATGGAGCTAAGAGCAAAATACACTGTCCTTTCTGAGGGTTGTAGAGGTCATCTTGGTAAGCAGATAATTAAAAAATTTAATTTAGATCAAGGTAAAGATCCACAACATTATGGGATAGGTTTTAAAGAAATATGGGATATCAAACCTGAATTACATAAAGAAGGGACCGTAATGCATACTGCAGGTTGGCCAGCTAAAGGTACAGCATCTGGATCTTATTGCTACCATGGTAAAAATAATCAACTCTATATGGGTTACGTAGTTCCATTAGATTATAAGAATCCTTATCTAAGTCCATATGATGAATTTCAACAATGGAAGCATAATTCTGGTATATCTAAGCTTCTAAAAGATGGAACCAGAGTGGCTTATGGTGCAAGAGCACTCATAAAAGGTGGTTTCCAATCACGACCAAAAATGTCATTTAATGGTGGACTTATAGTTGGTGATAATGCGGGAACACTAAATTTCCCTAAAATTAAAGGTACTCATACAGCAATGAAATCTGGAATGATTGCTGCTGAAGTTATACATGAGGCAATAGAAAACAATAATATTGGTTCAGATCTTGTTCTTTATGAAGATAGAATTCAAAAGTCCTGGCTTCAAAAAGAACTTTACAAAGCAAGGAACTTTGGTCCGTTATTACATAAATTTGGTAATCTATTTGGTCCTATCTTAGCGGCTATAGATCAATTTGTTTTTAGAGGCAATCTACCATTTACTTTAAATCACCCTACTCCAGATTATGCTTGCTTAGAAGATGCATCTAAGATGCCTAAAATTAATTATCCCAAACCAGATGGGATTATATCTTTTGATAAACTTAGTTCTGTCTATCTATCGAATACTACACATGAGGAAGATCAGCCATGTCATTTGAAGTTAAGAGATGAAAATATCCCAATAAGTGTAAATTTACCCAAATATGCTGAACCAGCTCAGAGATATTGTCCTGCGGGTGTTTACGAGGTTGTTAATGAGAATAACCAAGATAAATTTGTCATTAACGCTCAAAATTGTGTTCATTGTAAAACATGTGATATTAAGGACCCATCGCAAAATATTACTTGGGTAACACCTGAAGGTATGGGTGGTCCAAATTATCTTAATATGTAATGTTTAAACTTAGATACATTCTTTATACAGGGTTGTTATCAATAGGTTTAATTGTTGCTTTTAATTTATCTCTGATACCAAATTTCTTTTCTAAAAATAATGATGAGCAAAGATTTTTAGAACTTCTAGATAAAGAATTTGCTAAATCAATAGAGGATAATCCTATCTATGCATCCTATATGGGAGATTTACGTTTTAACACACTATGGCCTGATTACTCAATTGACAAAATAAATAAAGATCATGAACATACATTACAAGTTATACAAGAGCTTGAAATGATGAGTGTTGATGATTTTTCAGATGAAAATAAACTGAACTATCGATTATTTTTAGATGATTACAAAAACTCTGCAGATAAACATAAATATCAAATATATTTATTACCATTCAGTCATAGAGGCGGCATTCAACTCCAGCACGAAACAGCAGAAACATTACCTCTTCGTAATTTTCAACAATATATGGATTGGATTTCTCGTCTAGAAAAACTGGATGGTGTAATTGATCAATATATTGCATTGGCAAACCAGGGTATTGAAAATCAAGTCATGCCACCTAAGATTTTGATGAGTAGAGTCTTAAATCAAATAAAATTACAAAATGTTGATTCTTATATAAATAGTCCTTTCTATGATGCATTTGAGGTTTTACCAGATGAAATATCAAATCAAGAACAAGAACAAATAAGAGAACAAGCGCAAATTGCTATATCCAATGTTGTAATACCCTCTTATGTAAAGTTATTAAATTTCTTTGAAAATTCTTATTATCCTAATTGTAGAGACACAATAGGTATTAGCGATATTAAAAATGGTTCACAATACTATGAACTCATCGCTAGGCAATTTACAACTACCGAGCTCACCCCAGATGAAATACATAATATTGGATTAAGTGAAGTAACAAGGATAAAGAATGAAATGTTTAAGATTATGGATCAAGTTCAATGGAATGGAAGTTTTGATGAATTCTTAGACTTTTTAAGGACAGATAGCCAGTTTTACTTTGAAACAGGTGAAGAGCTATTTACTGAATATCTTGCTACATCTAAAAGAATAGATCCTTTGTTGGTTAAATTATTTAAAGACTTACCTTCTATGCCATATGGATTAAAACCTATACCAATGGAGAGTGCTCCTGATACAACAACAGCCTACTATCAAAGACCTGCTGCTGATGGTTCAAGAGCTGGGTATTACTATGTAAACCTATATATGCCTGAAGTTAGACCTAAATATGAAATAGAAGCACTATCACTTCATGAGGCGATGCCAGGTCACCATTTACAAATTGCTTATACGATGGAATTAGATTTACCGAACTTTAGAAAATATGGGGGCTATACTGCATTCGTTGAAGGATGGGGTTTATATGCTGAAAGTTTAGGTGAAGATTTAGGGATGTACAAAGATCCATATTCCAAATTTGGTCAGCTAACATATGAAATGTGGCGAGCAGTAAGACTTGTTGTTGATACCGGTATGCATTACAAAGGATGGTCAAGACAACAAGCAATTGAATATTTCTTAGACAATGCAGCAAAAACAAAACAGGATGTCATAAATGAGATTGATAGGTATATTAATTGGCCTGGTCAAGCATTGGCATACAAAATTGGTGAACTTAAAATAAAGGAACTTAGAGCTATTTCTGAGAATAAGTTAGGTGATGAGTTTGATATTAAAGAATTCCATCATGAGGTTTTGAGACATGGGGGCATACCTCTTTATGTTCTTGAGGAAAAAATAAATTCTTGGATCAATCAACAAATAAATTAGCTCTAGTTGAGCCATCAAATTTTAATTTTAATACAGAGACGTTTGATACAAATGTTTTTCAAAATGATCTTCAATTTAATAAGCTAAAGATTTTTGAAGAGTTTGATAACTTTATAAGTACATTAGATAAAAATAAAATCTCATTTAATATTCTAAAGAGTCCAAAAAATTCACCTGATAGCATATATCCAAATAATTGGGTTGTAACTTTTGAAGATGGAACTTATGACTTATTTAGTATGCAATCTCCTAACAGACGTCTAGAAAGATCAAACTCAAACATAAATTTTTTAAATACAAACTATTCACTTAAAAATGATTTAACTGAATATGAAGCAGAAAATATTTTTTTAGAGGGAACGGGTTCTTTGGTTTTAGATAGAGTTAACAAAACCGCATATATGGCTGAATCAAATAGATCAAACGTAAGTTTAGCTTCAAAATGGTCTCAACTTAGAGGATATGATCTTGTTCATTTTAAAAGCTATATAGATAAAAAGCTCACTTACCATACAAATGTTCTGATGTTTATTACAAATAAATTTGCTGGTATATGTTTTGATTCAATACCCGATTCTAAAAATTTACTATCAAATATTGAAAAAACTCATAAGATTCTTAATTTATCTATAGAGCAGGTCAAAAACTTTTCAGGGAATGCCATAGTAGTAAGAAATATTAATAACGAAGCTAAATTTTTAATATCTTCATCTGGTCTTAAAGCTTTCGATTTAATACAAAAAAGATTTATTGAAAAATATTATGATATCGTGGACATAAATATTCCCACAATTGAAAAAATTGGCGGTGGCTCAGTTCGCTGCATGCTATTGGAGTTATTCTAGAAAAGTATATTTATAAGAATTAAACATCCAAGACCAATAAGGATAGATCCTGAAATCTTATTGATAATTTCTTGAACTGGCTCCCATCTCTTTTGAACATTATCGTGTGTAAGAACTATGGTTAAGAATGAAAACCATAAAGTAGTAGCTACTGCAAAGTAGATAGGAATAAAGATCTTTCCAATAAATGAAATATCATCATTAAGAATAATTGAAAATAATGAAATAAAGAAAATAAAAGCTTTTATATTAAAGATGTTTGTAATAAATCCATTCGTGAAGCTGCTAGACATTAATTGGGATTTTTCAGATGTCTGCGATTCACTTTTTAATGATGAGATACCTATAAATATTAAGTAAAAAGACCCAAACATAGATATTAGATCACCCGCAATATTATTTGAAACTAATAGAGTTGATATGCCATATATTGCCAAGTAACAATGAATTAATATCCCAACTCCAATCCCAAATGCACAGGATAATCCCCCCCTTCTTTTGTTAAGTGAAACCTCTCTAATAATTATTGCTGTATCTGGTCCAGGACTCATAACAGCAAATAAATGAGCTAAAGCTGCATAAATCATTTCTATATAATCATTGGTTCTATCTCTAAGAGAATATTAAACTCTTTATAGACTTTTGATTGAATGTCTTGAGAGATTTTTATTATGTCATCATAACTAATATTGTTTTTGTTGGTAATTATTAGTGCATGACTTGAATGTAAATTATCAATAGCTTCTTGATTTAAAGTGCTTTTAATAAGTTCAATAAGTCTTCCTGCTCCAACTTTTACATTTGATTTATCATGATCCCATATTATTAAATCTTCTTTTTTAAAGTTCTTGTATGAAATATCTTTTTCATTAATTATAGGATTTTTAAAAAAGCTTCCAGCATTTGGTAATACTGTTGGGTTAGGCAGTTTTGAATCACGTAACTCACAGATAATCGCACCTAGTTCTTTAGAGGTTATAGATGTTATATCTTTTTCTTTAGCAGTAATAAGGTGTCTTATACCCTCATAATCCATATTCAGTTTTTCAATATGATTAAATTCAAAATCAATATCAATAATAAAATATTGTTTAGTTTGAAAAATTGAAGATCTATAGCCAAAGTCACATTGATCTTTTAGAAGTTTTTTAAAAGTTTTATCTTCAAAGTCATAAACATTGATGCTTTTAATAAAGTTAGAAACCTGAACTCCATATGCACCTATATTTTGAACTGGTGCTGCACCTACAGATCCAGGAATACCTATTAAATTTTCAATACCAAATCTATTATCTTCAATAACACTTAATACAAAATCATTCCAATTTACAGCAGATCCAACTCTATACAAGGTTGATGATATTTTATTAATATTTGTATTATTTGATTTAATTACTTTTTTATTTAGTTTTGTAGGAAGAACTAAATTTGTACATTCTCCTATAATCAATAATTCATCTAATTTGTTAAATTCAACTTTAAGCAGATCTTCATCAGATTCAATTTCATATAGTGTATTTGTATGACAAGGAAGATTTAAAGAATTTTTAATATTTATTTCATATTTAGTCATATTTATTAAGAATCATTAAAGCTTTTTTATAATCAGTCTCAGTATCAATTCCAATACTTAACTCTTCAATTTCCTCTAAATAGATATCATATCCATTATCTAAAAATCTTAATTGCTCTAGGTTTTCAGAGGTCTCATTTTTAGATCTAGGTAATGAAACGAAAATATTTAAAGTTTTGTAGTTATATGAATATATACCAACATGCTGAAAATACTTAACTTTACTTTTTGTAAAGTTGTTTGGAATAACATTTCGTGAAAAATATAAAGCTCTATTTGAATTTGATAAAGAAACTTTTACATTATTTACGTCATGCAAATCATTATCTTTAAATAAAGTACATGCTGAGCCAACAGACGCATTTACATTATTGTAAATTATATCTGCTGTTTTATTTATTGTTTCTGGATTAATAAATGGCTCATCGCCTTGAACATTAACTATAACCGTATCATCACTAACGTCCAATTTAGACGCACACTCATGAACTCTATCAGTACCAGACTTATGCTCTTTTGAGGTTAAGATAACATTAGAAGAAAAGTTTTTTACATGATCCTCAATTTTTTTTGAATCAGTTGCTATAAAAACTTCTTTAGCATTGCTCTGTATAGCCCTAAAATAAACTCTTTCGATCAAACTCTTTCCATTTAAATCTAGAAGAGCTTTTTCTTTAAGTCTCGTGCTAGAAAGTCTTGAAGGAATTATTACGATAAACTCATTCATCGTTTGGTAAAGAACGTATTCTTGATTCTAGGTCATTGATAAATGATTCTTCTATTTTTGGCTCAACAGTTAAAAACCAGATCCTAGGATTTCCAAAATTCTTACAACGTGCTGCATCTTTTTCAGTCATTATTATTGGATGATGATCAAGAAATCCAAAATCACTTTCCTCAAATTGATGATGATCAGGAAAGGGATGTCTTTCGATGTCAAAATTTAGTTGAGACAAGGTATCAAAAAATCTTCCAGGATTACCTAAACCAGCAACAGCATGTATCTGATTATGCATAGGCCATTTATCAATATCATATGATTTACCTGTATTTAAATGTACAAATTTACTTGGCTGTAGAGTCATAAGGATTTCACCATCTTCAGTTGGTCCGCCATTATTGATAATGTAGTTTCCTGTCTTTAATCGTTTTGATGATTCTCTTAATGGTCCAGCTGGGAATGTTAAACCATTTCCAAGTCTTCTAGATCCATCAATGACGATAATTTCAATATCACGATGCATCTTATAATGTTGTAGACCATCGTCAGATAAAATTACGTCACAATCATTTTCATTAATTAGATTTTTAATTGCTCTAGATCTATTTTTATCTAAATAAAGAGGCACATTTAAATTAGCAAGCATTTGCGCTTCGTCACCTGATTTTTTATATTCAGTATTATCATCAACTCTCAGAGTTCCTGAGAAATTACCGCCGTAGCCTCTTGAAACAATTCCAACTTTCATACCCTTCTCTTTTAGTTTTGAAGCAATATACTTAACTAGGGGCGTTTTACCTGTTCCTCCAATATTTATATTCCCAATAACAACAACTGGAGTATCTGTTTTAAACGACGGAATTTGATTTTTAAGATATTTTCTTCTTCGTCTGTTGGTTAGAAAAGTAAAAATCCATGAGAATGGTAAGAGTAGATACAACCATAAGTGTTTTTGATACCAAGCATTTATTACAAAACTGGAATTATTTTCAACATCGTCAATTGGCTGCAAATATGAAACTTTTTGTAGGGATGTAGACGATGATTTCTTACTTTCAATTGGAACATTTTTATATAGTGAACCGTAGATGCCCTCTTCTTCAAGTAAATCTAAATGTTTGCCTTGTTGCGATATAAGACCATTATCCAGCACTACTATTTGATCAGCATTTTCAATTGTTGATAATCTATGAGCTATAACTATCGTAGTTCTATCAGATATTAATTTTTCAAGTGACTCTTGCACTAATTCTTCCGATTCAGTGTCAAGAGCAGATGTTGCCTCATCGAGAATAATAATTGGAGAATTTTTATAAAAAGCTCTTGCTATAGCAAGCCTTTGTCTTTGACCACCTGACAGCAGTACACCATCATCACCTATTTCTGAATTTATGCCTTCTGGTAATTTATCTATAAAATCTAAACATCCAGCTAATCTGGCAGACTCAATTACTCTCTCAGTGTCAAATTCGTCATCACCATAGGCTATATTTCTTTCTATAGTGTCGTTAAATAAAGTTGGTGACTGAGTAACAATTGATATTGATTTTCTAAGAAAACTTAAATCATATTCATCGCTTGGAATACCATCTATTAATATCTGCCCAGTGTAATTCGAATAAAATCTAGAAATAAGATTAGCCAATGTAGATTTTCCAGACCCCGATTTACCAACAAATGCTATTGTTTCATGCTTATTAACAATTAAATTTATATTATTTAATATATTTTTTTCTCCTGTATATCCAAAAGAAACATCCTTAAACTCTATGACGCCTTCGATAGGTTTTGTTGTATCTCCAGTATTAACTTCGTCATCAAAATCTAATTGATCAAATATCTCATTAGCAGCTGCTAAACCTTTTTGAATAACTCCATTAATGCTTGATAACTGTCTTATAGGTTTTGCCATCAAGCCTGCTGCTGTAAAAAATGCTACGAAGGTTTCTGCATCAAGTGTTATTCCTAAGGAGGAACCTAATGCAAAATATGCAACTAAGGAAAGGGATATAGAAACTAAAAATTGTATTATTGGTGTAGCTAAATTATTAGTAGCTTCAAGTTTTAAATTCTGAACTTTATTTGAAGAGTTAGCATCTGCAAATCTACTATTTTCATACTCTTCAGCACCAAATGATTTAATTTCAACATGACCATTTACGGCTTCTGAAGCAATATGAGTAACATCTCCCATTGCTGTTTGTATTTTTTTTGCAAGCCTTCTAAGCCTTTTACCAGCAAAATAAACAATAATTGCAATTAAAGGTGCAGTAACAATGAGAAGTAACGTTAATTTCCAGTTAAGATAGATCATATAAAAGAATAAACCTATTAATAAAAATCCTTCCCTGACTAAAGTTTTAATAGCATTAGATGCTGCACCAGATACTTGGGTTGTTGTAAATGTAATTCTATTAATTAATTGACCAGACTGATTTTGATCAAAATATTTTTTTGGTAGCTGATGCAACTTTTTAAAAAGTTCATCCCGAAGATGGTAAACAACTCCAAATCCTACTCTGGCCATAAAATAATTACCAATGAAGAAACCCAATCCTCGTGCAAGAGCAATGCCAATTAAAGATAATGCAAGAAGTTGCTGTTTATCTTCTGAGTTTTCATTAATGAAACCAATAATTTGCCTAATCCATTCAACTGCTGCTATATCAGCCGAAGCAAATAAAATAAAACCGAAAATACTTATTAAGAAAGACCATTTATATCTCCATGAATAAGAAAATAATCTTTTTAAAGAATTTTGTTTCATTTTGATAAAGTCCTAATTTGAACATCAGAAAATGAATTTTTTTGTAAAAAGTCCATAAGTTCTATAGTTATTTTATGAGTAACATCCCCTTCTATACTTAGAATAATTGTATCTTCGACAATTAATTCATTTAAAAGTGCATTTTTTAAAGCATCATTATTAACAAGATATGATTTATTGTTGAAGATTATAGTATTGTCATTAAAAACATAAATTTGGTTAGATAGCGAAGATGTCTCAACATTAAATGATTCTGTAGTTGGCAGGTCTAAATCAAGAAATTGTGAATCTGTTATCTTTGAGGTTGCAACAAAGAAGATTACTAAGATAAATACAATATCGATTAGTGGAGTAATCTCTATACTTGGATTCTTATTTGAAGTTAGTACAAATTTCATTTAAAAATTATCAATAAATGATGAAGTTTTACTTTGTAACAAAATCATTAATTTATTAACTTTTTGCTCAAAGTGTCTATGTAAAATAAGTCCTGGAACTGCAATCATTAAGCCAAAGGCAGTTGTGATTAGGGCTTGAGAAATGCCGCTTGCTAATAAGTCAGGTGATGCTGCACCTGAAGATTGAAAAGTTGAAAAAACAGTTATCATTCCAACAACCGTTCCTAAGAGACCTAAAAGAGGTGAAATAGTTGAAACTACTCCAAGCATTGAAAGATTTCTTTCAAGTTTGTATTTAATTTCAATAGATTTTTCCTCTAATTTAGATTCAAGAAGATCTCTAGATAATTCTTTATATTTATGAACAGTTATTAAAAGATCTCCTAATGATGAAATGTCTGATATTGCTCTCTCCTGATAATCATCCAAAAGATCTCTATCAATTAAATTTAGAACCTGCTTATCAAGGCCAGATGGAGATACAAGTCTTTCTTGTAACATCCAAAATCTTTCAATTGATATTGAGATTATAGTTATGGAGCAAGCTAAGAGAGGCCACATAAACCATCCACCTGCTATAAAAATATCACTCATTTACTTTTCTTAAGCCCCCATCATAAATTTCATAAACTGCATCCATCATATTAGCAAAATTTAAATCATGAGTTGCTAGAATGATCCCTATCTGATTATTTCTTGAAATATTCATTATTAAATCCTGAATAAGTTGAGATGTTTTATTATCAAGATTACCAGTAGGCTCATCCATAATTAAAAAATTTGGATTGTTTGATAAAGCCCTTGCAATTGCTAATCTTTGTTTCTCTCCACCTGAAAGTTGATACGGATAAGATTTAAATTTATCTTTTAAGCCAACGCTTATTAAGAGTTCATCAATATGTGGATTATTTTTATTACTATTTAAGTCTTGAACAATTTTACAATTATCAAAAGCATTAAAATCTTCAAGAAGGTGATGAAATTGGTATACAAAACCAAAATTATCCAGCCTCAAGCTTGCTGATGAATCTGAATTTAAATCACTATAATTTATTTCATTAAAGAAAATCCTTCCTGACGAATAATCATCTAATTTAGCTAAAAGGTGTAAAAAAGTAGATTTACCACATCCTGAAGCACCTATTATCGAACACGTTTCTCCCTGAGATATAGAGAAATTAATATCACGCAAAACAGAATTCTTAATTCCATCAGAAATAAAAGTTTTCGATAAATCTTCAGTAAAAATTTTATTCATGTCTTAGAACCTCATTAGGATTCAATTTAGCTGCTCTTGTTGATGGCCAAACAGAAGAAATAAAACATAAAAGAAATGAAGAAAGTAGAACTAAAGTTATTTGATTAAAGTTAAAAGCATATGGAAAATAATTAATAAAGTAATTATCCAATAATGATCTATTAATTAATGTTTCAATAAAGTTAATTAAAGGATCAAGATTTAATGTAATTAATATCCCCAATATGAGACCAGAAATGATACCCAACATTGATATATATAAACCTTGAAAGATAAAAATACTTACAATTGTAAAGTCTGATGCACCAATTGTTTTGAGAATAGCTATCTCTCTTTCTTTAGATCTTACACTCATAATTGTAGTACAAAGAACATTAAACGCAGCTACACCAATAATTAAGAAAACCAGAATACCTATTATTAATTTTTCTAATTGGACCGCTTGAAATAAGGTTCCATGAGTTTTTTCCCAGGTTGATGATGCATATATTTTGTCTTGAGTAGATATTTCTAAAACAATATCTGATCCAATAACTCTTGAATTCATAATATCTGTAACCTTTAATCTGATATTTTCTGTTGCATCCCCGAATCCTTTAATTTTTTGAGCAGACTTGTGAGTGATTAAAGCCAAATTCTGATCTGGCTCAGCCTTTAGTTCAAAAATACCAGAAACAATAAATTTAAAGCTTCTAGGGAAAGATCCAATTATGGATGATCTCATTTCTGAAGTTGTTATATTTACTTCATCACCAACAGAAGTTCCCAAATGTGCTGCTAGCCAATATCCCAGAATGATTTCGTTATCATTCAGTGATTCTAGGGAGCCCATCAACATATTATTGGGAAGTATTGAAACTTCAGTCTCTTTCTTTACGTCTATTCCAGTTAGAGCAATTCCCTTTGATCTATTACCTATAGATATTAATGCCTGCGTTTGAATAAACGGTGCTGCTGCTAGAACATCTGGATTTTTTTCTATTTGATCAATTAGTAAATCATAATCAGAAATGGGTTCTTTTGAATGAATTAATACGTGAGGTATTACACCTAATATTCTATCTCTTAGTTCTTTTTCAAACCCATTCATGACTGATGTAACGATGATGAGAGCGGCTACACCTATAGTTAAACCCATAACAGCCACTATGGAAGTAAAGGATACGAATGCTCCTTTGCTTGATCTAAAATACTTTAGGCCAAGAGAGGCTGAAAGTTTAAGCATTACTTTAATAGTTTTTTTAGAACGTCTTCTATACTACCTTTATATGGAGGTCTTATAGCATCAAGTAATTTATCTAAACCAAATCCTATTTGCTTATAAATTGGCTTATTGTTTGAAAAGTTCATAAATCCATCAAAACCATCATATTTACCCATTCCGGATGGACCAACACCTCCAAAACCTAATTCATTTTGTTGAATATGCCCCATAATGTCATTAACTGTAACTCCACCAGAAGTTGTTGAGTTAACAACTTTAGCTTCTTCATTTTTATTGTTTCCAAAATAATATAATCCCAATGGTTTATCATTTTTGTTTATATAGTTAATTGGTTCATTTATGTCCTTGTAAGTCTTTATTGGGAGTAAGGGACCAAAAATCTCTTCTTTCATAATTTGCATTTCGTCAGTTGGGTTTAAAACAAGTGTTGGAGGAATTTTATGTGACTCTTGTTGGGAGAAATCTTCATTTGCTGGATTAATTTCAACAAGCTCTGCACCATGATCTTTGGCATCTGCTAGAAGACCATTTAATCTATCATAATGTTTCTGATTTATTACTGATGTGTAGTCAGGGTTATATTTAAGATCGCTATAAAATTCATTAACTTGATTCTTACATGCTTCTACAAAATTATCCTTCTCTGTTTCATGCACATATACATAATCAGGTGCTAGACATATTTGGCCTGCATTCAAAGTCTTATTAAACATCACTCTTCGTGCTGTTATATCTATATTTGAAGAATCGCTGACTATAACTGGAGATTTCCCTCCAAGCTCCAACGTTAATGGAACTAGATTTTCTGAAGCCGCACGCATTACATGCTTGCCGATATTTCCACTTCCTGTAAATAACAAATGATCAAACTTAAGCTGAGTAAAAGCGACGCCTATATCAGGACCACCTAGAAATGTTGCAAATTCAGTTTCATCAAAAGCACTGTCACATATTTCTTTTAAAAGCTCAGAAGTAATAGGAGTAAATTCACTAGGCTTATGCATCACCTGATTACCAGCACTAAAGATTCCAGCTAAAGGAGCAAGAGATAAATACATGGGAAAGTTCCATGGAGATATCATTCCAACAACTCCAAGTGGCTCTCTATGGATATATGATTTAGCTCCAAGAAATCCGAATGGGAAATTAGATTTTCTTTTCTCATCCTTCATCCAGGACTTTAAATGTTTTTTTGCATGAGAAAATGCAGGAAGAACAGCATAAACATCAGATATTAAAGATTGATTAGGTGACCTTGATCCAAAGTCAGTATTTAATGCTTCAGTTATTCTTTCTTTATTTTGAATAACCATATCTTGAACTCTGTCTAATCTATCTATTCTTAATTCGTATGAAGGCGGACCTTCATTCAAGAAATGCTCTCTTTGAAGTTTAATAACTTCTTCCATTGACCTTTGATTTTCCATAATATCCTCCAAGCTAAATTAAGATCTATTCTTTTTATCTTTATTGTTAGCTTTTCTTATTATATCTCTTATTTCAGTCCAATCATTGTCTGAAAGTTCTGATAAATTAGAGAAAGTTCCTCCACCACTTAAATACTGAGCACCATCAAGGGCAATAGTTTGTCCAGTAAGATATTCACAACCATCAGCCATTAAAAAGGTTGCTAGATTTTGTAATTCTTCCATTTTTCCTGCTCTTCCCAATGGAATAGCTTTATAGGTATCTTCACTTATATCTCCCTTAGGACTTAACCTAGCCCAAGCACCTTCTGTTGGGAAAGGCCCAGGAGCAATAGAGTTCAGTCTAATTCCATACGGACCCCACTCTACGGCTAATGATTTTGTCATTGCATCTAATCCAGTTTTTGACATTGCTGAAGGTACGACGTAAGCAGATCCTGTCCATACCCATGTAGCTAGTATAGAAATTATTGAGCCTTTACATTTTTGCTCTATCCATCGTTTACCAACTGAATGAGTTACATAAAAAGTTCCATGAAAAACTATGTTTGCAATTGCATCAAACCCTCTTGAAGATAAATCTTTTGTTGGAGATATAAAATTACCTGCAGCATTATTTACAAGGCCATCAAGAGGACCTTCATCAAAAATTCTTCCAATATAGTCATCAACATCTTGAGGCGATCTAATATCTAGAGGTTCATGTTTTACATCAACACCATATTTTTCTTTGAGTTCATTAGCTGTATCTTCAAGTACATTTCCTCTTCTTCCACAAATATAAACTTGAGCACCATGTTTAGCGAAGTGAGTTGCCATTTCTTTCCCAAGACCAGTACCACCTCCAGTAACTAAAATCCTCTTATCTTTTAGTAAATCATCTTTGAACATTTTTCCTCCCTATGCATCTATAATTTCTACTATTGAATCTGCCCATTTCGACGAATCATTTAATGAAGGTACCATAGTTAAAGACTTACCTCCATTTTCCAAAAATAACTCCTTATATTCATCATCTATTTCATATAATGTTTCTAAATTATCAGCTGTAAAAGCGGGTGAAAGAACAAGTATTTTTTCTATGCCTCTGCCTGGGAAACTTTCGAGGACCTCATCGGTAAAGGGTTCAAGCCAGTTTTTTGTTAATCTCGACTGGAATGAAACTGTATATTTATCTTGAGAAAGATTAAATCTGTTTGCAATAAGCCTAGTAGTTTCATAACACGTTGCTTTATAACAAAACTTATTTTCATTAGTTATTTCATTTTCGCAATTGTTGTCAGCACAAAGAGAATCATCATATATATCATCAACTGCCTTAGTTGGTAGTCCGTGATAACTAAATAAGATGTGATCATACTCATCAATATCAAATGATTTCAGCTTATCCTCCCAAGAATCTATAAATGATTCTTGTTCATAAAATTGATTTATAAATTTTATAGAAGGTGAAACACTCTGTTTTTTAAGAACTCTAGAAATTTCATCAAAAACGGACCCAGTTGTTGCAGTGCTATATTGAGGAAATAGAGGAAGTATTATAATTTCATCAAGATTTTGAGAAATTAACTTTTTTAATTTATCTTCGATAGATGGAGATTGATATCTCATAGCAAATTCAACCTCAATATGGGGAACTTTTTTACTAACTTTATCAGCTAAAGCAGATGTATTTACTATGAGAGGCGAGCCATTTTCAGTCCATATTTTTTTATAAATCTTTGCAGAGCTGAAAGCCCTGAAAGGGACAATGATTAAAGAAACTAGAATAAATCTAAGAATGTATGGAACAGTAATAACTTTTGGATCCATTAAGAATTGTCTTAAGTATTTAAAGACAGATAAATATCCTGGATCATCCGGTGTTCCAAGATTAATAAGTAACAGTCCTTTTTTAGTCTTCATATCTATATTTAAATATTGGGTGTAATACTATAAAAACAAACAAAACAAAGCATAAAATTCCGCTTGCGAAGTACAACAATGAACTATTATAAATGTACAAAGGCATAGCTACTATAGGTGTAAGTATATGACCTATAGGAAGAACTGATCCCAAGTGTCCTGCAGCTTCACCTTGGTATTCAGGTTGTTGAGCTATTGAGAGTCCGGATGAATTAGCAGGTCTAACCATGCCCAAACCCACTCCATGAAGGATAATGGAAGAAAAATATGTTGCAATCGAGTCTGATACAGCCATTATGCAATATGAAAAAGCAAGTATTAAACAACCATATATCAGTAATTTATAATTATTTAAATTAAACATGCTAGTAAACATATTTTGACTAACGATTGTAGATATTGATAAAAGAACAAATGTAAAACTGATTAAAAGCGTTATGTCTTCAAGATTATTGAAGTTATCAGTTAAATAAAATCCAATAGATTGTAATAACGATGCTGAGCAAAGACTCAATACTGATGCAAATACTAAATAAGGCCATACGGTAGGCGCAAGTCTTGATAATTTAGATGTTGGAATTTCTGAGACCTCCATAGGCTTATTTTCAAGTGTAAAAAATACGCCCATGGCAACTACAATTCCTAAAATAGAAAAGAAAATAAATGGAGCTAATGCTGATATCAAATATAAATATCCACCTAAAAGTGGGCCAACCAATGTGCCTAAAAGAAAATTTGATTCAAACCTTGCAAATTTCTTGGTTCTCTTACTTTTAGGTGTAATGTCAGCAATATAAGCAAATGATGCAGGTCTTGTAGCCGATCCCAATAATCCATAAATTGTTCTACCTAATATTAAAAGTGGAAATACAAATGCAGCACTTAGAATATTTTTATCGGCTAGATATATTGGCAGTATAAGGATTATCATGGATATTGAATATCCAATATATCCAAGTATTGCTATATTTCTTCTTCCATATTTATCAGATGCTCTCCCCCATGGTGCAGATGTCATTGCCCAAGCTACAGCAGATAAAGAAAAAATAAATGAAGCTTGAATTTCTGAAAGGCCTAAGTCCCTTGCTAGTGGTGGAATGATTGCGTAAACAAAGGACATACCAAGGCCAACAGCAAAAAGCCCTGATTTTAGCCAGAAAATTGGTTTCTTCACTTTATTAAGAGATACCTATTTTTGAACGAATTTCTTCAATAAATTCTTGCGCTAATGGACGAACTTTTTTTGCTCCATCTGAGAGATAGTCTTTAACTAAGTCTTTTTGCTCTTTTAATTCAAAATATCTTTCACGAATAGGTAAAAGAGAATCATTAGCTTTATAAAAAAGCTTATTTTTAGCATCACCCCAAGATATGCCATTTTCATATTCTTCTTTAAACTCAGCTATTTCTTCATCTGATGCAAAATTTTGATAAAGATTAAAAACATTGCAGGCCTGATGATCCTTAGGCTCACCTGGCTCGAGTGAGTTAGTGATAATTTTCATAATTGATTTTTTTAATGTTTTTTCATCACAAAGCAAAGGAATCACATTGTTATATGATTTACTCATTTTTCTTCCATCTATTCCTGGAATCGATTCATCATCATTAATAATTGCCTCAGGGACCTCAAAAGTGTCACCAAATATATGATTAAATCTATTTGCAATATCTCTTGTCATCTCTAGATGCTGGAGCTGGTCAGGACCAACAGGTACATGGGTTGAATTAAACATTAATATATCAGCAGCCATAAGAATTGGATAAGAGAATAAACCCATGTTAATTCCCTTATCATCATCATTATTTTCTTTTAATGCTTTGTAAGCATGTGCCCTATTCATTAATCCCTTTGCAGTTACACAATGGAGTATCCAACTTAATTCTAGGATTTCTCTGATATCAGATTGTTTGTAGAAATACGAGCTCTTAGTATCTAATCCACTCGAGAGCCATGCAAGAGCAATGTTCTCAATAGATGAAGTGACCTCTTGCGGATTATTAACTTTAATAATCGAATGGTAATCTGCTAAAAAAAAGAAAGAATCTTTTGAATCTTTCGCTAATTCAAGACTTGGCCTTATAGCACCAAAATAGTTTCCTAAGTGTGGGGTGCCTGAAGTAGTAATACCTGTTAAAATTCTATTTTTCATTACTCTAATTATAAACGCGATATATAAAAAAAATGGAAAGAACTGATCAAATTATTGAATTAATATCAAAAGCAAATCAATCGTTTGATAGTGGTGTTATTAGAGATGGTCAAAAACTTACAAGAGAAGCTCTTAAACTTGTAAAGATTCAAGGAAAAATTCCTAACAAGCTTAAACATAAACTTAATGCAACAGTCGCCCTTTCTAGATATTTTGATGATATTTCCTCTTTTGCAACTAACCCAAAAAGAGACAAGCTAGTAAACAAAATAAAGAAAATAGCAGATAATCCAATTAAAAATCCACGTAAACAGGCAGATGAGATACATAAAGTTCAAGCGCAATGGCAAGCATTAGATCAAACATCTAAAACAGCCTCGCAAAAACAGTGGAATACATTTAGATCTTATGTTGATAAAGCATGGATACCATGCGGAGAATTCTTCGACGAACTCAATAAACAAAAATTGGTTAACGCAACAAGAAAACAACAGGTAACTCAAGATCTAACTGAATTTGTTCAAAGAAATAACAATAAGTTTCCAACTATAAGGATACTAAGAAATAAATTAAGAAAATTTGAAGATTCATGGAATGGTCATGCGCCCGTCAGGGATGATGTGTTTAGAAAACTAAAGTCAGATTTCACTGATGCAAAACAACCAATTCTTGATGAGATAAAAAAACAAAACGAGCAAATTAAAATAAAAAAAGAACAAATCATTGAATCAGTATCAAAAATAAATTCAGAAAATATGGATGAAAATATTTCTAAATATATGAATCTTAAAAAAGACTGGAACATTTTAGATAAATTGCCGCATAAAGTAGAAAAATTATTATGGAAAGAATTTATATCATCTGGAGATAGGTTTTTTGAGGAGCAAAATAAAAATAAACAAATTCAACTTGATGAATTAGGTCTTGTTTTAAAAGATCTAAAAAAATATGAGATTGAGGATCTGCAAGAAATGCTTCCAAAGTTTGATCTCATCAACAAAACAAAAGAATACAAATCTCTTCAGAATAAAATTGTTAAATTACGTAATGATGAAAAAGATAAGAAAAAGAAAGATTCTATAAATGATTTAGAGAAACTATTCGAATATATTACTGAAAAAAAAGATTTCTCTGATTTAACCAACTTAGATAATTCATATAAGGAAATATTTGATTATAAGTTTGATTCTCACTCTAAAGATGAAATGATTGAATCATGCATAAGAATAGAAATGATATGCAATGTTGAATCATTAAAAAAAGATGAAAAAATTAGAAATCAAATACAACTTAAAATTCTTACTGAAAAATTTAATAAAGCTAAACTAACAAAAAAAGAAGAAATCTTTCTTCACATAAAGAATTTTTTCCTAAATTTATCTATATCTAAAGTGAGTAATGCTGAAAAAAATATGTGGAAAAGGATTATCAAAGCAATTAAGACTTCTTAAGGTTAAGTTCCTTTTGTATTAATCTATGCTTTTCTCGATCAAGATTATAAAAATAAAAAATAGCTATAGGTATTAGTAACATGATAGGTACTAAGCCACCTTGTGTTGATATTAAAAAGAAAATTTGATCATCTGTAGGGTTTGTAGAAGTAAAGCCAATAATACTTAAAACAAAACCAGCTATTGCAGTTCCAAACCCTGTATTGACTTTTTGTAAAAAACCAAGTGCTGCAAATAAAACACCCTCTTGTCTTTTATTAGTAATTAACTCTACTTCATCTGCTATATCAGCAACCATAGAGTCGCGAATCATGTTGCCAATGATGTTATTGGTAATACCAACAAGAATAAATATCCATAAAAACATTACTAATTGATAAGTCCCTTTCGGAGGAGTTAAATCAAAATATCCAAGTATTAATGGTGCTGGATAAATTATTCCAGTTAAAAACATAGATATTAATATTATGCTCCTTTTCTCAAATAACTTTACCAATCTTGGAGCTAATGCAAATGCTAAAAAGGCACATACAACGTACATTGGTAAAAATAATGTAATCTGAGTTCCAGATAATTCCCAGAAATAAGTGTTAATGTAAAGGGTCAAGGTATTTCCAAGACCCCATGCCACAGATAAACCAAATGAACCAAAAAAGAATATTACAAAGGTTTTGTTAGTTAATGCCATTCGAATTTCTTGAAATATATCTTTTATAGTTATTCTTCCCTCCCAAGTAGATAAAGCCGTTCCATATCGCAGGGTTGATATAGAAGAAATAATAATAAATAAGCCCATAATAGCAGCACCTGTATAACCAAAAGGAGCCCACGCATCAGGATTAAGTTGACCTTTTGAATACTCTGGAGTCGAGGAAAAAAAAACATAGTAGCCTAAAAAAGCATTTGAAAGGCCTGCTAACCACCCAAATAGTTCGCGTATTGAAAATAATGATGTTCTTTCATCATAATCTTTTGTAATCTCTCCTCCAAGTGCTCTATGGGGAACATCAAATAATGTCATCCCGAATCTTGTAATAATGCAAAATGAGAGCATCCAGATAAACAAAGATGCTTGAGTTAATTCCCAATCTGCTCTTGGCATAAATAAAAATATATACCCAACTACAATCGGAACTACTGATGCAAATAAATATGGATGTCTTCTTCCAATAGAGGAATTGGTTCTATCAGAAATTGATCCAATGATTGGATCTGTGAATGCATCAAAAAATAGTGCTATAGCTATCGCTAAACCAGCTAGTCCAGGCTCGAGACCTACCACGTTACCGTAATAAAAAAGTAAAAAAAATGTAAACATATCAACCTTGATGCCATTTGGAATAGCACCAGTTGCATATGCAATTTTTGATTTATTTGTTAGCAATTTATCTCTAAGTGATTTTTTAAATCAATTTTAAACTGATTAAAGACAGGTTCTTCAATAAGATGACCCATATTATCGATAATTTTAATCTTACTATTTTTGATAAGTTTATTTGTATGAAAAGCATTTTTAACCTTTATTAATGGATCAGTTTTACCATGAACTATTAATGTAGGTATGCTAATAGTATTTACTTTATCGATTCTGTTTTTAGTTCCAAGTATAGCTGCCATCTGTCTTATAAAACCTGAATCATCCGGACTCCTTTTTATGGTCTCATTTACTTCTTTTTTAAATTGGGGATTATCATAGTCGAATCCATTCATACCTATTGTTGAAACTAGCCGAACAGTTCTATCGATTCTCTCCTCTTTCGATGCATTTTTAAAAGCTCTTTCACCAAGTAACTTTATGACAGAAAATTTTGGGCCATTAAAGGGGTTTGGAACAGAAACCATTGAAGCTATTTGTGTATACGAATAAAAACGATCTTGATGATTTGAAACTAGAATTTGGGAAATCATGCCGCCCATTGACATACCAATTATATGACATTTATCAATCTTTAATGTATCAAGAAGCAAAACAGCGTCGTCTGCCATGTCATCCAGTTTATATTCTGACTTTATAGGCAAGTAAAAGTAATACTTTAAGATATTAGTTAAAAAGGTTGGTTTGGATTTAAATCTACTTGAAAGACCCATGTCCCTATTATCATAAGCTATCGGTCTATATCCACTTTGTTGAAGAAATTTAATCATGTATGGTGGCCAAAATGTGAGCTGACCACCAAGGCCCATTACCAAGAGCACAGGAATACCATCAGCGGGACCATAATCTCTATAATAAATTTTTAGATTATTTTTTGTTGCATAACCCTCTTCGAATCCAGATGCATCATTAAAGAACATGGTTATACTAACTTGCTAGTAGCGGTTGCACTAGCAACTATTTTTTCATTTTGGAAAAGTTCTGCACTCGTATATGCAATCGTTCTTCCCTCCTTAATATACTTAGCTTTCACAAGAATTTCTCCAACAGTACAAGGTCTTAGAAATTGGACATTAATATCAAGCGTTAAAGGATTTACTTGACCATTTGTTAAAGCTAAAACAAGTTGCGCCATACATGAGTCAAGCATAGCAGTAACAAATCCACCTTGAACAATTGTGTCATTTGAATGGGTTAGCTCTACTGAGGCATTAAATTTAAGCTCAAGGGTTTTGTTATCTTTATCAAGATTAAAATCTGAAAAACCAAGAATATCTAAGAATTTAGGTTTATTGATACTGAAAGGATTAAATTCATGCATGTTTATTATTAAGTAAGTGGCGGAGAGACAGGGATTCGAACCCTGGAAGGAGTTGCCCCCTTGCTGGTTTTCAAGACCAGTGCATTCAACCGCTCTGCCATCTCTCCTAAAGGCAAATATTATAAATTATTTTTTCTACTGAATCTTCCAATAGGTATCGTTTCCTTTTCTTATATTAATTAGCTGTCAATTTTCTTTTTCTTCTACTTCCATGTTTTAGATAAACCAGCTTAGCTTCTTCTTTAAAAGCTTTATCTTTTCTTATACTCCATACTCGATCACGTGCAAATTTTGCAGATGCTTTCAAGTCAACTATTTTAGGCAAATAAGAGCCATTTAAATTTGCATTATGTATTATTTTTGGATCAAATTTTTTCAGTTCAGGTAAAAGACTTTTAATCCAATAAGCATTTGGATCTTGGTCCATGCTTTGCTTTGTTACTGAGTATATTCGTGGAAGATTAATACCAGTAACACCACTTTGCATCTGAACCTGACTAATATGGATTCCGGGCTCATAGTCAGTAAAGAGTCTTGCTAAAAGCGGAGATGTTTTTTGCCATGGTTGCCACATATTATACGAGGCAAATGACATAATCATTGCCCTCATTCTAAAATTAATCCACCCATCGGTTTGCAAAAACTTCATACAAGCATCTAGAAAAGGGAATCCTGTTTTACCTGTGATCCATTTTTCAATCATCTCATCATCATGTTCTGTCCTTAGATCATCACACATGCGGTGCATAGAATTAAATTCTAATTCTGGTTCGGTATGTAGTTTTTGAACAAAATGACAATGCCAATAGAGTCTTTTCTTAAAAGAATAAAGGTCTTTTTTGTTATTCAATAATGGAAGTAATTTGTTTAATTGTTGATATACCTGCCTTATAGATACCGAACCATAAGTGAAATGAGGAGATAATCTTGAACAAGTTTTTTCAGATAGTACAGGGCTAGACATTTTTGTTCTGTAGCCCTCACATCTATGTTCTAAAAAAGTCTCCAACAAATCGTTAGCAATTGAAGTACCTCCTTTTTGAATGCTTTTCGAATGTTTCAAATTGCTATTTAATTTTGCTTGGTAACTTTTGAAGTCTGTTAATTGGATTTCATCTTTATTGTGAGAAATTTTAGGAGGTCCAAGAACATCTTTGTTCATAATATGATTCCAATTTTTTGACCAAGAATCTCTATCGAAATTATCTAATTGCAATCCAAAATCGTCATATATTTTAATTTTTTTTTGGAAATAATTTTTGAATCTCTCAAATCCATCTCTAAAATATCCAACATCAGTGCAATGATTCATATGGATAAAATAATCCTTGTAGTTGGCATGAATCCAATTCTTTAAGTCATCGAAATTACCCTCGAATATATTAATTTTCGAGTGAACCTCTCTTAGATCTTCATTGAGCTCTTTTAAACAATCATTTGAAAATTTTAATTGTCTTGATGATTTACCATTAGCTTTCCAATAATTTTCATCATATAAATAAACAACAATATAGTTTGATCTTAAGGAACCATAATATAGAGCTGCATTATCTAGTATTCTTAAGTTTCTATTTATAATAATGATATCTGTTGTCATAAATTACGTTATTAAGGATTTGTTAAATTTGAGCTTAATCTCTAAATATTTCTTAACAATTTAAAGCGCCAATACAATAAAAAAGCAAGGATTGAATATGCAAATATAGCCAAATGTTTAACTATTGGTAAAGATATAAATCTTCCTAGCCATTGATAACCATTTGTTCTATTCCAAACATAAATAAATGCATCAACGCCTTCCAATTCTTCACCATCAGGAAAGATAACATGCAATCTTTTTAAATACTTATCATCCATTTCACTACAGTCAGAAAATTCTAATGATGATCTTTTTTTATAATGTTGAATTTCAAAATTACAAATTCCGCATTTTTCATTAAAAAGAACTTTGCCATTAATTTCTAAGTTCAACTAACAACTCCAAAATAAACAAACACTGACCAAAGACTGAAATAAACAATTGCGCCAAGCGCTAAACCAATTATTATTGTTGAAATTTTTATAAATGCTTTTTTCATAATAATGTAATGATATCAAAAGTGATAATATCTCACTATGAGAATGAATTGTTCAGTACTATATTTGACTATATAAATGTTTGTAAATTTAGAATGAAAAATTTGCTAATTTTATCTTTAAGTTTTTTTATTCTTACGTCGTGTGAAGTTTCACAATCGGAAAATGTTTACACTCCACCGAATAATAAAATAAAGCCAATTGAAAATCTTATCTATTACACTGATGTAAATTCATTAGAAATTATTAAAACTAAAATAAAAGAGATTCTTATGATCAATCAAAATAATATTATTATGATTGAACCTGAAGAAATAAGTAGTTTTATTGATTGTGGATATATGAATAATGAAATATATGTTGATTATATAAATAGAATTTTTAATTCATCTTTAACTATTAAAATTATCTTTCTAGATCAAAAACTCGACGATAGAAAAGCACTTTATATTGATTTTGATTACATATTTAAATCGAAGGAAACTGGAACTACCTGGCGTTTTTCAACAAAAAAATCAAAAGATCTTTTAGTTGGTAATCCTGTTTACGATGATAATCCTTACAGAGCATGTTCATCAAAACAAAAAATTGAGACTAAATTAAAAAATGTTCTAGAATATCAACTAAAATTTTAAACAATGACTAAATTTCTTCTTTCAATACCGTTTTTCTATGCAATACTGATGTTTGTGTCAATCAGCAAACAAGACAGCTGGAGCACCAATCTTTTTTCTAAGATCCTTATATATCTAATGATTCTTATTTGCTGTTTAGCTATTTTTGGTATTTGGTACCTTTGAACAAGCTAATTTTCTTTGTATTTCTATCATTATCTATTCAAGCAAAGGATTTAAGTCTTCAGTGTGAAAATATAAAAAAAGCTGAAGATACTCATGGACTAATAATTAAATATCAAAAAAAACAATTTTTGTTTAAAGAAAATATCTATCTATTTAATAGTTATAGAGAAAATGAAATTTTTGCCCAACGTCGAACTATTTTTTTAAATTCATTCTTAGAATTTAATCAAAAAACATATGTGTTAATTGAAGTAAATTCATGGATCCATAAAATCACAAAAAATGAATTTATCTGCAGGGTTGTTAATTGATTACTAAGTATTCAAGAACGCCATCAAATCTTGATCCAAACTCGGATGCATAATGATCATAACCATCAAAGACTATATATTTATAGTCTTTTGATTTTGAATCTAGTATTTTATTAACTCTTCTTTGTGGTGTGCCATAGAGGGAATCTAAACCAATCGTTCCATGATCGAAATATATTTTTTGATCATCGATATTAGTAATATTGTCCTCAATATAAGAAATAATCGCATTTGCAGTGTCATCATCACCATCTATTTTTCCAACAAGGGGTAATAAAAAATATTCTAATGGTTTTATTCCAACCCAGTGAGTAGAAATGCAGCCGGCAAATCCAAATAGATCAGGGTGTTCTATTAAGGCATTTAATGCAGAAAGACCGCCCATGCTTGCACCAATGATTCCTAAATTCTTATTATTCAATGAGATATCAAACCTTTCTTCTACAAATGGAATAACATCTTCAGTTAGGAATTCTAAATAGTATAGATTATTGTTATTTACCCATTCTTGATAACGTCTTTTCTTAAAACCACTATCAAAGTAGGGAATTGATTCTTTTGGAAAATACTCAGCATATCTTTTAGTTTCATCAACAAAAAATCGATTACCTTTTTTTGCGCTGTGTATACCAATTATGACAAAATTTAATTCATTTTCATTCAAATTCATTTGTTCAATCTTTTCATCAATGCCCCACTCCATGTTATGCCAGCTTTCAGCAGCGTTAAATAGCTCCTCTCCATCATTCATAAAAATAAACAATGTATCTGAATCAATTATTTTATTATTTGGATAATATATTTGAATTTTTCTTGTATCATAATCTGACTCAATTACAAAATTCTCTAACTCACCAAATGAAACATCTGAGAAGCTATTTAAAGATAGAAATAATAATAGAAGTATCCTCAAAATATTCTCTCAATAAAAGGATATAAATAATAAGCCGTCACACCTGAAATAATTAAAAGGCTATACCAAAAAATTCTTGGTCTAGCATTTGGCAAAAAGTTACCTGTTTGATGCAATAATCCGAAAAAAATTACAAAAATCCAAAATAATATTACTTCACCGTAACCCATTTTTTAGAAAATCTTGTTATACAAAAAGAATACTGCTCCACCCACTGCCCACTGAAATACAGTAACCAAGAAAACCGATAATAAATAATAAATTACATCTTTAATTTTAGGAGTTAAAAAAATATTTTTAAAACTCTCAACCGTGGTAAGAATTATCATCGATATTCCTACTGTAATGATCATACTTACATAAACTAAAGTATCTTGAATTTCCATTATAAATCCTCCTTAACTAATAACCGCTTGCATGTCCGTCTTTTCTACTCTCAGATGCACCATAATACACCCCATCAACTCTCATAATTGCTTGATAACCACCATAACCACCTTTTTCGTCTTTAAGATTATGTCCTAATTTCATTAGTTCACTTCGCACTTGGTTATCGATGCCAGATTCAAGACTGAGAAATCCACCATTTATCATGGTTTCTCCAGTGGGTTCTGATGATCCAAAATGTCTTATACGTGGAGCATCTCCTGCTTCTTGAAGATTCATTTGAAAATCTACAATATTTACAACGATTTGGGCATGCCCTTGAGGTTGCATCCCTCCACCCATTAATCCAAAACTTATAAATGGCTTGTCATCTTTGGTAATAAATGCAGGAATAATTGTATGAAATGGTCTTTTGCCACCTTCTAAGCTGTTACGATGTTTTGGATCTAAATTAAACATTTCTCCTCTATCTTGAAGCATAAAACCAAGATTTGGAGGAACCATACCTGAACCCATACCTCGATAATTACTTTGAATGAGTGAAACCATATTTCCATCTTTATCAGCAACTGTCATATAGATGGTGTCGCCATTTTCAAAAATACCAGTGTCATAGGTGGATGCAGCTTTTTTAAGATCAATTAATTTATTTCTCTCTAATGCATATTCTTCAGAAATTAGTTCTTCAACAGGCACATCAGCAAAATTCATATCAGCATAGTATTTTGCTCTATCTTCATAGGCTAATTTCTTTGCTTCTGTAAAGATATGAATATATTCAGCAGAGTTATGTCCCATATTAGAAATATCATATTGCTCAAGAATATTTAGTATTTGCAGAGCAGCAATACCTTGGCCATTTGGTGGTAATTCCCAAACATCAAAACCTCTATAATTAGATGAAACTGGAGTAATCCACTCAGGTTGGTAATTTTTGAGATCATCTTCTGAGAGAAAACCGCCTTGCTCAGTTATGAATTTTGAAATTATTTTAGCTATATCACCTTTATAAAAACTCTCTCCATAGGATTTTGCAATTTCTTTGTAGGTATTGGCTAAACCCTTATTTACGAAAACATCACCTTTTTTGAGAGCATCACCATTTGGCATCCATACATCTTTAAAATTTGGATAATCTTTATATCTCTCAGATGACAATTGAAGATAATAGCCAACTACCTCAGTTATTGGAAACCCATTATCTGCATAGTAAATAGCGTTAGTAAATAACTCATCAAAAGAGTTTTTACCAAAGCGTTTATGAAGTGCAGTCCAACCAGCAACAGCTCCTGGAACAGTAACTGGTAAAGGACCATATGGTGGA
>CACBQK010000009.1 GCA_902541365.1 uncultured SAR86 cluster bacterium
CATGGAAAAATTGTTAGACCAAAAAGATTACCTTCAAATCTTTATAAATTTAAAGAAGGTACAGGTGAAGCTAGATGTATTTTGGATTCAATTACAAGCCTACAAAGTGGTGCTGATTTAATTTGGATTGAAACAGAAAAACCACATATTGGACAAATATCTGAGATGATGAATGAAATTAAGAAAGTTGTCCCTAATGCAAAGCTTGTTTATAACAACAGTCCATCATTCAATTGGACTCTTAATTTTAGGCAACAAGTCTTTGATGCTTGGGAAGCAGAAGATAAAGACTTAACTCAATATGAAAGAGATGATTTAATGGCTGAAAAATATGATTCTACAGAACTTGCAGTTGAAGCCGATGAAAAAATTAGAACATTTCAAGCTGATGCTGCAAAAGAAGCTGGTATTTTTCATCACTTAATAACCCTTCCTACATACCATACTGCTGCCCTTTCTACAGATAATCTTGCCAAAGCATATTTTGGTAATGACGGAATGCTAGGTTATGTCAAAAATGTTCAGAGGCAAGAAATAAGACAGGGTATTGCATGTGTCAAGCATCAAAATATGGCTGGATCTGATATGGGCGATGATCATAAAGAGTATTTTGCTGGTGAAGCTGCTCTTAAAGCAGCCGGTAAAGATAATACTATGAATCAGTTTTAATACAATCGCCCTTTTCTTTTCCACAAAACTCACATGGTGCACCTTCTTCAAAAGTAGAAAGACCACCACATGAACCTTGCAAAGGTTTATTGTTAAAAATAAAACCTGCAGCAAGCCCACAAATTGCAAGCGCGAAAAGAAAAGCTGCTATTAATATCTCACTCATGATTCATATTTTGCCATGATTTTGATTCAAAATACTTAATTACGCCATCACTTACATAAATAATTTTAATTTTTATACCTAATGATTCTGATAACTCTATGGATTCATCCAGCGATAAAACATTAAATGCTGTTGCAAATGCATCAGCTCTGCTAACAGAAGATTCATCTAAAACAGTTACAGAAAGGACATTATTATCTTTAGATTTAATAGTTCTTGGGTCTATAGAATGTGACACTAGTTCACCATCAAGATATTTAAAATTTAAATAATCACCAGATGTCGCAACACCAATGAATTTATCAGAGTTAGGTACTGTAAATGAAACATTTTGCTGTAAAGATTGAGGATCTTGAATACCAATGGTCCAAATACCATTTTTAGATGATCCATTAGCTGCAATCTCTCCGCCAATATCAATTAAATAATTATTAAAATTATTTGCCAAAAGATAATCAGAAATTGCATCTACGGCATAACCCTTAGCTACAGAGGAAAGATCAAAAACAACATCTTTGTTTTTGGAAATACTTTTGTTTTTATCATCTAAAGAAAACTTTAAAAAATAGGATTCAAAAACATACTGGTTATTAAGAAATAAGTTGGGCCCAAAACCAAGATTATTTACAACTGAACCGACTGTAATGTCATATACACCATTTGTTTTATCAGATACATCTAATGCTATCTTAATAATTTCATACAATTCGTCAGAAAGAAAAAACTCTTTATTGATATCATAAAAATTTAACTTATTAACTTCAGAGTTTTGCTTATAGTTTGATGCAATTAAATCAATCTTATTAAGAATATCTTCAATTTCATCAATATACTGTTGATTAATAAATTCTTTAGAAGATATCTTCCAATAAGTTCCATAGATTTTTCCTTGATAAATATAATTATTCTTTTGGTTATAATCATAAGCAAAATAAACGCAGACTAAACCAACTATAAGGGCTATAAACTTAGAAACATTTGGTCTTGTAATAATAATTAACCACCAAAATCATCTAGTGCGATATTTTCTCTTTCAACACCTAGATCTAATAGCATATCAATAACAGCTTTGTTCATCATTGGTGGGCCGCACAAGTAGTATTCACAATCTTCAGGTGCTGGGTGATTTTTTAAATAGTTATCAAATAAAACCTGATGAATAAATCCTGTATCACCACTCCAATTATCTTCAGGTAAAGGATCTGAAAGAGCTACATGCCATGAAAAATTATCATTATCATTATCTAATTTATCAAACTCATCAACATAGAACATCTCTTTTAAGCTTCTTGCTCCATACCAAAATGTTATTTTTCTATCAGTATTGATTCGAAGAAGTTGGTCAAAAATATGAGCTCTCATCGGAGCCATACCCGCACCACCACCAACAAATACCATTTCATTAGGAGTTTCTTTTGCAAAGAATTCACCAAACGGGCCAAATACCTTAACTTTATCTCCAGGTTTCAAGTTAAAAACCCATGATGACATCAAACCTGGAGGAAAATCACTGCCAGGCGGTGGTGAAGCTATTCTAATATTAAATTTAAGGACTCCTTTTTCTTCAGGATAATTTGCCATTGAGTAGGCTCTTATAACTGGTTCGTTATTAACAGCCTTATTATCCCAAATCTTAAATCTATCCCAATCTTCATGATATTCTTTTTCAATATCAAAATCCTTATAATCTATTTTATATTCAGGAGCCTCAAGTTGGACATATCCACCAGCTTTAAAGTCCACATTTTCACCTTCGGGTAATTTTAAAATTAACTCTTTTATAAAAGTTGCAACATTTTCATTGGAAACTACCTCACATTCCCACTCTTTTACTCCAAAAACATCATCTGGCACTGTTATTTTTAGATCATTTTTAACAGCAACCTGACAAGATAATCTCCAACCATCATTCTTTTCTTTTGCATTAAAATGACTTTCCTCAGTTGGGAGTATTGAACCTCCGCCTTCAAGAATTTGGCATTTGCATTGACTACATGTTCCACCACCTCCACATGCAGAAGAAAGGAAAATTTTGTTATCTGCTAATGTTTGTAATAGTTTTGATCCTGTTTGTACTTCAAGTTTATTTTCTTCATCACCATTGATTGTTATTGAAACATTCCCTGAAGCAACTAATTGACTTCTTGCAAGAAGAATTACAACTACAAGCAGTAAAACTATACCTGTAAATGAAACAACTCCTAATACTAAATCCATTTAAAATCTCCTATAAAGATATTCCACCAAATGACATAAAACCAAAGCTCATTAAACCAACGATAATAAAAGTCATGCCAAGACCTTTTAGACCTTCAGGAATATCTGAATACTTTAATTTTTCTCTAATTCCTGCAAGTATCACAATTGCCATTGCCCAACCAACACCTGCACCCAGACCGTAAGCAATACTTTCAGTGAACATTAAATCTTTTTCTACCATAAATAAAGACGCACCTAATATTGCACAGTTAACTGTGATTAATGGTAAGAATACGCCAAGGGCGTTGTATAAAGCTGGTATATATTTATCTAAAAACATTTCTAAAATTTGAACTGCAGCAGCAATCACGCCAATATAACTTATTAGTTCTACAAACTCTAAATTTGTATTTGGGAGGCCAGCCCAAGTAAGAGCACCCTCTCTTAATACATAGTTATAAATTAAGTTATTTAAAGGTACTGTGATAGCACAGACTACTATAACGGCTATACCTAAACCAAAAGCTGCATCAATTTTTTTTGATATAGCTAAAAAAGTACACATGCCTAAAAACAAAGATAAGGCTATATTTTCAATAAAGACAGTATTGATGAATATATTTAGATAATGTTCAAACATTTAACTCTTTTTTGTTTAAATTTGGTGCAACGGAATGTTTTGATAAGTCAAAATCATCCTCTTCAATCTGATCATTGTTATATCCTCTAATTAACCAAATAAATAAACCAATAATAATAAATGAACTCGGAGGAAGCAGTAGGAGATTATTAGTTGGGTACCAATCACCAAAAATTGGAATACCAAACAAAGTTCCTGCACCAAAAAGCTCACGAATAAATGCAACACCAATAAGTATTAAACTGTATCCGATACCATTACCAAGACCATCTAAGAAACTTACAAAAGGTTTTTCTTTCATTGCAAAAGCTTCTGCTCTACCCATTACAATACAATTAGTAATAATTAGGCCAACAAATACTGATAGTTTTTTACTTGTTTCATAGTCATAAGCCTTAAGAAGTTCATCAACCAAAATAACCAAAGTGGCAATAATGGTCATTTGAACAATAATACGGACAGATGATGGTATATAGTTTCTAATAATTGAAATAAATAGATTAGAAAGTGAGACAACAGATGTTAAAGCAATGCACATTATCAATGTGACATTTAAATTGCTTGTTACTGCTAAAGCTGAGCAAATTCCTAAGATTTGCAGCGTTATTGGATTCTCCTTGATTAGAGGATTTACTAGTACTTCTCTATATTGCTTAAGACTCATAATCAAAATTTTCTAAAAGTTTTAAATAACCTGAATCACTAAACCAGTATTCAATCATATTGGAAACACCCCTACTTGTCAGAGTTGCTCCAGAAAGACCATCAACCATATATTTAGAATCATTCATATTCTTATCAACAGCACCTTTTATTACTTGTAGTTTTACATCTCCAGACTGATAGATCTCTTTGCCAACCCAAATATTTTTCCAGTTAGGATTATCGACCTCTCCACCAAGACCTGGTGTTTCTTTATGTTCATAAAATTCAATACCCACAACAGTATTAAAATCATTTTCTATAGCAATGTAACCATAAAGAGTTCCCCACAAACCATAGCCACGAATTGGAAGAATTAATTTATCTATTTCATTATCTTTAGTTGAAAAATAAATTTTTCCAATATTTTCTCTATTTTTAATAATTGCAATATCTTTATCAGCTGGAACCGGTTTAGATTGATCTGAGAATCTCAATGATTGCAGTTGATCATATTTATCAATATCAAAATCTTTATACTCTTTATATGTTTCACCTGTATCAAAATCTAAAAAACGAATCTCAAGGTTTTTGAATTGATCTTCAACTGACATTGATTCATCATAAATGTTTGCAGCTTCAAGAATCTTAATTCTTTTATCATTAAGTTTATTTATATTTTGTTGATCTCTTAGTGATACAGCAGTAAAAGAAACAAATAGCGAACAAAGCAAGCAAACTCCAAGAGTTACACTTAAAGTCTTAATAATTGTTTCATTCATAATGCTTCTCTGTATTTAAGTTTTTTTTGAATATTATTATTTACAACTAAATGATCTATAACAGGTGCTAGTAGGTTAGCAAAGAGTATAGCAAGCATCATTCCTTCAGGAAATGCTGGATTAACAACACGTATGAGAACTACTGTAACTCCTATTACTATTCCATAAATCCATCTACCTTTGTTGGTTCCTGAACCTGAAACTGGTTCGGTAGCCATAAAAACTAAACCAAATGCAAAACTACCTATAACAAGATGCCAGTAAAATGGAACATTGAACATCGGATTAGTTTCTGAACCAATAATATTGAATAGTGAACTTGTAACAAACATCCCTAAAAGTGTTCCTAGCATAATCCTGTAGGAGGCAATTCTTGTCATCAACAGAATTACTGCAGCAATTAAGATTGCGATAATAGATGTCTCCCCTATCGAACCTGGAATGTTTCCAGCAAAAGCATCAAACCAACTAAATTTGTTTGTCAAACCAGGTACGCCTGTTTCAGCAGCCACACCAAGAGGTGTAGCACCAGAGTAGCCTTGAGGAATAATCATTTGATCTCCTAGTCCAGAAATCCAAACTTTATCCCCTGAAAGATCAGAAGGATAAGCAAAATAAAGGAAAGCTCTTCCAGTTAGAGCTGGATTGAGGAAGTTTTTACCAGTTCCACCAAAAATCTCTTTTCCAATAACGATTCCAAATGTTATACCTAGTGCAGCTTGCCATAGAGGAAGATCTGGTGGACAACTTAAAGCAAACAGAACTGAAGATACAAAAAAACCTTCATTAACCTCATGTTTTCTAATTATTGCAAATAAAATTTCCCAAGATATACCAACTATAAATGTTGTTGCATAAATAGGGATAAAATAAACTGCACCAAACCACATTTTATTTATAAAACTATTTGGCTCATAGCCAAAAATATTTACAAGATAATGGTGCCAATCACCAGTATTAGGTGTATCTATAAGTGCTAAATATTCAAGAGACTGATTTCCAATATTATACATACCGAAAAACATTGCTGGAAAGGTTGATAGCCAAACTATGACCATCATTCGTTGAATATCTAGAGCATCTCTTATATGAATTGGATTTTTAGTTTTATTTCTGGAAAGAAAAAATAAATTTTCGAAGATGTCATAAATTGGAAAATATTTTTCAGCCGTACCGCCTTTCGAAAAAGAAGGTTTTGCATCATCAAAAAGATTTCTAAGAAATTTCATTGTAATTCTTTATAAATTAATTCTAAGTTTTCATCTAAAATTGAGCAGTAATCATATTTGCTAGGACATACATAACTACATAGGGATAAATCTTCAGGAGCCAACTCTAGTACACCAAGTTTTATAGCATTTTCGATATCTTTTACAACAATAGATTTTAATAACTGGAGTGACATTATATTTAATGGCATAACCTCCTCATACGCTGCAACAGGCACTATTCCTCTATTACTACCATTGAGAGCAGTATTGAACTCAAACTCATCAGGTTTTATCCAGCTTGATATAAAGGCACCAAGCTTGGAATGCAGTTTTGATCCTGGCATTAGCCAATTAAGAAAAGTATCAGGTACTTCATCTGAAATAGCTGAAATCTGATTATGATAAAAGCCTAAAAATGTTAATGAATCAGTAATTTCATATCCATTTAGAACAGATCCAGATATTAATCGAGAATTATCTTTTAAATTACCTGCAACAAGTTCCCTGCAATCTGATCCAATTCTAGCTTTAACAATTTTTGGTTCAATAATTGATGGCCCTCCAATAGATACATATTTAGAGGTTCTTATCTTATTATTTAGAGTAAAGTCACCAAAAGATAAAATACCCTGTCCATCTGTATACCAACACTTAGAGTTTATATCTACAGGTTTTATAAAATGAATGTGTGTGCCTGATAGACCAGCAGGATGAGGGCCATTAAAATTATAGTAATTTATACCATCTACAAAATTATTAAAGTCATTATTTTGATAGCAAACGTGAATATTACAATTAAAAATTTCCTTCAATTTAATTAATGATCTATTAAATAAATCTATTTCATGTCGAAGATAAATATATGGATCAACCGATAAGGGGTTTGTGTCACAAATATTTACAAATATATCATCAGGGATGTCGCTTGGTTTTGGTGTTTTGTTAAACGGTCTTGTTCTAAAATTATTAATGACTCCGTATTTTGATAGATTTCTAAGAATCTCATTATCATTATTTAAAATTTCAACTTGATCCTCTTGCTCTGCAATCTCAATCTCTATACTAATAAAACGTCTCTTTTCACCTCTATTAATAGATTTTATTAATCCTCCTGCTGGAGACGTAAAAAATACACCAGGATTTTTTTTATCCTCGAATAAAGCTGAACCAATTTTTACCTCGTCACCAATTTCAACCATCATTGTTGGTTTCATGCCAATATAATCCGGTCCAAGAATGCCAACATGAGATATTTTTGTTGAGTCGGAGACAGTGCCCTCAGGTGACCCTGAAATAGGTATATTTAAGCCTTTTTTTAAGTGATACAACTTTTCAACTTCCTATCTTAAAAAAACGTTTGAATTATAGTATTTTAAGCCTCTATATACTATTAATATCAAACCTTTACGGGCAATCTAATAAGATTTATGCCAGCAATATTTTTAACTAAATTAACAACTTGGACTGAATAACCATACTCATTGTCATACCAACAATATAAAGTAATTTTATTGTCAGAAACTATAGTTGCTTGTGAATCAATTACAGAAGCAAAAGGGCTTGAGTAAAAGTCAGAAGAGACAATCTCAGTGGAGTTAACAAAACCAACAATTTCTCTATATTTAGAATTAAAGGCTGTCTTTCTGAGAAATTCATTTACATCCTCTTTGTTTAGATCGTTCTTCTCAACTGTTAATGACATTACAGCCAAGCTTACATTTGGAGTCGGGACTCTGATGGCATTACCAGTTAATTTTCCATCGAGTTCAGGTAATGCTTTAGAAACTGCTTTTACTGCTCCTGTAGATGTAATGACCATATTTAAAGCGGCACTTCTTCCTCTTCTATCTTTCTTATGATAATTGTCGATTAGATTTTGATCATTTGTATAAGCATGAACAGTTTCGATATGTCCTGATGTTATTGCGTATTCTTTATTTAGAATATCTAAAACAGGAACAATTGCATTAGTTGTGCAAGAAGCAGCTGAGATTACATTATCAGATTCATTTAATATGTCGTTATTGATACCGTTAACAATATTCTTTATTTGACCCTTACCTGGAGCAGTTAAAACAACTTTACTAGCACCTGACTCTAGATGAAGAGATAAATCTTTCTCCTCTCTCCAAATACCTGTATTATCAATAACAATTGGATTGTCTATGTCATAATCAGAATAATTAAAATCATTGGGTCCATTTGCATAGATGATTTTTACAGGATTGCCATTTATTACTAAAGTTTCCGTTTCATTATCAACTCTAATCGTTCCGTGGAATGAGCCGTGGACAGAATCACGTCTCAACAAACTTGCTCGCTTAAGTAGATCGTTCGTATCTGATCCTTTTCTCACGACAATTGCTCTAAGCCTGTAATAATTTCCTGGACCTGTCATTTGAGCCATAATGCGTGAAACTAATCTTCCTATTCGACCAAATCCATACAAAACTACGTCCTGTGGTTTTGAAGGTCTTTGCTGATTAACTTTATCTAGTGGATCTAAAACGAATGTTTTAATGTGAGAATCAATTTGTGAATCATCTAGAGATTTATTTTCTTTCATAAAATCTACTACTATCTCACCAAGATCAATTTCACAATCCTTAATATCCTGGAGTTCAATTCTTTGCAAAAAGGGATAAGTCTCGAGTTCAGAAATCTCAGTATCTTCAACTCTTCTTATAAATCTATGTGATTTCATTATTTCAATAGGGGACTGATTTATTAATGAATGTCCGTACATAAGTACATTTACACCATTTCTATAAAGTCTTCCTATTATAGGAACCATTAATTCTGCTAAACCCTCACGCCATTTCCAGTCACCAAAAAAATCATCTGGTTTGTCTCTTAACCTGAGATCTGGATTTTTTGTGAGATCAGTCATTAGGAATTGTTAAATTTTTTCAAGTGGAAATGTGAATTACCAAACTGTGAATCAATTGAAATAAATCTCTTCAAATAATGGCCTATGGACATTTCTTCACTAACACCCATACCTCCGTGAAGTTGAACTGCATCCTCACCTACTTTCTTCCCCGATGAACCAACCTGAGATTTTAGGGCAGAAACTGATCTATATTTGGAATCATTATTTTCATGCATATCTATCATAGATTTATATAAAAGGGATTTGCAAAGTTCAGCCTCTATAAACATATCAACCATTTTATGTTGTAAGACTTGAAAGTTACTTATTGGTTGACCGAATTGTTCTCTACTTTTTGTGTATTCAACAGTTTTAAGGTAACAAGATTCCATGCATCCAACAGCCTCTGCTGATACACATAAGGTTCCATAATTTATTGCATCTTTTATCAATTGTTCTGCCTCCTCACCGGTTGCAACTATTTGATCAGCATTAATTCCAACATTTTCAAAATTGAGCTGAGATATACGTCTATCATCAACAGTTTTAAAGTTATTGATTGATAATCCATCAGTATCTTTACTTACAAGAACTATTGTAGTCACTTCATTATGATTAACCGTAACAAGAAAGTGATCGGCATTTGAACCATTTAAAACAAGGTTTTTAGTTCCATTTAATGTTAGAGAATCAGTACCATCTAGAAGACATGTAATGTTCTTAAAATCATAGTTTCTGTTTTGTTCCATATATGCAAAAGATATCTGTTCTTCACCTGAGATAAGTTTTGCAATAAAGTCATTTTTTTTATCAAACGAAGAATTGTCAAGAATATATCCAGAAAGAACAACATTACTAAGATATGGTTCTAATACTAGGAATTTACCAAATTCTTCAAAAAGTATAGATAACTCTATAGGTCCAAAATCAAAACCCCCAGATTCACTTGAAAATGGCATAGCAAGCCAGCCTTGTTCTGCAAAAAGTTTCCATTTTTCAGGATCAAAGCCAGATTCAGTACCAATGAAATTCTCTCTATCATAAAAATCATAGTCAGAATTACAAAACTTCTGAATTTGCTCTCTTAGAAGGTTTTGTTCGTCGGAGAAATTTAGATTCATTAGACTCCCAGTACAAACTTAGAAATAATATTCTTTTGAATTTCATTACTGCCACCATATATTGTTACTTTTCTCATATTTAAATATTTTGATAAAGCATCATTGGTGTACTCTGGTCCATTTGGCTTAACATTTGATCCATAGCCATCAGGTCCTCCATAAGGAATTGCAAATTCTCCTGCAGCTTCTACATATAATTCTGTCAGACGTTGTTGAATCTCTGTTCCTTTAATTTTCAATATAGAAGACTCAGCTCCAGGATTTCCTCCACCTTCTAAAGCTGAAAGAAGTCTAAGTTCTGTAAACTCTAGAGCCATAATATCAATTTCTAACTGTGAGACTTTAGCAATGAGATCATCATCTCCTAAATCTTTAGAAATTTCTTTAAGTCTTTCAAGTTGTCTTTTAGAAGCGCCAACACCCGCAATACCAAAACGCTCATGAGCTAAAAGGAATTTTGCATATGTCCAACCTTTACCCTCTTCTCCTATAAGGTTTTCAGCAGGCACTTTAACATCAGTAAAAAATACTGAATTAACTTCGTGATCACCATCAATTGTGATGATTGGTTTAACTTCAATACCAGGAGACTTCATGTCGATTAATAAAAATGAAATACCTTCTTGTTTCTTTCCAGAAGAATCAGTTCTTACTAAGCAAAAGATCCAATCAGCATTTTGTGCAAGTGTGGTCCATGTTTTTGAGCCATTGATAATGTAATAATCCTTTCCATCTTCATTAATGAGTTCTGCTTTTGTTTTTAATGAAGCTAAATCTGAACCAGATCCAGGCTCAGAATAACCCTGACACCACCATGTATCAAAATTAAGTATATCTGGTAAGAATCTATCTTTTTGCTCCTGATTTCCAAATGTATAGATAACAGGACCAACCATACTTACACCAAAGGGAATAAGTGGCGGGCATCCTGCAAGTCCAAGCTCATTTTGGAAAATATAGATTTGAGCTGGCGACCAACCAGTGCCACCGTATTCTACTGGCCAATTAAAGCCCATCCAGCCCTTTGCAGAAAGGGATTTGTGCCAGTCAACTACATCATCTTTCGTTAATGGCTCACCATTTTCTATTTTCTCTTTAACATGTTTTGGGTATTCATTTGCTAAAAAGTCTCTAACCTCATCTCTGAATTCTAAGTCCTTTGAAGAAAAGCTTAATTCCATAATATATTTCCTATAAATAGTTACTTATAATGTGTGCTTATTATACAAGACACTAGATTGAAAAAACAGAACAAAGAAACCTTTAAATCCATTAAAAGCTCTTTAGAAAAAAATAGCAAAATATTGATAATTTGCTCGTCAAATTTAGAAATTGAAGATGTTTACGACGAATTAATTGATTTCGTGAATGAAAAAAAGATAGTTAGATTTTATGATAGAGAAATTCTACCCTATGATCACTTTTCAACACCAGACGATGTCATAAAAAAACGTTTTGATGAAATTAAAAATGTTTATGATGCTCAGTTAATAATATCGTCTTTAAAAAATCTATTTGAATACTATCCACATCATAACTTTTACAAGTCACTTAAAGAATTTAAAACTAATGAGAAAATATCAATCAGTGAAATAAAAGAAATTCTAGAATCATTAAATTATAAAAAAGTAGATAGAGTTTCAAGCTTAAATGAATACTCACACAGAGGTGGAATTGTAGATATAAATTCAAGTAGATATAAAAATCCAATGCGTCTTGATTTTTTTGGTGATTGTATTGAATCTGTAAGAGAATTTAATATTAAAACTCAAAGATCAATAAATGAAATTAAATCATTTAAATTAAATTCAGGTTACGAAATACCTTTAAATGAGGAAATCATAAATGAATTTAAAGACAAATGGAGAGATGAATTCCCACTTATTGATGAAAGAGATTCTAATTTTTTCAAACAAATTGCAAAAAATAAACTTCCAGAAGGTTATGAAAACTATTTATCAATACTAATTAATAATCCTATAAATTTCTTTGAACTTGTTAAATGTGATTCAACTTACATAACTAGTACCTCAAATGTTATGGATTACAGTAAATTTATTATTGAACGCTTTACTGATGAAAATAATGGAACAAGAGAGTTAATTTCACCGGAAAGACTTTTCTTTGATCCTGTAAATAACATTCGTGAAGAAAATCCTATAAAAATTATTTCTAAGCACAAAACTTATGAAGATAAATCTAAATATAAAGAATTTAAAGAGACTAAAAATAAAGGGAATGACTATCTAATTTATGATAATTCTTTGAATATTAATGATTTAGTTATTCACGAGGACTATGGTTTAGGTATATTTGAAGGTTTGAAAACAATTAAAGCCTCGAGTAAAAAAAATGAATATTTGTGCATAAGATACAAAGACAATGAGTTGCTTTACGTTCCAACTTTTAACTTTAATTTATTGTCAAAGTTTCATAAAAATGCAGATGATGCGATTCTTGACTCACTATCAAATGCAAATTGGTCATCCAAAAAAGAGAAAGCAAAAGCAAGAATATTTGATCATGCTTCAGAAATTTTAAAAGTAGAATCTGATAGATTAAAAGCAACATCGCCTGCTATGAAAGTTTCTGATGATGAATACTCATCATTTATTAATGACTTCCCGTTCAGTGATACTAAAGATCAAGAAGTTGTATCAAGAGATATTAGAAAAGATCTTTCATTAGTTAAGCCTATGAATAGATTGCTCTGTGGAGATGTTGGTTTTGGTAAAACAGAGATTGCAATGAGGGCATCATTTATTTCAGCTCTATCAAATAAACAAACAATTGTTTTGAGTCCAAGCACTATTCTAACTGACCAACATTTTGAATCCTTTTCTGAAAGGTTTAAAAATTTTCCTATTACAATCAATAAACTATCGAGAAATACATCTCTTAAAGTTAAGGAAAAACTTTATAAAGATTTCAATGATAAGAAAATTGACATATTGATTGGAACTCATGCATTGTTTAATGAAGATTTATCATTTGAAAATGTTGGACTTTTAGTAGTTGATGAAGAGCACAGATTTGGTGCCAAACAAAAAAATTTAATAAAGAATAAACAAATTTCTACTCATATACTATTTATGTCTGCAACACCGATACCAAAAACTATGAACATGGCATTTTCAGGGTTAAAAGATTTTTCTTTTTTATCTACACCTCCGCCCAGAAGACTTTCAATAAAGACTTTTTTAGAAGTTTCAAACAATACTATTATAAAAGAATCTCTTTCAAGGGAATTTAACAGGAATGGATGCACCTTTGTCATAGAAAATGATATTCAAAAAATGGATAATCTTAAAAATAGCCTCGAAAATCTTGTACCAAACCAAAAGATTGATATTGTTCATGCAAGTTTAAATAAAAAACTTATTGATAAACGTTTAAATGATTTTAGAAAAAGAAAAATTAATGTCTTGATATGCACAACAATTGTTGAAATGGGATTAGATATACCAGAAGCAAATACTATTATTATTAATAATGCGCAAAATTTTGGTTTATCACAGCTTCATCAGCTCAGAGGACGAATTGGAAGATCTTCTAAACAAGGCTATTGCTACGTTCTCATACCATCATCTGATATAAATAATAAATCTAAATCTAGGTTACAAAGTTTTGTTAAACACTCGCATCTTGGATCTGGTTTTAATATAGCCAATGAAGACTTAGAGATTAGAGGAGCTGGTGAAATACTAGGTGTAAAACAATCAGGTCACATTGATACTATTGGAATGTCACTATATATGTCTATGCTCAAAACAGCCTTAAACAATGACCATATAGAAATAAATCCATCATGTGAGATAAAAGTTTCTGTTACTAGCCTCATCCCTGAATATTACTTACCCTCTCCTACAGAGAGACTAAAAATTTATAGAAAACTTTCAGGCGCTGATTCTAAAACTTTAAGTGAAATTAAAATTGATTTATTGGACAGATGCGGAAAACACCCTGTTGAACTAACAAATCTATTTAAAATTACTGAAATTAGCATTAAGGCTAAATCTTTAGAAATTACAAAAATTGTTCAATCATCTAAATATTTAAAATTTAATTTTAGTAAGACTTTAAAAGACAAAACATTATCAAAAATATTGAGCGTTACTAATGAAAATCCTGAAATATATGAAATCAAAAGAAATGGCGAGCTGTGGATAAATTTTAATGACCAAGATGTGTTAAATTTAGTAGATAATGTTGTTCAAAAATTTGCATAAAATACTTATTTTTCTCTCATTCTTCATTAATACAATAGAAGCAGAGGATATCTTTAAAGTTGAAGTCATAATAATTAAGTTTAATGACGTAACAGTAGATGAAAAATTTAGTAATAAGTTAGATTTTTTACCACCTGTAATAAAGAAGTTGAAAGAAAATGAAATAATACTAATACCAGAAAAATTTATAGACAATGCCCTTATATCCTCAGATCTTTTGGATATAGAAATTGAAACAATTGAAGATAATACTAACTCTATTGATGAAATTGAAACAAAGAAATATTTTGAATTATATGAATATTTAGATTTAGAAAATCTTAATTTCCTAATAGGTAGATTAAAATGGAGGGAAAATATCGAAATTTTAGATTCACTCTCTTGGTATCAACCACTAAGTGGAAAAGATGAATATACCTACCACTATAATCAGGAAAACAATCTAAGTTTATATTTGAATATTTATGAATCGAGATATCTTCATTTAAATCTCAAGGCATTCTTAGGTAAATTGGATGATGATGAAACTATAACTGAGTTTATTGATGAAGATAGAAGAGTAAATAATTCTGAAATAAATTATTTTGACCATCCAAGTATGGGGCTTATTATAAAAATTGATAAAACTTAAGACTCTTGTTCTTGAGGATAATAGGCGTTTTCATCAATAGAATGATCGGTAATATCCTTGACAGATCTTATCTCTGGGATTTGTTCTATTAAAGTAGTTTCTATGCCGTCTTTTAGGGTCACATCAATCATTCCGCATCCCTGACAACCGCCACCAAATTGAAGAATTACATCTGAATCCTCAGTAAATTCAACCAGAGATACTTCACCACCATGCGATGCAAGCATCGGATTGATTTCGTTATATAAAATAAAATTAATCTTGTCTTCGATTGTACTATTTTCACCAATATTAGGCATTTTGGCATTGGGTGCTTTAATAGTTAACTGACCATCAAAATTATCTTCATCGAAATTTACAATTGCATCTTTAAGAAAATCTATACTTTTTGAATCAATATAAACATCTATTAATTCAAGGTACATTACCTCGTCATCTTTTGAAACCTCATCTATATTACAAAAAGCTAGGCATGTTTCAGCTTTTGGTGTGCCCGGTCTATCTATGAAGATTCTTATACCAAGGTTGTCTTCATCTTTACCATCGATAAGTTTTTTTAAGTAAACTTCTGCGGAATTAGTAATTTCTATATTATTTTTCATACTTTAATGAAATAAAAAATAGATTTTAACTGTTTTTTAAAAAATAAGAAAAGATTGGTAATAGGTATTTTTCTATTAAAAGGATTAAATCTAATAATCAGAAATACTATAACCATGATAGTATTCTTTGTAATTTCCTATATGAATAAATATTTAAATATTTTATTATCTACAATTATTTTATCGGGCTGTATACCTATGACATCAAACACACCTCCAAATCCAAAAAAAATCCCATACGAACTTGAGGCACATGGCGACATAAGAATAGATAATTACTATTGGATGAGAGATGATTCAAGATCGGATCAGGAATTGATTAGCTATCTAGAATCAGAAAATGAATATTTTAAAAAATGGAGAGAGGAGCGCGTTGACTATCAAAGTGAAATTTTTAATGAATTAAAAAAAATGATTCCGGCCGAAGAAGAAACGTTGCGGGTAAAGGATGGGTCATATTTTTACTACAGTAGGATAAAGGCTGATCAACAATATTCAACCTACTTTCGAAATAATGCAAATGAGGAGGTGCTTCTTGATGCAAATAATGAAGCTAGAGGACACGAGTTTTATAGTGTTGCAGGCTTAAATATATCTCCAGATGAGAACTTATTGATGTACGGAGAAGATTTCACTGGAAGACGAGAATACACATTACGAATAAAAGATTTACATAAAAATAAACTACTCGATGATGAGATAATTAAAGTATCACCTAATGCTATATGGTCTAATGATTCGAAATATATTGTGTATGCAAAAAAAGATGAAGAGACGCTGATACAAAATCAAATATATGTTCATCAATTAGGCACCAATCAATCTGAGGATAAATTAATTTATAAAGAAGATGACAATGAATTTAATATTTGGCTATCAGAATCAAGAACAAAAAAATATATTTATATTTACATAGAAAAAACAGATTCAAGTGAAGTATGGCTGCTAGATAAAGCTAATCCTCTAGGAAATCTTGAATTGGTTTTAAAGAGGTCAGAGAATCATCTTTATTCAATTGAAGATGGTGGTGATTATTTCTATGCCCTTTCAAACTTCGATGACGCCAAAAACTTTAAAGTAATGCGCTTAAAAAAAGATGGTTTTCAAAATATCAATAAATGGGAAGAAGTTATTGAAGTTCGTGACACTCATTATATTGAGGATATGTTAACTTTTAATGAATTTATAGTTATTCAATCTAGATATGATGGCATACCAATTATTGAAGTCTTTAACTTCACTAATAATTCCCTTAATCAAATCGATATGAAAGATGAGGTATATGATCTGGGTCTAGTTTATAACAATGATTTTAATTCAAGTTTTTTTAGATATTCTTACTCGTCATTAAAAACCTCTCCTCAAATATTAAAATATGATTTGTATGACAATACCAATAACGTCATATGGAAAAAACAAGTCAATAACTTTATAGATACTGATTATGAAATAAAGAGAATCAAGACAATTGTAAGAGATGGTACTGATGTGCCCGTTTCAATTGTTTATAAAAAAGATTTAGATCTTAAAAATGCACCTATGTTAATTTACGGTTATGGATCATATGGAATAAATATGGATTCAGGTTTTCGATCAACTATTGCCCCCCTTTTAAACCGAGGTTTTATATTCGCTATTGCTCAAATAAGAGGTGGTGCTGATATGGGAAGAAATTGGTATGAAGATGGTCGAATGCTCAATAAAAATAATACATTTTATGATTTTATAGATGCTACAAAATTTCTTACTGAAAATAATATCGGACATAAAGATAAAATCTTTGCTATGGGAGGAAGTGCTGGTGGCCTTCTAATGGGAGCTGTTATAAATTATGAACCAGAGCTATATTCAGGAATTGTAAGTGCTGTTCCGTTTGTTGATGTTCTTACAACAATGTCAGACGAATCCATTCCTTTGACAACATTTGAATATGATGAATGGGGAAATCCAGGAAATAAAGATGAATATTTCTACATGAAAACATATTCTCCTTATGACAATATTCAAAAACTAAATTATCCAGCTGTTTTGGTAACTACAAGTTTGTTTGATTCACAAGTTCAATACTTTGAGCCCGCTAAATATGTTCCAAAATTAAGAGAATTTTCAACTTCAGGCAATCCAGTATTTTTAAATATTAATCTTGTCGGTGGACATGGTGGTAAAAGTGGCAGATTAGAGTCACTAAATGAAACCGCACTAGATTATTCATTTATATTGAATATTCTTAACGATTAATTAATTTTTTTTAGTCTGTTTTGATTAAACTCTTGAATTTTAAATGATCTTATAGGATTTGGTACTTGGGTCTTAGTTGACAATGCGCCGGTAGATTTATTAACTCGAAGTGTAACTACGCTGTTCTCAATATCATTTTCTCCAAGAACAAAGTACTCATTTGAGCTACTTAGATCTGGATAATAATTAAAAAATTCTGCTGGATCCATAATGAATCTATCTATTACTGAACTAAATCTCCAAAAATAATTACCTGGAGAAACTTCTGTATAAAAGCTTACTCCTCCATCATCCATTGAAAGTAAGCCACCGACTACTGATTCATCAAATTCATCGATCAATTGAAGATATATTGAAGGTATCGAAATCCTCTCTCTGTCTGCTCCTACCTGGAAAGAAATAGAGATATTAGTAGTATTTTCATTACTAAAAGTTACTGCAAGATTAGATTGATAAAGGCCGTCAGGTATTTGAGTTCTATCAAGCGATACAGTATAAGTTCCAAAACCCTCAGAATCTACATTAGATGCAGTAATATTAAAGGCTGAAGAAATATCAGATACCAGAGAAGATACAGAAAGTTCTCCATCACCAACTTTTGAAACAATAAAATCAAATTCGTTAACCTCAACACCCATATTAAATGTTGATGTATCAATAGTGGCATAAGTAAAATCAAGACCCTCATCACTTATGATTCTGTTAACAGCCTTTTGAAGATTTAATGCTCCGTATCCAAATTCGTCATCTTTACCTTCCTCACCAACATCATCAGTTAAATGGCCATCTGCAAGAAGTCCCTCTATCTGAAATGGTTGAAGCGTTGGAACAAGCGCATGTAAAATAGCTATTGCGCCAGCTGCATGGGGTGATGCCATAGAAGTTCCTTGAAGCAGACTTAAGTCTTCATTTGTGTCATATGCTAAGATCCCATCACCATATCCATCTGCAGTTAGGTCTGCAGTTAAATCTCCTCCAGGAGCAGCAATATCAACTTGGTCGTTATAAGTTGAATAATATGCCCTATTTTGAAGGAAGTCAGTTGCAGCAACAGATATTACATTATTACAAGAAGCTGGATAACCATAAAAACCAGGTGCCTCTTGGGCCTCATTACCAGAAGAGGCAACAATTGTAATTCCTCTATTGTAAACATCATTTATAGCATTTTGATATGTTGAACCGCAGGATCCTCCAGTGCTTCCTAAACTCATATTAATTACTTTTACCGGAGTGGATCCTTGATAAACTGTATTACTTGCATTTGGTAATCCAGCAGCATATAAAAGTCCTTGAACAATATCGCTTCTGAATCCAGTACCATCTCTACCAAGGACTCTAATAGGCAGAGTTTGTATACCAAAACCATTTATGCTTAAACCATTATTTAAAGCTGATATAGTGGTTGCTACATGTGTTCCATGTGAATCCACGGCTGCTTCAGAATCGGTAGGATCGGAATCATAGCCATCACCATCGCCAGCATTATTAAATGGTACAAAATCAAAACCACCGTCTATAAAAGCAGCTTGTGCCCAAGCTGACGAAGTTGTTTCTGGAGAACCAGAGTCTAAGACTGCAACAGCAACATCTTTTACATCTCCACCAATAGTCGTTAGAACTGAATCGAGACCTATTTGAGCTAATCCCCATTGAAAAGGCCATAATGGATCAGTGCTAAAATGTGCTTGTTCTTTGAAATCAAGTTCTAAATTAAGTTTTGGAAATAGCTTTCTATAATGTTGAAGCAGTTTCCAATGTTTTAGATAATTAACTTGAGATATGTTATTTGATTCAATTAAATAATCATCCTTAAAGATCTTATTAAATTCATCATTTAAATTAAAGTTGAGAACTCTTAGTCCTTTTGGAAGAATTTTATTAGATTCTACTAACTTTGCATCTAAACCACTAAGTTGAGTATTGAAGTTTGGCTGAATATAGTCGTCAGTATTAAAATCTTTTCCAAATGGTATGTATGAAATAAATCTGTTTCCAGCAAAATGATTTTGAGGATTTTTTAATGCAGATACACCAAAAATATTTGATCCCAAAGTTAAAACATACTTAGACGTTCCTGTATTAGATTTAACTACAGCATAATAATTACCAGTCGACGGTATTACGATTTGTTTAAAGGTAGAAGTTGATGTGGAGGTGTATGTAAAGTCTCCGAGAGTTCCATCTTCGTTGTAAATAAGAAGATCAATATCCATACTGTCATATTCACAACAATAAAAACTTCCATCTTCTTCATAGATTAAACCTTCTACACTGAGTGTAAGTAATAAATTAGGTGCTCCTGAGAAAGAATACCAATCTTCGGGATCGACATTTGATACCTCTTCGGTTAGACAATAACCAAGATTATCAGGATCTTCAACACAATTACCATCATCATCTAAAACAACAACTGTTTCAACATTATCTCCGATTCTACCAATAACATCTGTAGGGTTAAGAATTAACTGAGAAGACTCAATATCATTATTTGGAACTGGAGGATAGCTAACTATGTCTGGAACATCTCCATCAATTAAAGTATAAGGATTTGATAATAATGTTCCTGAAATTGTCCAAGTATCTTTGATATCTGTAACTGAAATCCTTAAATCTAAAACTCTTGATAATCCACCAACTTTATCTTCAGTAGCGGTTAACTGAACAAGATAAACATTATCAGTGTCTGTATCAGTAGGATCTTCATAATCAGCACCTTGGACATTATTGAATCTTAAATCTCCTGAGCCACCAGACACATTGGTTAAAGAGAGAATTCCAGCATCATCACCGCCTGTAATTTCCCAAGAAAAAGAATCACTTTCAGGGTCTGTCACACTTATATTTGCTATTAATCTAGTATTTTCCTCAACAGATATTTCTTCTGGAATATTAAATTCAGGTGCTTCCTCTACATTTGTAACTGTAATTTGAACACTTTGAGTAGTTCTATTAAATCCATCATCTGCAAAAACAGATATTTCATAGACATTATTTGCATCTCCATCAGTAGGAAGCTCATAATTTAAACCGCCCTCAAAGAATAATAAATTGCTAACTATCGAAAAGCCTGATGAATCATCACCGCTAACACCAATTGTTAATTCATTATTTTCTGGATCTGTGACCGAAAATGTTGCTATTTCGGCAATATTTTCAGATAAAGTATATGATGACTCTAAACCGCTGATTACCGGAGGATTGTTTACCTCAAGAACAGTGATACTAATATTATCTGATTGCGTTATACGCTCACCATCAGTTGCTTGAAGATTGATCTCATAAACATTATTACCATCACTATCTGACGGATTTGAATAATCTGGAGCTGTAACAAAAGATAAATTATTCGTATCAGAAATTGTGAAAAGGGATGCATCGGTTCCTATTACACTAACTGAGACCTCATCTCCGTCAGCATCTGAAGTAGTAATATCAAAAACATTTAATTGCCCATTAGTTACCTCTACATCAAGCAATAAATCAACGAATACGGGGTTATTATCATTTAAATTAATTACAGTAACTTGAAACTCAGGAGATGTTGCTGACAACTCTCCATCAGTTGCAATTACATTTATGCTATAAACATTATCTTGATCACTATCAGTTGGATTTTCATAATCTGGAGTACCATTGTAGGAAATAGTATTATCAGAAATTACAAATGACGAAGCATCTGTTCCTGTCAAACTAAATGTAAGCTGATCACCATCTGGATCAAGTACATCTTGAGGTACATCTATGGTTTCAGAGTTATTGGTATTTTCTTGGTATTCAAATGCAACAGTCCCAAGAATCCATTCAGGGGCTTCATTTACATTTGATATATTTATAACAACAGCCTGGTTTGTAGAATTAATACCATCATTGGCGATTACATTTATTGAATAACTATTTTTACTTTCAAAATCAGGATTTGATTTAAAGCTCAAAACTCCTGATGAGGTAATTTGGATTGAATCAGCATCCGTTCCGCTGAGTGAGAACGATAATTCATCGTTGTCAGCATCAGAGGCAGTAATTGTTGCTATAGATGTTTGATTTTCTGGAACCGTAAACGAAGACTCAGAAGTTATGATTGGAGAATTATCATTTATATTTGTAACTGAAATTTCAACTTCTTGTGATGTTGTATTCAAGTCATCACTGAAATTAACATTAAAAATATATCTGTTGTTTCCATCTGAATCCTCTGGATCCTCATAATCTTTTGAAGAAGATGTTAGTGAAGCATTTAATCCATCAAATGAAAGTGAAAATAAATTACTATCAACACCAGATAATGAATATGTAATTGTGTCATTTTGAGGATCAGTTACAGTAAATGAAATAGAAATATTTTCATTTTCATCAAAAGATTGCGACGACAAACCCTCAATTATTGGATTTCCTTCGTTTTCAACATCCAGAATAGTTATTGATAATTCTTCTGAAATTGAATCAGTTCCATCTGATGCTTCAACTGATATGTCATATTGATTATCAGTGTTTGAGTCATTTGGATTCTCAAAGTCGGGATTAGTGTTAAATGTAATTTGGCCCGATGTCGATATAGATAACTTATCAGCATCACTTCCAGATAGAGAAAAACCTATAGGATCATTTTCAATATCATCAACGGATACAGTCAATACAACAAGAGTATTCTCATCAATACTAGATGTTGATACGAAATCCGTAAAAGTAGGTACATCATTTACAGATGCAATATCTATATTCACCGATGCAGTTGAAGAAGATCCATCCACATTTACATTGTAGATAAAAGAATCAGTTCCAAAGTAATTCTCATCTGGCGTATATGTCATAGAATTATCTTGATTTAATCTGACAACACCATTTGAGGGTGATGTAAATGTCAAGATTAGACCATAGTAATCACTACCCGAACTAATTGTGTCATTTGAGAGAGGTGAAAAAGTAATATCTTCGTCTTCATTAAGATCGAGAGTGTCATCAACTAAACCTAATGTTTGTTCAAGTGACGATTCATCAATATTTTGATCAGATGCAATGATAGAATTTAGATTTGTTAAGTAGCTTTGAATTCTTGCAGAGTCATATGTCTCATTAGCAAGTGATATTACGTCATTAATAAATGTACCATTACTAAAATTGATAATTGCATTTGTAACAGTTTGATCATTTCGAACTGATATTTTTTTTACAACTGCTTGTAATGATGATGCAAATAAATCTAATGATTCTGAAGAAGATAAGCTATTAGCAACAGCAACATCATTTACATAGTCACTTATAAATGCAGAGGTTTCTATATATTCTGATAAATCAAGACCATCATCCGTTGGATACGTAATTCCTGAATCAATTACTGACTGCAAATTACTAATTAAAATTTCAAAGAATGTTTGAGAATTTATAGATGAAGAATTAACCTCATTTACATATTTTTGTGAAGCAAAACTTATTAAAAATAATTGTGAGTTAATTTCAAAATATTTGTTTAAAGCAGAGCTTTCACCAATATTTGCTACAGGATCAACAGTATATATATCAATAGAATCGTCAATACTAAGCATAGAATTGATACTCAGCGTACCTGTGTTTAGGTAATCTAGAGTCGTTAAAGCAGAAACAGTTCTGGGGGAATTAGATGAAGCCTTATGAGATAAACTTAAATTTTCAAAGTTAAGGGAAGTATTTGGATCAATTCCACCAAGAGATATGATATCTTGTGGATCATCAGGTAATTCAAAGATACCAGTTGAGTCTGAGGTTGAGGAAGGCTCGTTATCATCTAAATTAAAATTTGAATTTATATCTAAAAAAACATTAGAACTTGAAATGTAACTTGACCCAGTAACAACACCCTGGGAATTTCCAATTACATTTGTTGATACTGATCTTGATGTAGAAACCCCAGCAGAATTAGAACATGTTAAGGTGAATGGATTAGCGCCAGCAGTATTTAAAGTAATTGACTCAGAACCTGATAAAGCTTTAGAGCCTGACCATGAGCCTGAAGCAGTGCATGATGTTGCATTTGCTGTTGACCAAGTTAATGTAACTGTCGATCCAATATACACTTGGGTATCTGAAACAGATAATGTAATTGTTGCACTTGGAACTGAGGGTTCTGAAGAACCACCACCTCCTCCACCTCCGCCGCAACTAGATATGGCAAAGAGTAAAATAACAAAAACCGAAAGTTTGGAATACATTGCTATGGTATTTTAAGTGAGTTTCAAGAAAATTAAAATGTTAAATTTTAAAGCGTTTCATATTTTATCCAATCTATTAAAAATCTTTTGCTATCGGGACAGTTAATAATATCGTCAACGGAACATAAATCGTTATTATCAATATAGTTACCAACAAAATTTCCACCAACTGCAACATTTATTATCAAATAAAATACCTCATTGAATGGATAATTTTCATCAAAACCTATTTGACTGGAATTGATCTCAAATACAGTATGTTGTTCATTCAAAACAAATTTCATATAGTTTTCTTCCCATGTGAATGAGAGTTCATGAAATAATTCGTTAAGGTTTTCAGATTGAGCTAAAGTATGTGATCCACCGAGGAATTTGTGATTTGATGGATCTGAACCAAAGTGAATTGTTGAAAGAATTTCTTGCATATTATTTCCGCGTATTTCAACCAAATCTATTTCGCCGCTAGCTGGCCACCCACCATATATTGATTCTGATGGCATCATCCAAATAGCAGGCCACATTCCTACACCTTGAGGAGATCTAAAACGAACTGTAATTTTACCTGGATGAGTAAAATCAACCTTGTTTTCTGTAACCAGTTTTGCTGATGTATAGCTAAATCCATTTATAGAATCATTTAGCGGAGTAATTCTTAAACAACCATTTATTATATTCGAATTGTTTGGGCTCTCCGTATAATATTGGCTCTCATTATTTCCCCAGCCTGGAATTCCATATTCAGCTCCATTTCCAATAATTGCTGTCCAGTTATTTGTATAAACGAGATCCATAAAATCATCTATCCATATAATATTTTCCATCGGTCCATCATAATTTTCACATACATGTGCTTGGTAGGGTGATGATGGAGGTTCTTCAGGTGGAACCAAGATTGCAGATGAACCACCTCCCCCACATGAAGAAACTAAAAATATAAGAAAAATGAATCTAATATTCATCAATTAGTTATATTCGTTGGAAAGCTCCTTAACCTCTTTTCTCAGAAAAAATAAAGCAATCAAGTTAGGAATAGAAACCAATGCTACACTCACATATGCAATATTCCAAACAATTGTTGTATCTATAACTGCTGCTAAAACGAAGCATAAAACATAGAAGTTTCTATACCAAAAGACTGCCCTTTCACCAAAGATATATGCTGTTGATCTATCTCCATAATAACACCAAGTTATTGCGGTAGAAAAAGCAAATAAAAGTAAAGAAATTGCAACCAATTTGCCACCATATTCTCCAAAGGTACCTTGCGAAAACGCTTTTGCAGTCAGTTCAGCTGAGCTGACCAAAGATTTACCTTCCACTATTACGGTCTCTGAAATTTTTCCTTTTGAAATATTTAATTCTCCGGAGTAAAGACCGTTTCCATCTCTGACAATAATATCTTCAGCTATTGATCTTGAGTGTAAAACTGTAATATCTGACTTTGTTAATTTACCATCTCTAACCTCGAGAACTCCTGAGAATTCATTTATACCTGAATCTAATGATTGAACGTAATTTGTTAATTTAACCATTTGATCAGGAAATACATATGATCCATCTGGATTTTCTTCATCACTGAAAGTACCATCCAGGATTACCATATCAGTCTTTGAAAAAGTGGTATCAAATTTTTCTGTCCAAACACCACTAGATAAAATAACGAGAGCAGTTACGCTACAAACAACGATAGTATCAATGAAAGGTTCTAATATAGATACGATCCCTTGATCAATTGAGGTATTCTTTGATGAAGCATGTGCAATTGGTGATGAGCCCTGGCCAGCTTCATTTGAGTACAAGCCTCTTGCCACACCATATTTTAAACTCATTGCAAAACTTGCTCCCAAGAATCCACCTACAGCAGCTGAACCAGTAAATACTTGAGCGAATATTGCATTAAATGATGGAATAATATTTTGATAATTTTCTATAAGAATTATTAAAGCTCCACCAAAATATATTAAACCCATAATTGGAATAATCTTACTTGCCACTGAGGCTATTCTTCTTATGCCACCAATAATGATTACCCAAAGTAATGCGCCCAAGAATAGACCAGTTAAAATTTTAGGGACTGAAAACTCAGTACTCATTACAAGAGCAATATTATTGATTTGTGGCATATTTCCAGAACCAATAGCAGTGATCATCATAAGAAATGCAAAAAGAATTCCAGCCCATTTCATATTTAGTGCATGCTCAATGTAATACATTGGCCCTCCTGATATAGAACCATCATCAAGTTTAGTTCTATATTTATGACCCATTGTCACTTCAACAAACTTAGTGGTCATACCAAATATTGCTGTGATCCACATCCAGAAAATTGCAGCAGGACCACCTGTCCATATTGCCAATGCAACTCCGCCAATATTTCCTGTTCCAACAGCCCCTGACATAGCTGTAGTTAATGCTTCAAAACCAGAGGTTTCTCCATCTGCATCATCTTTATGACTTTTTCCAGAAACTAACTTCCAAGCTTTTCCAAAAAACTTGAATTGGGGAAAACCCAGATAAACAGTAAAAAATATACCCGTTCCAACCAGCAATATTGGAAACCACCATGAACCACTTAGATATCCATCTAGAGTAATTAGAAAATTATTAAATTGAGCCATATCTATTCCTTAAAATAATCAACCAAATCTGTATAACCGCCAATAAGCTTATCATTAATAAAAATTTGTGGCATTGTTCTTGCATATTTATTCTTTTCAAGAAGAAGATCTATATTGTTATCTTCTTCAATATTAATTGATTCATACTCATAGCCTTTTTGTTCAATTAATATTTTAGCTCGATCACAATATGAGCATCTATACTTTGTAAAAATTAGAAATTTCATTAATTACTTGGTATTTTTAATAGTAAATGATTAAGAGCATATCTTTGATTCAAAGAGTTTATTTCAAATAAATCTTCTCTGAAATCTGAAAGTTCCTCTATAAAATCTGAAAGCCTAACGGGGTGAATATTTGAGGAGCCTTTCTTTAAAATTGACAAGGCAAAATCTATTATGTAATTAAGTTTTTCACTAAATTCTATATTTACATCAATAACATCGTTAATCAATTTACCATCAATACCCTCATTAAATAATGTATCAAGATTATTTCTTAATACTTTTAAATCTTCAAACGAACCATTCTCAATTAGCTGTGATACTTTTTTTGGACTCATATAGCTTGGTATAACAGATTTATCATTCTTATTTTCAATAATATTCTCTGTCCAACGGATAAGTTCATCTTGTGGAATATTATTAAAATTTATTATTTGACATCTACTATAAATTGTCTGATTTAGGCACTTAAATCTATTTGATTGAATAATGATATAAGTATTTTTCGGTGGTTCCTCTAGAGTCTTTAAGAGTGCATTTTGAGAATTAATTGTTAAATTTTCAGCCCCATCAATAAATAAAATTTTATTCTTACTTAGGCCGGACTTTAACATCACAAAATCTATAGCTTCTCTAATAAAACCTACAGGAATTTTTTTGGTATTACTTTTAAGTTTATTTTTATCCTCTCTTTTGAAATAAGAAAAAAGTGTTTCGTTATTAATACAAAATAAATCTGGATGTGAATTATTTATTATTAAGTTTTGACTATTTTTTTCATCTAATAGCTCATTAATTAGATACTTACATATTTGGTTCTTACCCACACCCTCTTGTCCCTCAATTATTAATGCATGAGATAGATTAGTTTTATCAATTGTGGAAATTTTTTTATCAATCCATGGAAAATTTTTCATATTACAAACTTTTAACTAAATTTATAATTTCTAAACTAATAGTTTTGGCATCCTTTTCAGCGTCTATGCATTTAATTCTGGAATATTGATTTGCTAATTCTAAGTATCCATTCCTTACGTCATTGAAGAATTTCAAACCTGATGACTCAATTCTATCCATAGAGTCACCTAACTTTCTCTCAAATCCTTTAATCGGATCAATGTCTAAAAGAATTGTTAAATCAGGATCAGGAGCATTTATAAAGTCTTTTAAAGAGTTAATAAAATCTTTGTCAAGATTTCTTCCATAGCCTTGATAAGCCATTGAAGCATCGAAATATCTATCTAATAAAATAAAATCATATTCATTTGATAAGATCTCATTAGCCACCAACTCTGACCTACTTGCATACATTAACAACAACTCTGTTTGGCTTGTCAGAGTAAGATTAGCATCAAGTAAAATATTTCTTATTTTCTCACTTGGAATAGTAGATCCTGGTTCACGGAACTTTTTCACACTTTTTCCTGAATCTAATAGATGTTCATGAAGTAAATCTATTTGCGTAGACTTCCCCACTCCTTCAATACCTTCAAAGCTAATAATTTTCATTTTTTTTGATAAAGATTTACATATTCTAAATGTTCATTGTAAGTTTTGCTAAAAATATGTTTGCCCTCACCATCAGCTACAAAAAATAAATATTCATTTGGGGAATTCATTATTGCTGCATCAAGTGAAGATTTTGTTGGCATTGAGATGGGTGTTGGAGGAAGACTTTTAATTACATAGGTATTATATAAATTACTCTTATCCCTTAAATCCTTTTTTGTAATATCTCCATTGAAATCTGGCATTAATCCATAAATTATTGTTGGATCAGCCTGAAGTCTCATTTTTATTTTAAGTCTATTTAAAAACACTCCTCCAATTTTCATTTTTTCTTCTAAGCTTGATGATTCTTTTTCGATGATAGAAGCAAGGATGATTCCTTCATACTTAGACTTTAAAGGATTATCAATTGGTTTATCTTTCCAAATGGTGTCTACATAACTTTTTAGTTCAGATGATGATTTTTTAAGTAGTAAAGATAAATTTGTATTCTTTTTATAAAAATATGTATCGGGTAAAAGTAGGCCTTCAATTGAATCATTAATTAAATCAATGCATGAAAAATCTTCACAATCATTATTAAGATTTAAGGTATTAATATATGAACTTAAATCAAACTTATTCGTCCCATCACTTATAACAAATTTATAAGTAATGGTTTCGCCAAGTTTCATCCTAGTAAGCACTCTAAAAAGACTATCATTTATTAAGTATTCTCCCGCCTGAATAGTCTTAAAATCGAATAAGTAAATACCAAGTAAAAATAGTAATTTTTCAAATAAATTATTAGATTCATATATACCATTGTATAAATCCAATATTGAAGTGTTGGGTTTTACTTCATATGTGAACGATTCAATAGTTATTTTATTGTTATAAAAGCTTTTTAACGAACCGAAGATAGTAAATGATGCTAAGAGAAAAACAGCGATTAGTCTTGGTAGATATTTTATCAATTAGATAGACTTAAAAATGAGAGTTGAATTAGTTCCACCAAAACCAAATGAATTATTTAAAGAAACATCTATTTTCATATCTCTAGCTTCTTTTGGAATGAAATCTAAATCACAACCTTGATCAGGATTATTTAAATTAATAGTTGGTGGTGAAATATTATTAACAATAGATAAAATTGAAAATATTGATTCTACTGCTCCGGCCGCACCCAAAGTATGACCAGTCATAGACTTAGTTGAGCTAATTGGAGGAGGTGAATCAAAAATAGATTTTACAGCATTACATTCTGCAAGATCACCCAGTGGTGTTGATGTTGCATGAGCATTTATATAATCAATATCATTTGTTGAAATACCTGCATCTGATATAGCTCGAGAAATTGATAATGAAGCACCGGTTCCATCTTCTGATGGTGCAGTCATATGATATGCATCAGAACTCATACCGAAACCAATAACTTCTGCATATATGTTTGCTGATCGTTTTTTGGCATGCTCATATTCTTCTAATACCAGAATTGCGGCTCCATCCGACAAAACAAAACCATCACGATCTTTATCCCATGGTCTACTTGCTGTCTTAGGATCATTAGATTTACTTAATGCTCTTGATGCAAGAAAACCTGAAATCCCTAATGGTGTAGTTGCCATTTCAGAACCTCCTGTAACCATAACATCTGCATCTCCATAGGCTATCAATCTTGCGCTAGTTCCAATGGCATGATTGCTTGATGCGCACGCAGTTACAATTGATAAGTTTGGGCCTGTATATCCTTTGATAATACTTAAGTATCCAGGTGTCATATTTATTATCGATCCAGGAACAAAAAATGGAGATACTCTCTTAAATGATTTCTTTTCAAGAATATCTTTACTTTTTTCAATACCATCTAAGCCTCCAATCCCCGACCCTATGTTTAAACCAACTCTATCGTTGTCAACATTTTTATCTAAACCGGCATCTTCTATGGCTTGAATACCAGCAGATACTCCATATTGAACAAATGTGTCTAGGCGTCTTATATCTTTAGAGTCTATGTACTGACTTGGATCAAAATTATGAATTCTTCCACCAACCTTAACTGGAATGTTTTCAAGATCAACAACATTCTCAGAGATGCCTGAGCACCCTTGAATACAATTAGACCATGATTCATTAACAGAGTTACCTAAGGGAGAAATTAATCCCATTCCAGTAACTACAACTCTTCGAGGAAGTTGCATTTAAGATATTAGGAGTTATCGACTATGTAATCTACAGCTTCTTGAACTGTTGAAATTTTTTCAGCGTCTTCATCAGCAATTTCAAGATCAAATTCTTCTTCCAAAGCCATTACTAGCTCTACAGTATCAAGAGAATCAGCACCCAAATCATCGACAAATGATGAATCAGTATTTACTTCTGACTCAGAAACACCTAGTTGTTCGCAAACAATTCCAGTAACAGTTTTTTCAATTTCACTTCTTTCCATAATAGTACCTCAATTGAAAGTTTGGTTATTTTAACTTGCAAGTTAAAAAATACCAACTAATACATAAATAAGCCTCCATCAACAGAAATGGTTTGGCCAGTTATGTAATTTGCTTCATCAGATGCAAGAAACACAATGCATTTAGCTACATCTTGAACAGTACCAAATCTTTTCATAGGTATATTCTTACTTACCTCAACTTTTTCGTCATCATTCAAAAAGGTTGTCATGTCAGTCTCAATAAAACCAGGCGCAACAACATTTGAAGTAATATTCCTTGATCCAAGCTCTTTAGCTAAAGATCTTGAGAAACCAACCATTGCAGATTTTGATGAAGAGTAATTTACTTGGCCAGAGTTACCCATAAGGCCAGCAACTGAAGAAATATTGATAATTCTTCCAAATTTATTTTTTACCATGGGTTTTATAAAAGCCTTAGTAACTCTGAATAAGCCATTTAAATTAGTTTCTATAACATCATCCCAATCTTCATCTTTCATTCGCAAAAATAATTGATCTTTGGTAATTCCTGCATTATTGACGAGCACTGATGGTAGAAGATCTTCAGATTTAAGCTCCGCAAACAAGTTTTTTATGCTTTCTTTTGACATTAGGTCTAGCTGAGCAGAGATTGCGCTCTCGTCTCCTATAAGATCACCCAGATTAAAATCACCTCGAGATGTACCAATTACCTTATACCCCTCTTTGGAGAAATATTTAGCAGCTTCTAGACCGATTCCTCTTGAAGCGCCTGTGACTAGAACAATCTTACTCATATATTTTGCACCTTGTCTCTAAAATTTAAATCAGACATATAAAGAATACTTTGTAAATCATAACCCTTTGATAAACCACATAAAATATTTTTTGGACCAATTTCTATTAAGCATGATGCGGAATTAGAAATTTTATCCATAGTTTTAGTCCAGAGAACTGGTTTAGTTAATTGATTTAAGAGATTTTGTTTAATTGAAGATAAATCAGTCTCAATCTCACCAGTATGGTTTTGGATGATTGGATAGTTTGGATGAGAAAAAACAATTTTTTGAAGAGACTCATTAAATTCGTCTGCAGCATCAGTCATTAATCTGCTATGTGATGCAATACTTACGTTTAATTCTATGCATCTTTTTGCACCAATTCCTGGTAGTAAATTACTAGCTATTTCTATACCTTCAATATTTCCAGCAATTACAGTTTGCTTCATAGAATTATAATTTGCAGAAGCTACATAAGCTTTTTCATTAGATTCATTAATTTGTAAACAAACTTCATCAATAATTTTTGAATCAAGGCCAAGTATAGCCATCATTTTTCCTTCTTCAGATGTTTGCATTAAGTTACCTCTGAGATGAGTTATTTTTATTGCATCTTCAAAAGTTATTGATTCTGCAAACATTAAAGCTGAGTATTCTCCAAGTGAATGACCGGCTATAACTTTGGGATCTGGTAAAAATAAATTTTTATATGCTTCTGAAAAAATGGCTGATGATAAGACCAGAAGCGGTTGAGTAAAAGAGGTTAAATTTAATTTAGACTCATCCTCTAAAATGCTTTGAACATCAGAACTTAGTATTTCCGATACAATTTGTATCTTTTCATTTATGAAAGATTGATCAACCAGATCAGTTTTAAGCATTTCAGGATGTTGTGAGCCCTGACCAGGGAATACACAAGCTATGGAGCTCATTTCTTACTCTTGTTCTTGATCTTCTTTAACTGGCTTTCTTAAGTCCTTTACAAGTCTTCCCTTGTAAAAGCCATCCTTAGTCATTTGATGCCTCAAATGTTTCTCACCAGATACTTGATCAGTGGATAAAGTCAGGTTCTTTAGCTTGTCATGAGATCTTCTCATGCCAATTCTTGAACGTGTTTTTTTACTCTTTTGTACAGCCATAATTATAAAAAAGCGTATCCTAACAAATATATCCTTAAATGAATAGTAATTAAGTATTCAAATAACTTAACATTTTTTCAAACTGGTCGTCATAATCTGCAACAAAAGTATTTACTTTATTCTCAAGATCTAAAAAGGATATTTCAGACGAATGAAGTCCTAATCTTTTAATACCTGAGTGTTTTAAACGAGTGTTAAAGTCTTTACATCCATACTTTTTGTCATTGGCAATATTTTTGTTAATTTTTTCACATTGAGCCCTTATTTGATGCGTCCTTCCTGTGAGAATCTCTATTTCTATCAAAGAACTACAATCAAGCTTTTTTAGAGGTTTTAAGATTGATTTTGCCTCTTTACCATTTTTATTGATTGAAACTTTATTGAATGAGCCCTTAGTGTTTGTATCAATGCTATCTTCTATAACCACTTCTTCAGAAATGAAGTCTTTTACTATGGCGTGATAAATCTTTTTAACTTTTCTCTGTTTTAATTGATTATTAAAAGAACCTAGGAACTTTTGGTTTTTAGCAATTACCAAGCAGCCAGATGTGCCCTTATCAAGCCTATGACATAGATTTAATGAATTATCCTTTAAAACTTCACGCAATATGTCAATTAAGCCATGATCATTCTTTGTACCGCTATGAACAGCATAATTAGATGGTTTATTGAAGATGAGGAAATCTTCATCATCGTATATCACTCTATCTTTCAGAAAAGCATATTTGCTTATATTGATTACAAGAGTCTTCTCTTGATTAATTAGATTAGGCGGTATCCTTATTAAGTCATTTTTTGAAAGTTTAGTATCAGGTTTAACTCTTTTTGAATTAACTCTGACCTCTCCTTTTCTAATAACTTTGTAGATTTTTGATTTAGGAATATTTTTAAAATTAGAAAAAAGGAAGTTATCTATCCTTCTTCCTTCATTGTCATGATCTACGGTTATATTTTTGACAGACATAAATTATATATATACGATAAACACAATAATTATAGTTTATGTTGAATAGTTCAACATAATAGAGATAGAAAAATACTAATTTTACTTTCAGCTCTCCATCCCGAGCTGTTTAGAAAGCAATAAGAGTAAGACTTTCTAAAAATAACCTAAATGGTATTAACTATCTCCTTAACTAAAGGAGTTAGTATGAAAAGAATATTAATAAATAGTTCTTATAACGACGAATTGCGTGTTGCGCTTGTTGACGGTGCAAAATTATTTGATTTAGATACAGAAGTTACTGATAGAGTTCTTTACAAAGGCAGTATCTTTAAGGCAACAGTTTCTAGGATTGAGCAAAGCTTAAATGCGGCTTTTGTGGATTTTGGATCAACCAGACATGGATTCTTACCACTTAAAGAGCTATCAAGAAATTTTTACAAAAAAAATTCGCAAGGTAAGTCAGAGTGCATACTTCAAGAGGGTCAGGAGATACTAGTTCAAATTAATAAAGAGGAAAGAGGCACTAAAGGTGCAACTTTATCAACTCAGATATCCATAGCTGGTCGTTTTATGGTTTTAATAGCTAATTCTGATAAATCAGGTGGTATTTCAAGAAGAATTACAGGAGATGAGAGAGAAGATCTAAAAAATCAAATCTCAAAACTAGATATACCTGAGGGTATGAGTGTGATTATTCGGACTGCTGGTATAGATAGATCATTTGAAGAACTTCAAAATGACCTCACTTATCTTATTTCTCTATGGGATGATATCAATGCTACGCAAGCTTCAGCAGATTCGCCTCAATTGATTTACAAAGACGATAAGCTAATAGTTCGAGTTTTTAGGGATATTTTTCGAGATGATATAGAAGAAATTTTAGTAGATGATAAATCTGTATTTGAGGAAGCTAAAAACTTTGCTGAATTAGTCATTCCTGATCAAAAAGATAAAGTAAAGCTATATGATGAAGAAATCCCTCTTTTTAATAGATATCAAATAGAATCACAGATTGAATTAGCTTTCCAAAGAGAAATTTCTCTTCCATCAGGAGGATCTATAGTTATAGACCCCACTGAAGCAATGACAACTATTGATATTAATTCAGCCCGATCAACTAAAGGTAAGGATATTGAAGAAACAGCTCTTAAGACAAACTTAGAGGCAGCAAAAGAAATTGCAAGACAATTAAGGTTAAGAGATGTTGGTGGATTAATAGTTATAGATTTTATTGATATGCAAAATGAAGATTCACAAAATAAAGTTGAAAACGCTTTTAGAAGAGCTGTATCGTCTGATAGAGCTAGAATTCAAATAGCGAGTATCTCAAGATTTGGATTACTTGAAATTTCTAGGCAAAGACTTAAGCCCTCATTAAATGAGACATATGACATAGAGCATGTTTTAGTTAGAGGACCCAGATCAATAGGACAATCAATTTTAAGAATTATTGGCGAAGATGTAGCTAAAGATAATACTGCGGAGATACAGGTTTATGTTCCTGCAGATGTTGCAAGCTATTTATTGAATGAGAAAAGAAG
>CACBQK010000010.1 GCA_902541365.1 uncultured SAR86 cluster bacterium
AAACTATTTTCTGATTTCTCCAAATTATGCCCCAAACGTTTAACATCATAAGAGTTCCCATAACTAAACCTAATATGATCTCAGTTCCAATTCTTGCTGTTATCTGATGAATGAGAATTACTCCAGTTAGAAAAGTAAATAATGCTGCCCATCTAAACCACCAGAGGGCATTTGGTGCTAACTTTTCGAAAACGTCAGCTTTTGCATCTGGAGTAGCTACTTTTACATATTCTCCTTGTACAAAATTAAAATAATAAAGAAGTCCTATCCAAGCTATTCCAAACAAAATATGAAAAGCTCTAAAAAAAGATTGATCTGCCAATATATCCATAATACTCCCTATATGAAATGTTTATTAAATATAATATTAAAATTATTTGAAGTAAAGAGGGCAAAAAAAAGCGGGGATTAGCCCCGCTTATAAGATGTAGAAATTAATTTCTTATTACATCATTCCTGGCATGCCGCCCATTCCGCCCATATCTGGCATAGCAGGTGCAGCTCCTTCATCTTTAGGAATGTCAGTAACCATAGCCTCAGTAGTAATCATCATTCCAGCTACAGAACCAGCAGCTTGAAGCGCGGTTCTGGTAACTTTTGCAGGATCGAGAATACCCATTTCAATCATATCGCCATATTCACCAGTAGCTGCATTAAAGCCATGAGAACCCTTACCGTCTCTAACTGCTGCAACTACAACTGATGACTCCTCACCAGCATTAGATGCAATTTGTCTTAATGGAGCTTCTAAAGCTCTCTTTGCTATGCTTATACCTACATTTTGGTCTTCATTATCGCCTGCAAGCTTTTCAAGAGATTCAAGTGCTCTGATGAGAGCAGCTCCACCACCTGGAACAACGCCCTCTTCAACTGCTGCTCTGGTGGAGTGTAAAGCATCTTCTACACGAGCTTTTTTCTCTTTCATTTCAACTTCAGATCCAGCACCAACTTTAATTACGGCAACACCACCAGCAAGTTTAGCAACTCTTTCCTGAAGCTTCTCTCTGTCGTAATCTGATGAAGTATCTTCAATTTGAACTCTAATTTGATTAACTCTTGCTTCAATAGCTGACTGATCACCAGAACCATCAATAATTGTTGTATTATCTTTGTTCAAAACAACCTTTTTTGCAGTTCCTAGATCTTCAATAGTAGCGCCCTCTAGAGATAGACCAACTTCCTCAGAAATAACTGTACCGCCTGTGAGGATTGCTATATCTTCCAACATAGCCTTCCTTCTATCTCCAAAACCTGGAGCTTTACAAGCAGCAGCTTTAACAATGCCTCTTAAGTTATTAACTACTAGAGTTGCCAGTGCTTCACCTTCAATATCTTCTGCGATTATTAGTAATGGCTTACCAGCTTTGGCAACGGACTCTAACAATGGAAGCATATCTCTAATATTTGAAACCTTCTTATCATGAAGAAGTATTAGTGGATCATCCAGTTCAGTAGTCATATTGTCTTGATTAGTAACAAAATATGGAGAAAGATAGCCTCTATCGAACTGCATACCTTCAACAACATCAAGCTCATTATCGATACCACTTCCTTCTTCGACCGTTATTACGCCCTCTTTTCCAACTTTACCCATTGCCTCAGCAATGATCTCTCCAACTGCTGTATCACCATTTGCAGATATTGTGCCAACCTGTGCAATGGCTGTGTCATCTGCGCATGGAACACTTAGTGACTTTACGAACTCAACGGCTGTTGAGACTGCTTTATCAATACCTCTTTTCAGATCCATAGGGTTCATTCCAGCTGCAACTGATTTATTACCTTCATTTACAATTGATTGCGCAAGAACAGTAGCTGTTGTAGTTCCGTCACCCGCCTCATCAGAAGTTTGAGATGCAACTTCTTTAAGCATTTGAGCGCCCATATTTTCAAATTTATTTTCAAGCTCAATCTCTTTAGCAACAGAAACACCATCCTTAGTAACAGTTGGTGCTCCAAATGACTTATCTAGAACAACATTTCTTCCTTTTGGGCCAAGTGTAACTTTGACTGCATTTGCAAGTGTGTTCACTCCATCTAGCATTTGAGATCTTGCTGAATCACCAAATTTCACATCTTTTGCTGACATAATATTTCTCCCTATAAATAAATTAACTTACGACGCCAAAAATATCTGACTCGCTAAGAATTAGATACTCTTCGCCGTCTATCTTGATTTCGTTTCCGCCATATTGGCCAAAAATTACTGTATCGCCGACTGCAACACCAACTGGTGAAACATCACCATTTTCAGACTTTTTACCAGGTCCCACAGCAATAACTTCACCTTGAGATGGTTTTTCTGTAGCGCTGCCAGGTAAAACTATACCTCCAGCGGACTTCTCTTCTTCTTCAGTTCTTTTAACGAGAACTTTATCGTGTAAAGGTGTAAATTTCATTATTAAATTCTCCTCAAAAAAATGCAATTATATTCCTAATCAGATAAATATGGTTAAAAAGTTTTAAATCAATAGTTTTTTTAAGTTTTTTGGAACGTTTTATAAATTGTTCTTGCAATAATAATTCCAAGAAAATTGGCTAATAAATCTGCCCATTCAAAATATCTGTAGGGATGAACATAGTGAATAATTTCAATGGTTAACCCAAAAGAAAAGATTATAGCCATGAAGATATAGTATTTGATTTTAAAATCACAAAACATTCCGAGTATTGATATATAAAAGAAAACAACACCATGCGATATCTTATCTCCAATGAAAGATAAAGCATTAAAAAATTCCAGCTCTGAAGCAGGAATTAAGCTTATATAAAATATTAAAATTATTGATATAAAGAACATGCCTCTGACTACTAAAATCATCTCTGAATTAAACTTTTATTTAAAGATATTAAGATAATTGCAGGTATAGCCAACATTGAAGTGAAGATAAAAAATAACATCCAGCCATAGTCTGTCCCTGAGATAGATTGGAAATAATCCGCAAGTATTCCTGAAAAGCCACTAAATACCTTGCCTGGTAGCATCATGAAAGAAGTTAATAATGCATATTGAGTTGCTGTAAACTGTTTTGAAACCAAGCTTGTTAAAAATGCTATGTTGACAGTACCAACAATGCCTGCTGAAAAGCTATCAGTGAATACAATTACTGAAAGAAGATTTAAATTTGGTTCTGAAATAGCGACGATCGAAAAAAGGACATTTGATATCATCACAGCAAATGCTCCAAAAAGTAGCGATCTATAAAGACCAGCTTTCTTAATAAGTATTCCTCCTAAAAAGAGACCAATAATTGATGCTATTAAAGCCACAATTTTTACAATAGATCCAATTTCAGTCAATGAGAAGCCCATATCTATGTAAAAAGGGTTGGCCATTGGACCCATGACAATATCGGTAAGCCTATATGTTGCAACAATTAGCAACAAAATAGATGCAGCGAATAGATTAAATCTTTTTTTGAAATCCTTAACTGGTTCATAAAAATTTTCTAAAAAAGTAAGCTCTCTTTTTTCATTATTTTTTTCCTCAGGAGTAATTAATAGGGCAATTAGCCCTATAAGCATTAAAGCAGCCATCAAGAAATATGCATTTCCCCAGGAATAATTTTCAGCATAGATTAATGCAAAAGATGTTGCAGTTAAGATAGCTCCTCTATATCCAAATTGATAATAAGCTGCCAAGTTCCCTTGCTCCTCAATTCCTGCAAGCTCTATTCTAAATGCATCAATTGCAATATCTTGAAATGAGCCAGCCAAAGCTATCAAAATTGCGAATGTCGCTAAATATTTAATATCTATTACTGGGTCTGCATTTGAGAGACAAATAAGAAAAATAACAATGAAAATCTGCATCAAAATGATCCAACTCTTTCTACTTCCAAAATAATTGAGGAATGGTATCGAATATCTATCTACTAAAGGGGACCAAAGAAACTTCAAAGAGTAAGTCAAACTAATCCAAGCAAAAAAACCAATAATTGTAAGATCAATACCAACATCTCTTAGCCAAATTGAAAGAGTTGAAAAGATCAACATATAAGGCAGGCCTGATGTAAATCCAAGACCTATCATTGTTAAGTTTTTATTCATAATCTCTCAAGATAATAGCTCCATTCAAAATATTTCCCAGGATCTTCCTTCCTGTCTGGAGAAATATCACTATGCCCAACTATATTATCCTTATTTAAATCTCTATAGTTATTTATAAGCGCCTTGGAGACTTCTACCAATGATTCATATTGGTTATTTGTATATTTTTCTGTGTGATAACCCTCAAGCTCAATACCTATAGAAAACTCATTACAATTTTCTTCATTTTTAAAAGAAGACAATCCAGCATGCCAAGCTTTTTTATTGAAAGGGACAAACTGAATAATTTCGCCACTCCTTTTTATTAAAACATGACTTGATACCTTAAGATCTTTTATTTCTCTAAAGTAATCGTGATCATTAGGATTTAATTTATTACAGAAGAAGTCTTCAATGTAGCTATTTCCATAGATTTTCGGTGGAAGACTTATGCAATGTATGACTATTAATCGTATATCGGAGTCATTTGTCCTTTCGGAATAATTAGGAGATTTGACTAATTTTGTATTGTCTAAAATATGGTTTGAGATGAGCATTAACTTGCTCTTAATTCTGGAGGTAATTTAAAAGAAATATTCTCTTTGACTCCACCCTTCTCTTCTACCTCTGCATCTAAGAAAATACTAAGATTTGAGATTATTTCTTGAACTTTTGATTCTGGTGCAGATGCTCCAGCAGTTAAGCCAATATTCTTACAGTCTTTTAATTCATTTAAGTCAAGATCACTAAATTCATCTATTAGGACCGAGTTGACGCCACACTTATTTGCAAGCTCCTTTAGGCGATTTGAATTTGAACTTGCTTTTGAGCCAACAACAATAATGTAATCTGTTTCGAGTGCAAGTTGTTTCACTGCATCCTGCCTGTTTTGGGTGGCATAACAAATATCATCTTTTTTTGGACCTACAATACTTGGAAACTTCTCAGTCAACTCACTTATGATATCTTTTGTTTCATCTACACTTAAAGTAGTTTGTGAGACATAGGCAACATTTTCCGGTTGGTTTACAGAAACCTCCTTTGCCTCTTCTAAATCCTGAACAAGATATATTTTTCCATTTTGGCTAAAGTATCTTCCCATTGTTCCCTCTACTTCAGGATGACCCTCATGGCCTATTAATATTATGTCCCTATTTGCTCTGCCATGTCTGATTACTTCCATATGAACTTTAGTAACAAGTGGGCAGGTAGCATCGAAAAACTGCAGATTTCTCTCTTTAACGGATTCTTCAATCTTACGTGAAACTCCATGAGCGCTAAAAATAATAATTGAATCATCAGGAACATCTGATATTTCTTCAATAAATATAGCACCTCTTTCCTTTAGATCATTCACTACAGCTTCATTGTGAACAACCTCATGCTTTACATAGATGGGGCTTCCAAACATATCAAGTGCTCTATTTACTATTTCAATAGCCCTATCTACACCAGCACAAAAACCCCTAGGATTAGCAAGTGACAACTTAGTTTTTTGTTTCATTTTTGGATTTTAACAAAATAAGTTCGCTAAATATAAAAATTATTGCGCCAAGAGTAATGTAAGCATCAGCAAAATTAAAAATGAACAATGAAAAATCAAATGGTTTGAAATGAAGGAAATCTGTTACAACCCCATCTGGTAATCTATCAATAAAATTTCCTAAAGCACCGGCTATAATTAGTAAAAAAGATTTCTTTTTCAAATTATCTTTTTCATCCAAAAAAATCTTTAAAAAATACATTGTTATAAGAAAGACAATTATTAATAGGATATATCTAGAAACAAAGTTGTTTAAATCTAGAAAACTAAACGCAATACCAGAATTAAAAACTATCAAGAAATCAATCAAAGGAAGAAAATCATTTTGTTGAAGAGCTTCAATGTGATTTAAAGCGATTATTTTTGAAGCATAGTCAATGATTATAAGAAGGCAAAGTGTGACTATATATCCTTTAGACAAATTTTCTAATTTCACCATCACCATAAACATTTGTATAGCATCTTGAGCAAATCTCAGGATCTTCTACATACAATCCAACTGAACTACATTTATTCCAACATCTTATACATTTTTTTTGATCGAAATTAGTTACTTCAATATCTAACTTTGAGCTTGATGATTCAGCTATCTCTACTTCTGAGGAAATGAAAACAAATTTCAGCTCATCCTCAATCTTTTCAAGAGCATTATAGGTTTTCTTATCACATGAAATGATAATTTTTGAATCAAGTGAACCTTTAATAACTGAGTCAGCTCTTGCTTTTTCAATACTTTGATTTACAGCATCCTTAACTGCAAAAATCTTTTTCCAATCATCATCAGAAATTGAACTTTCTATTTCGCTTAAAGTCTTTTGTGGAGCCGTAAATATTGAAACTGATTGCTTCTTAAATAGCTCATGTGATTGCCAAATTTCCTCAGCAGTAAATACTAAAACTGGTGATATGAGCCTGATTAAGATATCAGCAACCTCAAAAAGTGCAAACTGAGCAGACCTTCTTGCATTAGAATTACTTTTTGTTACATACATTCTATCCTTAATTATGTCTAAATAAACTCCTCCGAGCTCATGAACACAGAAATTATGAATTTTTTGTATGACATGATGATAAGCATAGTTATCATTTAATTCTTGGATTTCTTCATGAAGCTTTATTGCTTCACTGATAATCCATTTATCTATTTCAACTAATTCATTTTTATTAATATTGTTTGTTGCTTCATCAAAGTCATTAAGGTTACCCATAATAAATCTAAAAGTATTTCTTATTCTTCTATACTGATCAGATACTTGCTTGAGAATTTCATCAGTGGCTACCATTTCACTCCTGAAGTCCGTAGATGCAACCCAAAGTCTTAAGATATCTGCGCCTAAGTTATTGCAGACCTTTTGAGGAGATACAACATTACCCAATGATTTGGATTGCTTTCTACCATTTTCATCAACAACAAATCCATGAGTAAGCACAGCTTTATAAGGAGCTTTTCCATTAATGGCAATACCTGTTAATAGAGATGATTGAAACCAACCTCTGTGCTGATCGGATCCTTCTAGATATAGGTCAGCAATTAGATCTTTTCCATAAAGCTTATCCAACACACAAAAATGCGTTGATCCTGAATCAAACCAAACATCCAGCGTATCTGTTGCTTTTACATAATCATCATGATCTTCAACTAACTCTTTTAAGTTGACCTTATCCCATGACTCTATTCCATTCTCCTCAATAAGATCTGCAATCTCATTAAAGAGAAGATTTTGTTTTGGATGAATCTCTCCAGTATTTTTGTTTATAAGAAGCGGTATTGGAACGCCCCAACTTCTTTGCCTAGAGATACACCAATCTGGTCTTCCTTCAAGCATAGATTTTATTCTTTCATATCCCCAAGATGGTTCCCAATTAACATCTTTAATAGCTTGTATTGATCCCTCTAAAAGACCTGACTTGTCCATTGATATAAACCATTGAGGCGTTGAAGCAAAAATTAGAGGAGTCTTATGCCGCCAGCAATATGGATAGGAATGATGAAAATCTTCCTCATTTATCAAAGTTCCAGATTCCCTCAGAATATCTATAACTATTTGGTCAGCTTTTATTGCAGGGAGGCCAGCTAAATCCTTATATTCTTGATTAAAAAACCCGTTTCCATCAAGCGCATGAATTGTGTCAATATTATACTTTTTGCAAATATTATGATCATCTGCTCCATGTGCTGGTGCAGTATGAACACATCCCGTTCCTGTCTCAGTAGTTACATGATCTCCATGAATTAAAATAGAATCTCTCTCTAAATATGGATGTTCCAATACAACATCCTTAATATCATTTCCATTGACCTCTGATATCTTTTCTAAATCGGTCTTCCAGCGTTCTGAGCATTGATCAATCAAATCAGTTGCTAAAACTATGTACCCAAATTTTGAATTACATAAGGTATATCTTAATTCTGGACCAATTGAGACAGCAGCATTTGCTGGAATTGTCCATGGTGTAGTAGTCCAAATTACAAAGCTGCAACTATCTATTTCTTTTGAAAATGCTGCGCTTAACTTAATGAGTGAATCTTTTTTTACTTTAAAACCTACATCAATAGATTTAGAAACTTTGTCTTCATATTCAACCTCTGCTTCTGCTAGGGCTGATTTGCAGTCATAACAAAAATGGACAGGCTTCTCCCCTTTTTGAAGATGGCCGTTTGTAACTATTCTGCCTAAAGACCTGACGGTATCTGCTTCAAATGATGAATCAAGAGACTTATATGAATTTTCCCAATCACCCAAGACTCCAAGCCGTATAAAATCTTTCTTTTGATTTTCTATTTGAGAAAGAGCATATTCACGACAGGCACTAATAAATTTTGATTTATCTTTTACAGTATCACTATCTCTTCCAAACTTTTTCTCAACGTTCAGTTCTATTGGTAACCCATGACAATCCCAGCCAGGAACATAAGGTGCATCAAAGCCTTGCAAAGTCTTAGTCTTAATTACAATATCTTTAAGTATTTTATTTACTGAGTGGCCAAGATGAATATCGCCATTTGCATATGGCGGGCCATCGTGAAGGATAAATTTATCTTTTTTAGCATTTTCTTCTCTAATTAAATTATAAAGATTGATTGAATCCCAAAAAGAAAGAATCTCTGGCTCCTTATTTGGCAGACCAGCTTTCATAGGTAAATCTGTTTTTGGCAGATTTAAGGTATTTTTGTAATCTTTTTCCATTTCTTTAATCTAAGATTTTCTTTGCCTGTTCAATATCTTTATTAATTTGGGATTTTAAAAGATCAATGCTATCAAATTTAACCTCTTCCCTTATTTTTTCAATGAATTGTACAGTAATACGTCTTCCATAAATATCTTTTTCAAAATCAAAAATATGTGTTTCGAGAACAGGTCTAGTGCCTCCAACTGTTGGTCGAATTCCCATATTCGCAATACCTAAATATTTTTCATGATCAACTAAGCATCTAACAGCATATACACCAGAAATGGGAAGTTTTTGTTTAGGTATCCATATATTTGCAGTAGGCACCCCAATCTCTCTTCCAAGCTGATTTCCATAAACTACTTTTCCAGAGTAGCTATAATGCCAATCAAGCATAGCGTTAGCATTTTTAAAATTATTAGAAATCAAAGCTTCTCTAATTCTTGTACTACTTACCCTTTGATCATCAACTTTTATGGTGTCTGTTTTGTCAATCTCAATGCTCATTGATTCACCCCAGTTCTTCAAAAATTGATAATCACCTTTTCTATCCTTTCCAAATTTAAAATCATCACCGATCGTAAGAGACTTAATTTGGAGTTCCTCTAATATTTTTTTTGTGAATTGCTCTGGCGTCATCGATTTAAGAGATTCATCAAACCTTAGTAGCATACAAAAATCTATGCCATTTTCAGATATAAGCCTTAGCTTGTCTCTCCAAGGTATTATTCTTGGCGGTGGAGAAGTATTATTAACTTTAGAGAAATACTCAGCGGCATGAGGCTCGGTAAATATAACCAAAGTAGAAAGATTTTTTTCCTTAGCATTTTTCTTAACTTTTTCTAGAATCGCTTTATGACCAAGATGCATTCCATCAAAGTTTCCAATTGTTGCACTCAAAGAAACCTCGGGAAATCTTTTCTTAAAAAGCTTAATATTATTTTGGCCTCTTATCAGATACATGTTTATAAATAAAAATCTTTATTTGAGACTCTAAAAACCCACTTAGAGATAAAAAAATAAAATAGACAGCTAAGTATAACAATAACTGCGACAAGCGAAATTCTAACCAATCCTGAGTATTCATAAAATTTTGACATCCACTCAGAATCAATTCCCACGAAATAATCAAATGCTAAAAACATAATTAATGAAGAAAAAATTGCGGCAAAATTGGTTTTGTGAAAAATAATACTTAAATTTAGAAGGTTTTGTTTCATTAAAACAAAAAATAATATGCACGAGCTTGCTAAAACAGCTAGAGAGCTTCCAATGGCAAGTCCAGCATGACCATACCCAAGTTTAAAGGCAAAAATATAGTTGAGGATTGCATTGAGAAAGAGGCTAAATAATGCAACATAAAATGGTGTCTTTGTGTCCTGTCTAGAAAAAAATGCGGGTGTTAAGACTTTCATTAACATAAAGAATGGTAAGCCATAACAAAAGAATACAAGGCTATAAGATGATTTAATAACGTCAAATTCAGAAAATTCACCTCTATAAAACAATGAAGCAATAATAGGCTCTGCAAAATATATTAAGCCAATAAGAGAAGGTATAGCTATAAAAATTACTAATCTAAAGCTGTTATCTAGGGAGGCCTTAAACTGACTATTATCTTTATTCGCAGCCGAACGTGATAATGAAGGTAAAAGAACAGTTCCTATAGCAATAGCAAATATTCCCAAAGGAAATTGTATCAATCTATCTGATATATATAGCCAAGTTGGGCTACCTGTCTCAAGCAACGAAGCAAATATCGTATCTATCAATAAATTTATCTGTGTAACTCCTCCAGCTAAAACTGCTGGAACTATTAACTTAAAGAATCTTGGAATATCTGAATTATTAAGATTTACTTTAGGAACTGGTAGTCTATCAATAGCTTTTAAAGGAGCAAATTGAATAATAAGCTGCAGGACACCTGCAAGGAAGACACCCCATGATAGAGAAATTAAAGGCGTACTCATTCTTGGGGCAATAAATAATGCAAAGATTATTAAAGTTAAGTTAAAAATAATTGGTGTAGCTGCTGGCAATGAAAATCTTGAATGAGTATTTTGAATTCCAGCTGCAAATGCAACCAAAGATATCAGCGCTAAATATGGAAACATAATCCTTAATACATTTACCGCAAGGTCCTGCTTCTCAGAATCGAAATAAAACCCAGGTGCAAAAATAAAAATCACAAATGGAGCAAATAATAAACAAATAATGGTAAAAACAAATAAAGTTGAAATTAAAATTCCCGCTAAGCTGTCTATGAAGTCTTTAACTTGTTTTGGATCTTTTGTTTTTTCTATATCCGATAAGATTGGAACAAAGGCTTGATTAAAAGCCCCTTCTGCGAAGAATCTTCTAAAAAGATTAGGTATTCTTAATACAACAACAAAAATGTCATGATACAGAGATGCACCAAAAAGATTTGTTGTAGATATATCTCTAAGCAAACCAAAAATCCTAGAAGAAAAGGTCCAGAAACTTACTTTTATTGAGCTTAAAAAGTTTTGTTCTGAAGGCTCTTTATTTGCGCTCATTAAAATCTAAAGAAAGAGAGTTTATACAATATCTTAAAAATGTCGGCGGCGGCCCATCATCAAAAACATGTCCCAAATGAGAGTCACAATCAGAACATCTTACTTCTGTTCTTATCATTCCATGGGATGAATCTTTATATTCTGTGATGCATGCTTCATCAATTGGCTGAAAAAAACTTGGCCATCCACAACCTGAATTATATTTTGTGGAAGAAGAAAAAAGCTCCTTTTTGCAGCAAATACAAATATAGGTACCTTCTCTCTTGTTATCAAGAAATTTACCAGAATAAGGCGCCTCTGTAGCAAAACATCTTGTAACTTGATAAGCATCTTCATCAAGAATTGACTTCCAGTCTTTATTTTTTAAATCTTCCTTTGCCATTTTTAGATTATAACTAACAGAAACTAAATATTTTTATATAAATTACTAAATAAAGAGAGTTTATTAGTTTCATAGGTTCTTTTAATTCCTGAAAAGTCATTCCTAAGTTCATAGTTATTTCTTATATTGTTGAAAGGAATATGCTTCTTCAAAAATGATTCTTTGAAATCGATAGAGATTTGCTCAACATCAATAAGATTTTTAAAGAAACTCACTGGGTATCCATTTGATATGAAGTCATCTTCTAATGGTTGAAGATTTTTAATTTCCATGACTTTAGATAAATCCATCAAATCATTATCTAAATTTTTAGTTTCACAAAAATTTTTTAGAATCATTATAGTTCCGTTATGTTTTGCCTCTATGCTGTATCCTGCTATATGAGGAGTTGCTATAAAGCATTTAGAAATAAGTTCTGTATTTGGTGATGGCTCACCCTTAAAAACATCTGATAAATAAAGAATATCACTAATTAGAATAGAGTCTTCATCAATAATTTCACCTCTTGCAGAATTGATTATTGCTTTTGTCGATGCGCCATCTAAAAAATCAGAATTTATTAATTCATGTGAAGGGAATTTACCGGTTTTGGAATAGGATGCATGAATCGATACAACCTCACAATCCTTAATATCATTAATATTTCCAAGATCTAAATAAGGATCATAAACCTTATGTTTTATATTTAGATTCTCTAAAATCTTTGAAAGGAGTTTTCCAACATTTCCATAACCAATTATTCCCAACATTCTATTTCTTGAAATCACTTTTTTAATAACCAGAAGACCAATACATGAAAGTACCCAATTCACCACTGCTGAAGCATTACATCCTGAAGCTACGTATATAGAATATTTTGAATTATTTAAAATGTTACTATCAAAATGATCATATCCAGAAGTAGCTGAACCTATAAATTTTATTGGTGAATTTGAAAGTAGTCTTGAATTAACTCTTGTTGTAGACCTTATGAATAATGCATCTGCATTCAAGCAATCAGCATTCTTAAGATTATTATCATCAAAATATTTAATAATGAATTGATCATGATTCTTAATTTTTTTTAGATATTCACCAAAGAAAGGTATTTTATTATCTACCAATAATTTCATTAATTATCTTTAGATGGGGCAAAAATACTCCTAAGCCATCCTATGAAAGTGTTATCTTTAAGATTAAATTTATCAAGATTATCAAAATCTTTTGCTAGTTGAATAGGATCTTTATAGAAGTCTTTTCTTGAAATAAAATCTCCTTGGTCAAGATTTTTTACTACTTTTGCTGGATTACCAGCTGCAACTACATTTGCAGGAATATTTTTAGTGACTACTGCACCTGCACCTATTATTGAATTTTCACCAATTGTTACTCCCTTACATACAATTGCGCTGTCTCCAATCCAAACATTGTCTTTTAAAATAATTGGTTTAGTATTTCCAACTGGCTCACTTCTGTCATAAATTCCATGCCAATCAGCATCTGATATATAAGCTCCATGAGCAAACATGCAAGCATCGCCTATTTCAATTGATTCAGCTGCCATGATTCTTACTCCAGGAGTAATTAGACAATATTTCCCAATTTTTAATTCTCCTTTCCAATCTCCAATATTCCAGCTGGTAAGTTGAACGTTCGCATCCCGTGCTCCAATAATTGTTGGGAAGTCATCAACACTAATATGAGAACCAAAAAGTTTTAGATATTGAGGTTTAAAAAACGCCCCTCCTTTGCCAAGCTGTTTAAATTGGGGACGAAGATAATGATTCACATACATGCTTACAAGCTTTTTAGAAATTTTTTTAAGCCAGTATGGTCTGTTGTCTTTTCTAATTTCTGTCTCCTTTTAAATATCAATCTATATGATAAAGTACATGAAAATTATTTGTGGTCTTTTGTGAATAAATATATCTCTGAAATTAAAAGTATTGTAATTATAGGATTGCCAATATTTGGTTCGCAAACCTCATATATGCTTATGGGAGTTACAGATACAATAGTTGCAGGAAGAGCTAATACAACAGATCTCGCTGCTTTAGCAATAGGAAACTCAATCTTCAATCCACTTTGGTTTGCCCTAAGTGGTGTCCTATTTGCAGTGACACCTATTGTTGCGCAATTGTTTGGAGCGAAAAAATTTAATCAGATTGAAGATAAGGTAAGGCAAATATTGTGGATGGCTTTAATGGTTGGCTTAGCATTATCTTTAATACTTATAAATATTGGTCCAATAATAAAACTACTTCCCATTGATTTAGAGGTTTCAGTCATTACAAGCGAATATTTGAGGGCTATTGCGATAGGTGCTGTTTTTATGGGTTTATTTACGTGTCTTAGATGTTTTAGTGAAGGGATGACCCTAACACTTCCTGTTTTTTATGTTGCTTTTACTGGGATGCTAATCAATATCCCGCTAGATATTATCTTGGTAAATGGTTTATTTGGTTTTCCTAAACTTGGTGGAGTGGGATGTGGTTATGCAACTTCTTTAATAGCTATTTTCCAAACTATAGCGATATCTGTTCTTATCATGAAATCAAAACTTTATAAGGACGTAAGAATCTTTAAATCAATTACTTTACCTAAATTAGAAACCTTTAGAGAAGTTTTTAAGCTTGGTATCCCCATAGGTTTTGGTATTTTTATAGAGCTAAGTATGTTTAGTGGTGCTGCTTTGATAATCAGTGCTCTGGGTGTAGGAGTAATAGCTAGTCATACAATAGCAATCAATATAACGAGTGTATTTTTCATGCTTCCATTAGCATTTGGTCTTGCAACAGCTACGCGAGTTGGTAATCTTATTGGAGAACAAAGATTGCTGGATGCTGAATTTTCAACCAGAAGTTCTCTTCTACTCTGTTTTGTAATTGCAATAATTACAACAATTACCATTTATACCTTCAGAGAGTTCTTGGTTTCTCTTTATACAAATGATCCACAGGTTATTGCTCTTGGAGTTAGTTTATTATTGTATGCAGCTATTTTTCAAATACCTGATGGAGTTCAGATGTCAGCAGTTGGAAGCTTGAGAGGTTTTAAAGATACTTTTGTGCCAATGATATTAATATTAATTTCATATTGGATTATTGCTCTTCCTGCTGGATTTGTAATGACTTACGGGATTATTGGTCCCAAATTGGGAGCTGCAGGAATGTGGATTGGTATGATTTTAGGCCTTTCAGTATTTTGTTTGCTTGGAATTTTACGATTGAAAAAGGTTGTAGGCGCAAACCTCAAGACATCAGTAGCTTTATAGTAGAGCCTATTTCAAGAAGATTTTTTGCAACAACAACACCGCTCTCATTTAGTTTTTTAATTTTATCCTCTGCCGTACCCTTGCCTCCAGAAATTATGGCACCTGCATGACCCATTCTTTTGCCCGGTGGTGCAGTCTGGCCAGCAATATATGAAACAACTGGTTTAGTGACATTTTGTGAAATGAATTCAGCAGCTTCCTCTTCAGCGCTTCCTCCAATCTCTCCAACCATGACAATTGCATCTGTTTGATCATCAGATTCAAAAAGTTCCAAAATATCAATAAAAGAAGAGCCAGGAATTGGGTCACCGCCTATTCCAACACAACTAGATTGTCCCAGACCTAAATCAGTGGTTTGCTTAACCGCTTCGTAGGTAAGTGTTCCTGATCTAGATATAATTCCAACTCTTCCAGGAAGGTGAATCTCACCAGGCATAATTCCCATTTTCCCAACTCCAGGGGTGATAACACCAGGACAGTTAGGACCAATAAGAGTAATGTTTAAGCCATCAACAATCTTTTTTACTTCCAACATATCCAAAGTTGGAACACCTTCTGTTATACAAACAATAAACTTTATTCCAGCTTCTGCGGCTTCGAGAATTGCACCTTTACAAAAGGGTGCTGGAACAAATATTAATGATGCGTTTGGTTGTACTTGTTCAACCGCCTCGTTAACTGAATTAAAAACAGGTAAATCTAAGTGTGCAGTTCCACCTTTTCCGGGAGTTACGCCACCCACAACATTAGTTCCATATTCTATAGATTGAGATGAATGAAGCGTTCCTTGAGACCCGGTAAAACCCTGAACAAGCACTCTTGTATCTTTATCAATTAGGATACTCATTTTGCAAGCTCCACTGCGGTTCTAGCTGCATCTTCCAAACTATTCTTGCTTTGTATTCTTGAAGACGAATTTGAAAGGATTGATAGACCTTTTTCTGCACTGTTGCCTTCCAGCCTAACAACGACAGGTATTTCAACTCCTACATCATCAATTGCTGCAACTATACCTTGTGCAATTAAATCACATCTAACAATACCTCCAAAAATATTTACAAGTACTACCTTTACTTCTGGATCATCCAGAATTATTTTAAAAGCTTTTGCTACCCTTTCTTGAGTAGCTGTGCCTCCAACATCGAGAAAGTTGGCAGGATTCCCTTTGAAAAACTTTATTGTATCCATGGTGCCCATTGCTAATCCAGCTCCATTTACCATGCATCCAATATTTCCATCCAATGAAACATAACTTAGATCATATTTTGATGCTTCAGATTCTCTCGGATCTTCTTGAGTTGGATCATGCATTTCTTGTAACTCTTTTTGTCTAAAAAGTGCATTTGAATCGATATTTATCTTTGCATCTAAACAGTGCAAATTACCATCATCTTTTATTACAAGTGGGTTAATTTCTAAAAGGCTAAGGTCACACTCAAAGAACATTGAAACTGTTTTTCTTACAATATGTTCCATCTGTAAAGATTGAGTCTCATTTAGTTTCAGTGTACTGCATATTTTTTCAATATCGCCTTTTGATACATCTTTACCATTAAGAGAAATGGAAGCGATCTTTTCAGGAGTTTCCTCGGCAACTTTTTCTATATTTACTCCTCCCTCCGAAGATGCAATTATTGCAACCTCGCGTGAAGATCTATCAACAACTGCGCTATAGTAAAGCTCGTCTGCGATATTGGTGCATTCCTCAACGAGAATACAGCTTACTAGCTGCCCCTCTTTATCAGTTTGATATGTCACAAGTCTTTTACCTAACCATTTTTTTGTAAAATCCGCTACCTCCTCAATGGTGTCACATAGAGCAACACCTCCGGATTTACCTCTACCGCCTGCATGAACCTGTGCTTTTGCTACCCATCGACTTCCTCCAATATCAGTACATACTTGCTCAACCTCATCAAGGCTTGTGACAACTTTTCCTTTTGAAACGGGTAAATCATATTTTGCAAAAATTTCTTTGCCTTGATACTCGTGTAAGTTCATTTTCTTTTATTGCCTATATGAATTGCAGAATTATTTGCAGCTAATGCAGCTTCATGAAATGCCTCACTAACTGTTGGATGGCTAAACACAGTTAGACCTATATCTTCAGCACTAGATCCAAACTCCATTGCTATAACTGCTTGTTGGACAATATCTGCAGCAGAAGGACCAAATACATGAACTCCTAATATTGTGTCATCTTTCTTATCAGCTAAAACCTTAACAGAACCGACTGAATCAGCTGCAGCTAAAGCTCTTCCACTTGCAGCAAATGGAAAACTTCCAATCTTAAACTCCACACCATGATCTTCAAGTTCTTGCTGAGTCTTTCCAACCCAAGCAACTTCAGGATGAGTATAAATAACGTTAGGTACAAGATCATAATTCATTCTAGCCTTTTTGCCTGCAATTCTCTCAGCAACCATTACTCCTTCCTCTGAACCTTTGTGAGCAAGCATTGGTCCTCTAACAATATCACCAACAGCATAAATATTTTCATAATTTGTTTTACAAAAATCGTCAACTTGGACTCTTCCTAATTCATCCAACTCAATTGGAAATGACTCATCTGAGATATCAGCTGTATTAGGTTTTCTCCCCACAGCCACAATCAACTTATCAAAAGAGGCTTTAAGCTCTTCACCTTTTGATTCATAAGAAATTTCAACATCTTTACCATTATCTTTAGCTGAGGTAAGTTTTGATCCTAAATGTATATCTAAACCTTGTTTTTTAAACTCTCGATGGCATTCTTTAGAAATTTGTTTGTCGACAATAGGTAAGAAATCATCCATCGCCTCTATGACTGTAACCTCAGCTCCAAGTCTTGACCATACGCTACCAAGCTCTAAACCTATTACTCCAGCTCCAATTATTCCAAGTCTTTCTGGAACCCTATCAAAATTAAGAGCTCCTGTGCTATCGACTATATTTTCAGACCATTTTGCAACTGGAATTTCAATTGGAATTGAGCCTGTTGCTAATATTATGAATTTTGTCTCCAAGCTTGTTTTATCTCCATTATTTGAAACTTCTACAAGGTTCTCATTAATAACTTTCCCTCTTCCTGATATTGCTTCAACACCATTTGCTTTAAAGAGTCCAGTTATTCCAGTCGTAAGTTTATTAACAACTTCATCCTTTCTTTTCATCATTGAAGGAATATTTACTGATAAATCTTTTAGATCTATTCCATGAGATGCAAAATCTTTTTGAGCTTCGAAGTATTTGTGAGATGAATCCAAAAGAGATTTTGACGGAATACAACCTACATTAAGGCAAGTACCTCCATACTTTTGGTTTCCTTTTTCATCAGAGGCAAATTCTACACAAGCTGTATTTAGACCTAATTGGGATGCTTTGATCGCTGCAACATAACCAGCAGGACCGCCTCCAATTACAACAACATCATACATATTTACACCTATAGGTTTAGTAAAAGTTTTTCAGGGTTCTCTAATTGCTCTTTTATTGAGACTAAAAATGACACTGCCTCTTTTCCATCGAGCATTCTATGATCATAGCTCATTGCTAAATACATCATTGGTCTAACAACAATTTCTGCATCTACCACAACTGGCCTATCTTCAATTTTATGCATGCCTAAAATAGCAGTCTGTGGCGCATTAAGAATTGGTGTTGATAACAATGATCCAAAGATCCCACCATTAGAAACTGTAAAAGTTCCTCCTTGCATCTCCTCAATTGATAATTTCCCATCTCTGGCCTTCTCAGCATACTCTGAGATTGATTTTTCAATTTCTGAAATTGATTTTATGTCAGCATCTTTAATTACAGGAACTACGAGCCCTCTATCAGTAGAAACAGCTACACCAATATCCTTATAGCCATGATAAACAATATCAGTTCCGTCAATGCTGGCATTAACTTGAGGAAACTTTTCAAGGGCATTAACAGAGGCAGCTACAAAGAATCCCATAAAGCCAAGCTTAACTCCATGCTCTTTTAGAAAATCATCTCCATACTTTGACCTAATATCTTTTATAGGCTTCATATCAACCTCATTGAAGGTTGTTAACATCGCTGTTTCTTGCTGAACCTCGACTAAACGTTTTGCAATTGTTGATCTAAGTCTTGTCATTGGGACTCTTTTTGTTTCTCTATCAAGGTCAACATTAGTTTTCTTGACTGATTCTTCAATAACTGGATCTTTCTCAACGTGGCTAATTACATCAGCTTTTGTGATCCTTCCATCTTTTCCACTACCTTTGATTTCAGATGGATTTAGCTCTTTTTCTTCAATTATCCTTTTTGCAGCTGGTCCTGATTTTTTATCTACTAAATAGTCTTGTGAGGATTCGAAATCTGGGGCTGTTTCTGTGGGTTTTTCTTCCTTAACAGTTTGAGTTTTTAGTTCTTCGCTATCACCTGAAATAAATTCACCAATTAATTCAGCACTTAAAACTGTATCTCCTTCATTTTTATGAATTTTTGAAATTTTTCCATCTGAAGGAGCTAACACCTCTAGAACAACCTTGTCAGTTTCTATTTCAGCAATCACCTCATCTTGTGATACAGCTTCACCTTCTTTTTTAACCCAGTTAGCAATAGTTCCATCAGCGACAGACTCTGGGAAGGTTGGAGACTTTATTTCTTCACTCATTTGTTATCTCTTTTAAGTACATTATCAACTAATTCTTGTTGTTGTTGAAGATGTAATTTCATTAACCCAACTGCTGGTGCAGCAGCAGGAGGCCTTGAAATAGGTTTAAATGAATTCTCTATATTGAGCTTATTTAAAACCCTTTCTAATCTATGACGATGACTAAACCATGCTCCTTGATTTCTTGGTTCTTCTTGAGTCCAAATAAACTCCTCAACATGTGAATAACCCTTAAGCATTTCTTCAACTTCAAAATATGGGAAAGGATAAAGTTGTTCAAGTCTAAGTAATGCGACGTCTGAAATACCTTTTTCATCTCTAGCCTTCTTAAGATCGTAATAAACCTTTCCGCTGCAAAGTACTACTCTTTTAATTTTTTCCGTTGGAAGATCATCTCCAATGATGCAATTAAAACTTCCATTTGTAAGTTCAGATAAATCACTTGCTGCCTCAGGTAATCTTAAAAGACTTTTTGGAGTAATAACGATAAGAGGTCTTCGCATTTTCCTTATTGCCTGCCTTCTGAGAAGGTGGAAAATTTGGGATGGGGAGCTTGGCATACAAACTTGTATGTTATTTGCAGCACATAGCTGTAAAAATCTCTCTAATCTTGCACTACTGTGCTCAGGTCCCATTCCCTCAAATCCATGCGGAAGGAGCATAACTAGTCCAGAAAGTCTATCCCATTTATGTTCAGCGCTAACTATAAATTGGTCAATTACAACCTGAGCTCCATTCGCAAAATCGCCAAACTGAGCTTCCCATATAACAAGTCCACTTGGCCAAGTTGCCGAGTATCCGTACTCGAAACCAAGAACAGCTTCCTCAGATAATAATGAATCATAAATATCAACTAATGTTTTTCCTTCCTTTGCAATTGAATCTAATGACAGAAATCCTTCTCCATTTTCTTGATCAAAGATAACAGCATGACGATGATCAAATGTGCCTCTTCTTACATCCTGACCGGTGAATCTTATCGGATAACCTTCCTTAAGCAGGCTTGAGTATGCCATCATCTCGGCAAATCCCCAGTTTAGCTTTATATCTCCCTGCGACATTTTTACTCTTTCATCAAAAATCTTTTGTACTTTTTTCTGAAGTGAAAAATCTGTAGGAGTCTTAACGATTGATAAAGCATTTTCTTCAATTTCTTTCTGAGGAACAGAAGTAGTTACTTCCTCATACCATTTTCTATTCATGAATGGCTCCCAATCAAACCACTGATCATCATTTGATCTTGGAGCTAAGTTAGGAGTTACAGATTCACCATTTTCAATTTGCTTTCTGTATGATTTTTTGAAATCTTTTATTTCTTCATCGGATATTATTGAATCAGCAGTTAAAAGTTTTTCATACATATCTAAAACGGTTTTATGACTTTTTATTGCTTTATACATCAAGGGTTGAGTTGATGAAGGATCATCAGCTTCATTGTGGCCACTCCTTCTGTAACAAACTAAGTCAATAACAATATCTTTCTTGAAGTTCTCTCTATATTCACATGCCAATTCTGAGACATAGACAACTGCTTCAGGATCATCAGCATTTACATGAATGATTGGAGCCTCGATAAATTTACTAATGTCCGTTGAGTATCTTGTTGACCTAGCATCTCTTATGTGACTTGTTGTAAATCCTATTTGATTATTAACAACTACATGGATAGTGCCTCCTACTCCATATGCTCTGGTTTGTGACATTTGCAGCGTCTCCATCACAACTCCTTGGCCAGAAAATGCTGCATCACCATGAATAAGTATTGGAACAACCCTATTTCTAAATGTGTCTCCTAACCTATCTTGACGAGCTCTAACAGAACCGACAACAACTGGATTTACAATTTCCAGATGTGAAGGATTATTTGTTAGAGATACGTGCACATCTCCGTGATCAGTTCTGATATTTGAAGAATATCCCAAATGATATTTTACATCTCCAGTACTTGACCCTTTAAGATCAAAATCTTCTTCAAAAGCTTCAAAAAGCTCTTTTGAAACTTTTCCTAAAACATTAACCAATAAATTTAGCCTGCCTCTATGAGCCATTCCAAAACAAATTTGCTCAGCACCATTTTTTGACGTTGTCTTAATGAGCGTATCTACAAGTGGAATAAGCGATTCACATCCATCAATCCCAAATCTTTTCATACCTGGGTATTTAGAAGAAAGAAATTGAGCTAAGCCTCTTGCAGAAATTAATCTTTTTAGAATCTCTTTTTTTCTTTCTACATCTGAAACTTTATGATCTGAGTTTTCAAACTTTTCAATAATCCAGCTTCTTTCTCTTTTGTTTGATATATGCTGAAATTCAATACCAATATTTTTACAATAAGTTTCTTTTAATTTATCTATTAAATTATTTACTTCGTATTCAGCATTACTTCCAATTGGGAAATTGCAATTAATCTTGCTTGAAAGTTCATCTCCATTAAATAAGCCTTCTGTTTTGTGTAAATCTGAATGAATAACTTTTTCAGCAATTCCAAGAGGATCTAAATCTGCAGCAGTATGTCCATAGTCTCTGTAAGCTTTTATTAAAGTTTGAACCTTTGCTTCGAGTGGATTTTTATTTTGTAAAGAAGCTTTGACTTTTGTTGCTGATCTTCTCGGAGTGTTTTGAAAGTGTTTGATTACATCAAGATGAGAACTATCTTTTTTAGATCCATTTTGAAAGGGTAAGTCATTGAAGTAAGTTTTCCACTCCTCTGAAATTGAATTTGGATCTTGTAAATAACTCTCATATAGATCCTCTAAATATGAGAGGTGTCCGCCAGATGTATGAGAATCACTCATATAATCTGACATTGTCTTTTTCATCAGCTCACTCCAAACCTACAACCTTTATTTTATCCTCTTTAGAACCAGTTAAAAGCATTGATTTAATTTCACCAATTGCTTTATTTGGATTTAAACCTTTTGGGCAAACATTTACACAATTCATAATGCCATGGCACCTATAAACACTAAAAGGGTCACCCAATTCTTCTAATCTCTCTTGTTTCTTGGTATCTCTAGTATCCGCAAGGAATCTATATGCCTGAAGAAGTGCAGCCGGTCCAACAAATTTATCGGGATTCCACCAAAAGGATGGACAACTTGTAGAACAGCAGGCGCAAAGAATACATTCATATAAGCCATCTAATTTATCTCTATCTTGAGGAGATTGAAGTCTTTCCTGCTCTGGCGGTTCTGAGTCAGACTGTAAAAATGGTTTAATCTTTTCATATTGCTCGTAAAATTGAGTCATATCTACTATAAGATCTCTTATAACAGGAAGACCAGGCAATGGTCTTAACTCAAGCTTATTTCCTTTTAAGACTTCAGACAAAGGAGTAATACATGCCAACCCATTTTTACCATTGATGTTCATGCCATCAGACCCACATACACCTTCTCGACATGATCGTCTGTAAGAAATAGTTGCGTCATCCTCCTTAAGCATATTAAGAAGATCTAAAACCATGATATCTTTTTCAGGTTTTTTAACCTTATAGTTTTTCATATAAGGAAACTTATCCTGCTCAGGATTATATCTATATAGACTTACGTTGAGCTCCATTTTAATAAGACCTCATTTTAGGTGGAAATGCTTCTACTTCTTTTGGAACAAAATTAACATCTCTTTTGCCCAATTTTTTTTCAACTGGATCATATAAAGAGTGACATAACCAATTTTCATCATCTCTTTCAGGAAAATCATCTCTAGCATGAGCACCTCTACTTTCGTCTCTCATCATTGCAGAAATAGCTGTTGCCTCTGCAACCTCTAATAGATTCTGTAACTCGAGTGCTTCTACTCTGTTAGTGTTGAAAGCAATACTTTTGTCCTTTAAGTGAAGATTTTCGGATTTCTCTCTTATCTCTTCTAGTTCTTTAACTCCTTTCTCCATAAATTCACCACGCCTAAAGACACCAAAGTAGTTCTGCATACATGTTTGGAGTTGTTTTTTAACATCAGCAACCTCGTATCCAGATTCAGATTCATTTAATGTGTTTAGCCTGTTCATGGCCAATTCAATATCTTCATTAGAAGCATTATCTACACCACCACCAGATTTAAGCTCCTCATTTATATGTTTACCTGCAGCTCTTCCGAAAACAACTAAATCTAATAAAGAGTTTCCGCCCAACCTGTTAGCACCATGAACAGATACACATGCAGCTTCCCCAACTGAGAAAAGCCCGGAAACCATGAAATCATTTCCATCATTCCTGCTAAATGCTTGACCATGAATATTTGTTGGGGTTCCTCCCATCATGTAGTGACATGTAGGAACAACAGGAATTGGTTCCTTAATAGGATCAACATGAGCAAAAGTTTTTGAGAGCTCACATATGCCAGGTAATTTTGAATTTAGAACATCTGCACCCAAATGATCGAGTTTCAAGTAAACATGATCTTTCTCTGGGCCACACCCTCTGCCTTCAAGTATTTCCATAACCATTGATCTAGCAACAACATCTCTTCCTGCAAGATCCTTAGCATTTGGAGCATATCTTTCCATGAATCTCTCGCCATCTGCATTAATCAAATATCCGCCTTCGCCTCTGCAACCCTCAGTTACAAGAGAGCCTGCACCATGAATACCAGTTGGATGAAATTGCCACATTTCCATATCCTGAGCAGGAAATCCAGCTCTAAGAGTCATTCCAAGTCCATCTCCGGTATTAATCAAAGCATTTGTTGTAGATGCATATATTCTTCCAGCACCGCCGGTAGCCAAAACCGTTGCCTGAGCTTTAAGGTAACAGACTTCACCAGATTCAATAGAAAAAGCTATAACTCCAGTAATCTCATTCTTTGAATTTTTTACAAGATCAACAGCAAACCATTCATTAAGAAAGTTTGTTCCCTCTTTCACATTATTTTGGTAGAGGGTATGAAGAAGTGCATGACCCGTTCTATCTGCAGCTGCACAAGTTCTAGCTGCCTGTCCGCCTTTTCCAAAATCTTTAGATTGTCCACCAAACGGTCTTTGATAAATCCTTCCATTTTCAAAACGAGAAAATGGTAGACCCATGTGTTCTAATTCATAAACAGCTTTTGGTCCCTCTGAGCACATATACTCAATAGCATCTTGATCACCAATGTAGTCAGAGCCTTTTACGGTATCGTACATATGCCATCTCCAATCATCATTTGGATCTGCGCTTTGGATTGCACATGTGATTCCTCCTTGAGCCGAAACGGTATGAGATCTGGTAGGAAAAACTTTAGAAATAACAGCTGTATTTAGACCTGATTTGGCTAGTTCAAGGGAGGTTCTCATCCCTGACCCACCTCCACCAACAATAAGTGCGTCAAATTCTTTGATGTTATTTTTTTTTGAGATATTAATTACTTTATTCATGAAAAATTATTAAAAATAATTGTTAAAGATACTATTAAATAACTAAGTCCAAATATAGAAAAAACAACAGTATAAATAGATCTAAAAGTATCAGCATTTTTAGAGAGTCTATGACTCAAGAATCCAATTGTTCTTCTTGTGAGGTAGTCAGTCCCAACAGTCCATAGGCCGATAAATGAGTGAATAATAACTGATGCAAAAAAGCACAATGAAAGAAAAATCATAATGGGGGAATAAAAGAAATTGATCCAAGCCTCAAAAGTTAATTCTGTAGAGCAAATAAAGTAAAAAACATAAACAATGTAAATTAAATTAATTAATGCACTAGTCCTTTGAAGATACCAAATTGTTGACCCCTTCATGAAAAGATTCTCCAAAATACATAACAAGTAGTGATAATCCACAGGGAAATAGTAAATATTGCAGAATACTTTGAAGCAAGAAGTGATTCTCCAATGTGAGCATCCATTATTAAGTGTCTTACTCCCGAAAGAATGTGATACCAGAGAATGCAAAAACTTAAAACAATTAGACCTAAAATAAATTTATAATTCTTCAAAAATAATAACAATTCATTAAAAGAATCTTCGCTTTCAGTTGAAAAATATATTAAAGCAAGCATCAGTGGCAAAGTGATAAAAAAAATATACATCCCAGATAATCTGTGCGTGATAGAGATTAAAGCAGAGACAGGGAGATTTATCTTACGAAGATCTATATAAACCGGGCGATGGTCTGTATTCATAGAGTGGACAAATGTTTACTAATACTTTCCTTTTATGCATTAATTATACGTAAAAGACTATAAATTAATACTTTATTTCTTAGCTTTTTTAACAAAAGATAATAGTCTCTTACGTTTTTTAATTTGCCTTTCAGTAAGAGTATTTTTACCTTTATATGGATTATCAGATTTCCTAAATATTATCTTTAATTGAATGCTTTGTAGATCAAGATATTTTTTAAAAGAGTTATAAATATATTTCTTATAGTTTGCAGGTAGCTTCTTATCCTGCGATGCATGAATCACCAATGTTGTTGGGTTAATGCCAGCAAAATGTATATATCTAAATTTTAGTGATTTTCCAGACACTGAGGGAGGTGATCTATCCTCAATAACTCGTTTTAAGATCCTATTAAGTTTTGAGGTTGTAAATTTTGTTACTGATTTTTGAAGAGTATCATCGATTTCTTTGAAGAGCTTCTTAAAACCTTTGCCCTTCAATGCTGAAATCTTTATAAGCTTCAAATCTTCAAAAAACCTCTTCTCCATTTTCTTATTATCAAAAAACTCTTTCATTTTTTTTCTACTCAATAAATCGATCTTATTTAGGGCAAGTATGATTGGTTTACCAAATTTCTCTATCATAGATAAAATTTTTAGATCTTGATCAACAAGACCAGAATCAGCATCTATTAAAAGAATAGTTATATCTGATTCAGAAGCTGCATGCATAGCCCTAACATAAGAGAAATATTCAATATTTGTTTTTGTTTTATATCCTTTTCTTATTCCAGCTGTATCAAACAGTTCATATTTTCTTCCATCAAACTCAACTGGAACATTTATTGCATCAATTGTTGTCCCAGCTAAAGGAGAGACAATTACTCTGTCTTTTGATGATAGAGAGTTAATTAAGGTAGATTTACCTGCATTTGGTCTTCCAATAATTGAAATCCTTGGTGAATTGCCCCCTTCGGGATCAGAAATATTTTCTGCTATGTTTGATTTTAAATACTTTTTTAATTCATCTAATCCTATTGAATGCTCTGCGCTTATCGATATTGAATCCTTTATTCCCTTTTGAGATAAATCATAAGAGGCATTTGAAACATTTTTTTTTATCATTTTTATTTAAAATCGGAATAAATTTTTTATTTCTTTTTCTTAGATTGTCTAAAATTTCTGAGTCAAGGTTGGTCAATTCTTCAGACCCGTCAATAACAAATAAAACTAAAGATGACTCATCAACTGCTATCCATGCTTGTTCAGAAATTTTATTATCAATACTTTCTTGTTTACTTGAATCAATTCCTCCTGTATCAATTAAGAAAGTTTTGCTATCACCTATAGATAATAAGCCATAATTTCTGTCCTTCGTTAATCCAGAAAAATTAGAAACTATTGCGCTTCTTGATTTAGTAAGCTTATTAAAAAGAGTCGATTTGCCTACATTTGGCCTGCCGATAATTGCAACTGTATTTAACATGATTGATACTCATTCTAGAAACTTAAACTAAAGAGTCTCATCTTTTCATCAATTGCATAAAAAGAATCTGAACGGCTTATTAAAGTTATAATTTTACTACGTGAAATTTTCTTTCTAGCTACTGTTATGCCAGTTAGTGGATCAATGGCATGAATATATCCCTCAAAATCACCAACTAGAATATATCCTTTATGAGTTTCTGGATTTGAAAGCTCTCTTAATGCATATTCTTCAAGCTTCCAGGAATCCTCAAAAGTTCTTGAGGAGTATGTTGATATTTTAGAGTCCGCAGAAACAATTCCCAAAACTCCTCTTAGAATAAATGGCTCATAAAAAGATGACTCCTTAGATTCCCAAACTGCTCTTCTTTGGGCAGCATCGAAAACTGATAAGTTTCCTTGAAAATTTACTGTATATATTCTGTTACCTTCAAGAATTGGAGAAGAGTCAGCATCTATTAAATTATCTAACTCAGAGACTCCCTCTGTAAAAGATATTGCTCCATCCCATATAGGTAGACCAGTTTTAAGATTGAATGCTCCAATTCTTCCATTATCAAAAGTTGCATAAACTATATTTTCATTTATTACAGGAGAACTACTGCCTCTTACTGTAAGATTTGGTGCTACAGATCTATATGACCATTCTTCAGATCCCGTTTCAATATTAAAAGCATTTAAAAACCCACTTGCAGTCTTTACGACAACAAGACCGGCATCAACTCCAACATTTGCTAATACCTCACCGCCTGCAAAAGATTTCCATTGAATGGAACCATCATTTTGATCAAGACAAATTAAGTTGCCTTTATCATCAGATAAAAACAATCTTCCAAAACCAGCAACAACTCCAGCACTAATTGTTGAATCAAGTTCAGACTCCCAGATTATTTCTCCAGACTGAATATCAATATTTGATACATTGCCCTTTTGATCAGCGAAGAATAATCTGCTACCTGAAAAAGCTGGTTTGAAATTATTAAGTTTGTTCTCTCCTTTGAATTTTATTTCCCAATTTTCAACAAATTGAAATTTTTCATTAAAATCTTCAAGTTCTCTTGGCTCGTTAGGATCGACTTCATCTGACTGCCAAAAGGCAATGGAAGAACATGAGCTTATCGATAATATTAAAATCAGAGAAAGTAATTTATTCATTTGTATCAAGATTATTAATTTTTAATTCTACGAGGTTTTTTAATCCATTATCTGTATATTTTTCAAAGGCACTCTGATATTGCTTGAGAGCTAAATCATCTTTGCCAACACCACTAAGAGCATCGCCTTTTAGCTCATGAGTATATGCATCTTCATCTTTTGAATACTTTTCAAGTACCGCAAGAGCATCTTCAAACTTTCCTAAAGCAATTGAAATACGTGCAATGTTAGTTCTTGCTATACCATTCATAAGATTATTCCCAAAAAAACCATCGCTATTCTCTTTAAGTTGATAAAAAATATCTAGACTTTCCTCCAGATTATTTTCTTTTGCTAGATCAGATCCCTTTTTTAACAAAGCTAAATGTGAATAGCCTGTATCAGAATAATTTTCAATTAAATTTAGAAAAAGTTGCTCCCTATCTTTGTCAACTTGAGTTTCCTGCCAATCTTCATAGATTACTTTTGCAGCCTGAATCTGATTTGATTTAACACTTTTTGAAAAGAAATATCCGCCTACTAAAACTGCTGACGACAAAATAATAAAAAGAATATAAAACTTATAGTCCTTAAAGAAATTTATTATTGACTGGATTCTTTCTTCGTCGCTTCTAACTGTAACCATTTTAAATTTATTTAAATATCTTTATAAAAATCAAGAATCTCATCAATACTCATATTTACTTGGTATCCGTCTTCATCAAATGACTTAACCGTTATTGTTTCAGATTCAAATTCTTCTTCTCCCATTATGAAGACAAATTTAGCGCCAAGCTTACTTGCCTTTCTAAGTTTTGCTTTGAGACTTGCATCAGTGAAATTCGTTTCAAGTCGAATATCATAATTATGACTTCTCAAAAGTTGTGCTATTTTAAATGCTAAAGCATTCATTTTGCTAGAGGTTGTTACAAAAGAAATTATCTTATTGGATATAAGATTCTTATGCTTCTTTATAAGATTTAATCTTTCAAGCCCAATAGCAAAGCCAATAGCAGGCATCTCTTTGCCGCCAAGGTCTTTTGACAGATCATCATATCTGCCCCCTCCCAAGAAAGAGTCTTGCGCACCTAGGTTTGGAGAGACTGCTTCAAAGACAAGTCCAGTATAATAATCAAGCCCTCTAACTAGGGAGCTATCAAGCTCAATTTCAACATATTTACCAAAAATTCTTTGAATCGTGTCAAGAAGTCTCAGTTGTTCAGATGAGAGAAAATCTATGATTTTTGGCCCTTTATCAAGAAATTCCTTTAAATCAAAATCTTTTGAATCAAGTAATCTCAGGGGATTTTTGTTTAGTTTTTCTTTGTCATTGTTATTAAGCTCACTTTTGTAACTTTTCATATACTTAAGCAGTTCTGATAAATATTTTTCTTTGGTATCTTTATCTCCTAGATGATTAATTTTTAAAACTGAATCTTCAAGCTCTAATTCAATAAAAATATCGCATACTATCGAAATAATTTCTAAATCTGAAGAACCCTCTTCAAATCCGAGCAATTCAACTCCAGCCTGATTAAACTGCCTGAATCTTCCTTTTTGTGGTCTTTCATATCTAAACATGGGACCTTGATACCAAAGTTTATGCTCAGAATTATCAAGTTTCTTTTGGATAATTGATCGAACAACACCAGCTGTTCCCTCTGGTCTTAATGAGAGACTTTGTTCGTTTCTATCGTTAAAACTGTAAATTTCTTTATTTACAATATCTGATGTTGTCCCAGTGGATCTAACAAATAGTTCTGTTTGTTCTAAAATTGGAGTATTTACCTCATTAAGATTATGAGAAAGGAATATTTTACTTAGTACTTCGTTTAATTCTGCAAGATAATTTGAATCAGATTCGAAAACATCAGGCATCCCTCTGATTGAGCTTATTTTATCCATATTAGCCTCTTGCAATAATTGTATCAGATGATGGTGAATTAATTTTATCTCTTACCTGTGACTCTATTTCATCTACAAGCTCTTCATTTGTGAGTTTTTTAGAGGGGAGCCCATTAATATACAAAAGATTATTTGGACTTGCTCCTGTGAGACCTATGTCAGCTGCTTTAGATTCTCCTGGACCGTTTACATAACATCCAATTATTGCTACCTCCAAATCTTCTGAAATATCCTCAAATCTTGATTCAAGCTCATTAACTACCTCAATAACATTAAAATTCTGCCTAGAGCAGCTTGGACAGGCAATTATTTTTACGCCTCTACTTCTTAGATTAAGACTTTTAAGAATATCCCATCCAACCTTTATTTCATCAACGGGATCAGATGCAAGAGATATTCTAATGGTATCTCCAATACCCTCAGACAATAACATTCCAACACCAATTGAAGATTTTACAGTTCCTCCCCTGAAGCTTCCGGCCTCAGTTATCCCTAAATGAAGAGGCTGATCTATTAAATTTGATATTTTCCTATATGCATCAACAGTCATTTCAATATTAGATGCCTTAAGACTCATTTTATAGTGATCAAAATCATGTTTTGCAAGAATATCAATATGCCTTTGTGCCGATTCAACTAAAGCATCTGAGTTTGGTTCTCCATATTTCTTTTGAAGGTCTTTCTCAAGAGAGCCTGCATTTACACCAACTCTTATTGGAACTCCATTATGCTTTGCAGCACTAATAACCTCTATCACTTTTTTCTCTTTACCAATATTCCCAGGGTTGATCCTTAAACAATCTGCTGAATCTGCAACCTCTATGGCAAGCATATAATCAAAATGAATATCAGCGACAAGAGGAATTGATACAGCTTTTTTAATTTTTTTAAATGCTGATGCCGAATCTTTATCTGGTACCGATACTCTGACAATATCAGCTCCAGCCGCAACAAGACTATTTATTTGATTGATTGTTCCATTCACATCACATGTATTTGTATTTGTCATGGACTGCACGGAAATCGGATTTGAATCACCAACCTTTACATTACCAACCGTCACAAGTTTAGTAGGTTTTCTTTTTATCCAGTTAGTCACGATTTTTTATAAATTTAAAAAGTAGTATATGTTAGTTACAAAAAAATCCGAAGCAATAAGATAAAAAATTAATGGAGGTTTTGGGCTGCGATTTGCTTATTCTTCAGCTTTTTAGAGCCAATTGGATTTATCAACTTTCCAACTAACTGCCCACAAGCTCCATCAATTTCATCACCTCTTGTGACTCTTACTGTAGCGATAAAATTATGCTCAATTAGATAATCTTTGAAAGCCTTAACTTTTTCGTCAGTTGATCTTTCATAATCAGACTCAGGAAAGGGATTAAATGGTATTAAATTTATTTTACATTTTAAATCTGATAATAAATTTACTAAATTAGACGCATCCTCAAACGAATCATTTACATCATTTATAAGAATATATTCAATTGTTATGTGGGATTTACTATTTAGTGAGTTCAAATATCTTTTGGAGCTGGCTAATAAATCCTTAATAGGATATTTTTTGTTGATTGGAACGATCTTATTCCTAAGATCATCATTTGATGCATGCAATGAAATAGCTAAAGAAACATTTGTTTTTCCAGTTATAGCTTCTATCTCTGGAACTATTCCAGATGTACTTAATGTAATTCTTCTCTTGGATAGAGAGTAACATTTCTGATCTTGCATTATTTTGATACTTTTAAGGACATTCTCAGTATTCATCAAAGGCTCCCCCATTCCCATGAAGACTACATTTGAAATTCTTTCTGAATTATCTTCATAATAATTTGCTAGCCACAGCTGACTAATAATTTCTGCAGAGGTTAAGTTTCTTTTAAACCCATGATACCCCGTGGCACAAAAAGTACATTGCAAGGCGCAACCTGCTTGTGAAGAGATGCAAAGGGTTTGTCTTTTTTTTTCAGGTATTTTTACCATTTCAATAAAAGAATCATTATCTAATTTTAAAAGAAACTTTTTTGTACCCTCTGAAGAAGTGCTTACATTGACTACCTCAGGAACTTTTATAACTGAATTAAGATTTAGTTTTCCTATTAAATCTTTACCTAAATTTGTCATGTAATCAAAATCTATCACACCTCTATTATGAATCCATTCAAATATTTGTAGACCACGGTATGGTTTCTCATCAAGAGAAATCAAATAATCTTGTAGTTCTTCACGAGTAAGTCCTAAAAGATTATTTTTTTGAGGCATTTTTTATAAATCACTAAAGAAGAAAGCTATTTCTCTATCAGCACTTATTTCTGAATCTGATCCATGAACGGCATTTGCATCAATAGTCTTTGCAAATTCTGCTCTTATTGTTCCAGGATCTGCTTTAGATGGATCAGTGTTTCCCATCAGCTCTCTATTTTTGCTAATTGCATCTTCGCCCTCCAAAACTTGAATAAAAACAGGTCCTGAAGTCATAAATTCAATTAAATCCTCATAAAAAGGCTTACCCTTATGCTCAGCATAAAAACCACC
>CACBQK010000011.1 GCA_902541365.1 uncultured SAR86 cluster bacterium
TTGGACTTAGCAAAGGCTTCTTGGAAGTTGTTTCAGGTCCAATGGTTAGATCAAGCTATAGAGCTGAACAAGCTTTGCAAAAAAATAATGCTGGAATTGAGCTTAAAACAAGAACAGCTTAATTAATTCAGTAAATTATATAAGCAGATATATTCCAAAAATTGAAAAATTCATCAGTTGTTATTTGAGCCTCAGGAATATATATTGTAATAGAGTGCTCTCCCTTTTCTAACTTACCTAATTCAATTATTTTAGGAACTACTTTGCTACCAGGGCACCACCCAGATCTCGAATAGTCTGAGGACGCAATTCTTTCTTCAATTATCTCACCTTTCCACTCAGCTTCTGTCGTCCAAACGCCTGAGCTAGGATTAAATCTTCTAAAGGAAGCACAGTCATCTCGCCAAGGGATAAACTCTTTTATAACTTTGTCATTAAGACTTATCACATTAAGCCTTTTTACAAACTCATCACCGCCACTATGACCGCCATGGCCTGTTGTTAAATAATATAATCTTACGTTTTCATGATCTTTAGCTAACTTGAATGTTTTTGTTATGGGCTCGCTAGCAAATTTATCGTAACCACTTTGCCCCGGAAACATTGGAGTTGTATTTAGCAAAGGAAATATAGTCTTTAATGGTTTCTTTGTTTTTGTGTAATATTCATCAAATTTAAAACCTACATCAACACTCCAACCCTCATTTGACCAAGTATCAATATAAAGACCAACCCAAACCTCATCGCTCAAAACTGGCAGTAGATGAGATATATCCTCTTCCCAAGTTATGTCATCCTCCCACCTTGGTATATAAGAAGGTTTTAGCTTTTGTATATTTTCTTTATTATTGAAGTGACCAACACCAAAAGGAGTTATAAATCTTAGTAATTCCAATGAAGTTGCTTCTTTTAGGTTATCAAAATCAGCTTTGGGTAATAAAAAGAACGACCCAGACTTATCCCAAGGATCTCCTGTAGATTTTAATGTGATAATGGCTTTAGCACGATGAAAATTATCAGTCTCAGGCAATTCAATCTTCTTAAGGACTACTCTTCCTGATCCAAGCGTTCTAATGATTTCCGTATCATTATTTATAAGCCCTGCATCGAACAAGATTTTTTGATCTTCAAATATCGTAAAGGTTTTGTCAGTGACTATTTCGTCTTGAGAACATGAAACAATAAAAAAAATGGTTAAAAATAGGATTCTCATAAGACTAAGCTTGGAAAAAGTATAACCATTAACAAGACTAATAACTGAATCGCTATAAAAGGTATCACCCCTTTATATATTTCTATTGTTCTTATTGATTTATCTGCAACTCCTCTCAGATAAAAGAGAGAAAACCCAAAAGGAGGCGTTAAAAAAGAAGTTTGAAGATTAATTGCTAGCATTATTCCAAGCCAAACAGGATCAAAACCCATCATAAGTAACGGTGGCGCAATTAGTGGAACAAATACATAACAAATCTCAATAAAATCTAATATAAAACCCAGCAAAAATATCATCAGCATTACGAAAAACAATGCTGAATATTTTCCACCCGGCAACATCTCAAAAACTAAACTAATTAATTCATCACCGCCGACTCCTCTAAAGATTAGAGAAAATATGGACGCACCAATTAAGATAGTAAAGACCATGGTGGTAACCAAAGCCGTTCTTCTACTCGCCTCTTTTAAAAGCTCTATGTTGAACTTTTTAAAGTACATACATATAAGTATTGAACCAATTGCTCCAACACCAGCTGCTTCTGTTGGAGTAGCAATCCCAAAAATAATAGACCCCAAGACCATAAAGATAAGTAAGATTGGTGGCAAAAGAGTATTTAATAAAGATAGAAAACTAACTTTGCTTTCTTTTTCACTATTAATGGTTAAATTTCTGTTCCAAAAGATTGTATAGACCAAAAAAAGTATACAAATAATTAGTCCCGGCAGAAGCGCTCCTATAAACAAATCGCCTACAGAAACTGTTTTTACTGAAAAGATACCCATATCATTTTGAGCTCGCTGATATGCATTGGACATTACATCACCAAGAAGAACTAAAGCAATTGACGGAGGAATAATCTGACCTAAAGTACCAGTTGCTGCAACAAGACCAGAAGAGAATTTTTTATCATATCCCTCCTTAAGAAGAGCCGGAAGTGACATTAACCCCATAGTCACAACCGTTGCCCCAACGATACCTGTGCTTGCAGCCAATAATGCACCCACGATAACAATGGAAATACCAAGACCGCCCTTTATACCAGCAAAGGCTTTGGCCATATCCTGCAACATCTTTGCTGCAATTCCCGATCTTTCCAACACCACCCCCATAAAAACAAATAAGGGCACGGCAAGAAGGGTTTGATTATTCATAATCCCAAATATTCTTATTGGCAAATTTTTAAAAAGATTTAAATCAAAGATGCCAAATAATGAACATATAAGAGCAAATATTATTGATACGCCAGCTAATGTAAAAGCAACTGGATAACCAGCCAATAATGAACTACAAACAAAGATTATTAATAAAAGCGGTATTATTTCCATAGCTCTTTTAATTGTTTAACGGCTGCTAAAAAAAGCACGAGTGGAAAAAGTAAGATAATTGTTTTATGAAGATAAACAGTTTTTAAACCACCTGGCTCAGTTGATGATTCCTTTAACAGCCAAGATAATTTAATAAAATCTATGGAGTAAAAACTTATTATAAAAACCACCGGTAAGACGAAAAAAACTAAACCCAAGGTATTTATAAGTTTTTTATATGATTTTGATTTGTCTTTATAGAGAATATCCACTCTAACATGCTCTTCCTCAGTAAGAGCCCAGCCAGCACAACCTAAGAAAACTAGTGCATGCAAATACAGTGCCAGCTCTTGTAAATCTGCTCTACCAACCCCAAATATATATCTACTAATAACAATATATATAACCAGAATTACAATTATTGGTAAAAAGTACGAAAAAAATTTGCCTATAGATTGATTCATAAAATATTAATTTTTAAAATAAGCTAATGATTACAGTTTTATCTCCAGCAAAGACACTAGATTATAGTGCTAATTATAATGATACACACTCTGTGCCGAGCTTTCTAAAAAAGTCCGGTGAGCTCGTTAAAGAACTAAAGCAAAAGGAGCCAAGTGAAATTGCCTCGCTAATGGGTCTAAGTGACAAGTTGGCATCATTAAATTTTGATAGATACCAGTCTTGGAAGGCTGAAAAAAAGATTTCAGATAATTCAAAGCCTGCTTTACTTGTTTTTAAAGGTGACGTCTACCAAGGGCTACAAGCCGAAGACTTTAAAAAAGGCGATCTTAATTTTGCACAAAAGCACTTGAGAATATTGTCAGGATTATATGGCGCACTTAAGCCCCTTGATGTTATGAACCCGTATCGATTAGAGATGGGAACAAAATTACAAATTAATGGTTGGAAAAATCTATATGAGTTTTGGGGTGAATCTGTTAAAAAAGATCTACTCAAAGATTCAGATACAATCGTGAATTTAGCTTCTAATGAATACTATAAGGTTCTAGGTAACATAAGTGATGAAGCTAATGTGGTCTCTCCAGTCTTTAAAGACTATAAAAATGGAAACTACAAAATAATTAGCTTTTATGCCAAAAAGGCTAGAGGTTTAATGGCAAGGTTTATTATTCAGAACAGGATCAAGAAAACTGATGAGTTAGTTAATTTTGATCTTGATGGATATAAATACTCTAAAGCTGATTCAACCGTAGATAGTCCAGTATTTCTGAGAAAGTCTTAACTTTTTGGTTCGTTGAACTTTTTAACGTCGACCATTTTGTCGAAGCTAGCGTCTCTTTTTTCCATTTGAGCAGTCATAGCTTCAGTCATATCTGCTTGACTAAGCATTGCACCACTCCATAGAGCATTAAAGTCTAAGCTATCACTCACATTGTGATCTCTTGAGTAATTCATTACAGCCTTAAGACCATATATCGCTACTGGCGATTTAGAGGCTATTTCAGCTGCTAGTTTATGAACTGCATCAAGCATTTCATCTTGTGTTTCATAAACTTCTCCTACCAGACCAGAATCTTTTGCTTCATCGGCAAGCATTCTTCTTCCGGTATAAGCCATCTCCCTCATCTTTGAATCAGGAATTATCTTTGGCAGCCTTTGAAGGGTTCCAACATCAGCAGCCATACCAATATTAATTTCTTGAATACAAAAGAAAGCATCATTTGAAGCAAAACGCATGTCACATGCAGTAATGAGATCTAACGCACCACCAATAACACCTCCATGAACCGCAGCAATCACTGGAACTCTAATTTCTTCAAGTTTGCTTATATAGCCTTGCAACTCTTTTGCAGTTCTATAAACAGCTTCTCCAACCCTGGCATGATCGGGTTTTTTGTCATCAGGAATATCATCAACTCCATTAGAAAAAGCACTAAGGTCCATACCTGCACAAAAATGCTTTCCAGTAGATGAAAGGATTACAACTCTTACATCAGAATCTCTATTTATTTCCTCTAATGCATCTCCTAACTCGACCCAAAAGTCTCGAGTCATTGTATTAAGTTCATTTGGGCGATTTAAAACAAGACTACATATATGGTCTTTTGTTTTTACATCAAAGCAGGAATACTTACTCATTTCTTTGCAATATCTATTGATTCTGAGACTTTATCCATCAACTCATCTACAAGATCAAATGTTTTATGGTGAGGTAGTACAATTTTTCTATCTTTGCTAAGCCACTTGAGCCTACTATGTACAAATTCTAAATTATCTATAAGTTTTTGATTCATTATTTCTATTAATTGAAAATTGTAATTATAAGTAAATGATCCTTATAATCAAAAAAAAATAAAAAATGCTTGATTTCAAAAAACTGCTACCAGAATTAATAGATCTATCTTCAGAAGCCAGCAATACAATAATGGATATCTATAATTCTGATTTTTCACATGAAAATAAAGATGATGGATCTCCTCTGACGCTAGCAGATGAATCATCAAATAAAATAATTATCGATGGACTAAAAGAAATAACTCCTCAAATCCAAGCTATTTCAGAAGAGAACTTCAAAGATAACATTTCTTATGAAGATAGTTATTGGTTAATAGATCCACTTGATGGAACTAAGGAATTTATTAATAGAAATGGCAATTTTTCAGTAAACATCGCTTTTATTCATGAGAAGCGAAGTATTTTTGGAATTGTTCAAAGACCAACTGATCTAAAAGTTTGGACAAGTCTGGATAAAGCTTCCCCAGTAAAGCCAGAAGGAACATCACCACTAAGAATTGTTATGAGTCGGAGCCATAAGAGGGAGACAGATACAATGTTTTTACAATTTCTTCAAGATTCTAAAATAGATTATGAGCTTGTCGAAAAGGGCAGCTCATTAAAAATTTGCGCTTTATGTGATCATGAAGCAGACATATACCCCAGATTTGGACCAACTTCTGAGTGGGATATCGCTGCTGCAGATGCAGTTCTTGAGTCATATGAAGGTTCAATATTTAGCCTAGAAGACTTTGAAAAGCTCAAATATTCCAAGAAAAACATACTAAATCCGCCTTTTATTGCTTACAGAAATGAACTTATCAGAGAAGTTTATAGTCAAAAAGTGGAAGATTTTGTAAAAAAATTGCTATAATTTAAGGTCTACATAATTTTTATGTATAATATATTATAAACAGAAATTATAATGGGTACTGATTTACAGAAAATTGAGCTAACAACGCCAGGTAAAGATATAGAATCTTACCTTGCTTGCGTGCACTCAATACCAATATTGACACCTGAACAAGAGAAAGAACTTGCTCATAAGCTCTATGACAACGATGACCTTGATGCTGCAAGGCAATTAGTCATTTCGCATCTACGTTTTGTCGTTCATATTGCAAGATCCTATCAAGGATATGGGCTACCAATTGGCGATATTATCCAAGAAGGTAATGTTGGCCTAATGAAAGCTGTTGACAGATTTGATCCTAATAGAGGTGTAAAGCTTGTTTCTTTTGCAGTCCATTGGATAAAGGCTGAAATTCATGAGTATATTCTTAAAAATTGGAGACTTGTGAAAATTGCTACAACGAAAGCTCAAAGGAAACTATTCTTCAATCTTAGAAGCAAGAAAAAGTCATTGGAATGGCTCACTAAAGAAGAAGCAGAAAAAATAGCTGAAGATTTAAATGTCCAAGTCAAAGATGTTTTGCATATGGAAAACAGACTATCTTCTAATGATTCATCATTTGATGCTCCTGTAAATACTGGAGATGGTGAAAATGAAATAATGGCGCCATCACAATATCTAGAAGATAAAAGATTTAATCCAGAAGACTTGGTTGAGGCAGAGCAAACAATGGCATTTAATAATGCAGAACTTTTAGATGCTCTCAAAGGTCTTGATGATAGAAGCAAAGATATTATACGAAGAAGATATTTATCCGACTCTAAAGTTACTCTTCATGAGTTAGCAGAAGAGTATAAAATTTCGGCAGAAAGAATTAGACAGATCGAAAATGGTGCTCTTAAAAAATTAAGAAGCTCTATGACTGATGCTCTGTGAATGCTAAAACAACAGGCATTATCCTTAACGGTTCAGAAATCCACCTTAAATCCGACTCCCTTAAAGAACTTATAGATAGCTTAAATCTCTCTGAAGCCAGATTTGCTGTAGAAATAAATCGAGAGATTGTTCCAAAATCAGAGATTGATAACTATACTCTCAATGACACAGATGAAGTTGAAATAGTTATTGCTGTTGGCGGAGGATAAATTGGAAAAGTTGGTTGTCGGCTCTAGAGAATTCTCATCTAGGCTCCTAGTCGGTACAGGGAAATATAAAGATTTCCAAGAAACACAAGATGCAATAGCTGCCTCTGGAGCAGAAGTAGTTACCGTCGCAATAAGAAGGACTAATATTGGTCAAAATAAAGAGGAACCAAACCTTCTCGATTTCCTAAATCCTGAGGAATTTATAATTCTTCCCAATACAGCAGGCTGCTATAGTGTTGATGATGCGATTCGAACTTGTAATCTAGCAAGGGAGCTTTTAGATGGCCATAATCTCGTTAAACTTGAGGTTCTTGGGGATGAAAAAACTCTATTTCCAAATATGACTCAAACACTTGAGGCTGCAAAAATATTAGTTGAAGATAATTTTGAAGTAATGGTCTATTGCACTGATGATCCAATATTATGTAAAGAGCTTGATGATATTGGCTGTGTTTCAATCATGCCTCTGGCAGCTCCCATTGGTTCAGGATTAGGAATAACAAACCCATATAACATAGAGATAATTTTGGAGAACTCAAATAAACCAATCATAGTTGATGCGGGAGTAGGGACAGCCTCAGATGCAACCATAGCAATGGAGCTAGGATGCGATGGTGTTCTTATGAATACAGCAATAGCCGAAGCCAAAAATCCTATTCTCATGGCTTCAGCTATGAGAAAAGCAATCGAGTCAGGCAGGGAAGCATTCTTGGCCGGGAGAATGAAAAAAAGACTATATGCATCAAAGTCATCTCCAGCAGATGGAGTAATAAAGTAGTTGAGATATAACTTTTTACCAAGCTTTGCCAGAAGAAAAGGTAGGATTACAAAACTTCAGGAAAAAAACCTAAGTTTCTTAGTAAATTATTCGTTGGATGATCCTAATACCTTAAATAAAGATCCATCGTTCGATAAGATTGCGCTTGAAATAGGTTTTGGTAACGGGGAGGATTTTTTTTCCTTTGCAAAAGAAAAAAACAAAACATTATTTTTGGCTTCTGAAGTTTATAAATCTGGGATTGGTAATTTAATCGGAAAAATTAGAGAGCATTCACTGGAAAATATATATATTCATGAAGGAGATATAAGAGATCTTATTTTTGAAGAAAAAGGTTTTAAATTTGATGAAGTTTATATCATTTGCCCTGATCCATGGCCAAAAGATAGACATCACAAAAGAAGACTTTTAAATAAAGATTTCTTTGAACGTATTCAACCATGCTTGAAACAAAATTCATTTATTTTTCTTTCTACAGACTGGAAAAACTATGCTGAACAAATTGAAGAGGTGCTAAGAGCTTTTGAAGATAAGTTTTCTATTGAGACTTTAAAGCAAATACCCGGGAGAGAGCTTTCTAAGTTTCAAAGAAAAGGTATCAAGGAAGGGCGAGAGATATATAACTTCAAATTAAGCCTTATTTAATTTATCCATAAGCTTTTTCAAAGCTTGGCCTCTATGGCTTATTTTATTTTTTTCTAATGAGTTAAGTTCTGCGAAGGATTCAGAATATCCTTTTGGATAAAACATTGGATCATAACCAAAACCTTTTTCACCTCTTTCAATAGTTCTTACCTCACCTTCAACTTTCCCACTGCAAACTATAATTTCGTTTTGACCCTTTATGCCAACAGCAACGATGCAACAAAAAAAATATGCATAAGTTGATTCAAGCTTTTTATCCTTTAGTTTTGATATAAGTTTATTTCTGTTATCACTATCAGATGCATTCACTCCTGCATATCTAGCCGAGTAAAGGCCGGGCTCATTATTAATCGCAGGGACTATTAAACCTGAGTCATCACCAACAGATGAGATATTTGTTTTTGTAAATGCATTTTTAGCTTTTAGGATTGCATTCTCTTCAAAATCTTTTCCTGTTTCTTCAACATCACTGATATTGAAAACAGATTGAGGTATGCATTCAAAATCTGGAAGAATTTTTTGGAATTCATTGATTTTTCCCTTATTGGAGGAAGCAATAATTAATTTAGTTTCTTTCAATTAAGTACACACCTTCAGCAGCAAAAAGATTCGGGAATAGTTTTGTTAAAGTACTCTCTTTGAAGTTATTGTTTAAATACAATTTTTCAACAACATATAAGTCTAAGTTGTTACAGAGTTCCTCGAAATCCTTAATAGTACACAAATGAATATTCTTAGTTTCATACCAGGGCACTGGAAGATTCTTTGTAACTGGCATCTTCCCAAAAAATAAATCTAATCTACAGGACCAGTGGGCAAAGTTTGGAAGAGTAACAATACATTTATTAGAGATATTAAGGATATTTTGAAGGGCTAAATTAGGATTTTTAAGGCATTGGATTGAGTTTGCCATTATTGTTATATCAAAGTCCAAATCATTAAACTCTTTAATACCCTCATCAATATCACATTGCATAACTGGGATATTTCTTCTAAGACATTCATTAGCTTTAGAAATATCTATTTCAATTCCAAAACCATTAACATTTTTTGAATCTTTAAGGTGCTTTAAAAGGCCTCCATCGCCACAACCTAAGTCGAGCACTTTAGTGTTTTGCGGAATCCATTTTTCTATTATTCTCTTAAAATCTGATTTCATTTTGATTCGATAAAGTTTTTTATAGCAATTTGATAATATTCATTCGGATATAGGAAGCTGTCATGACCATGCTCTCCTTCTAATTCAATATATGAACATTTTTTATTCGCTTTGATGGATGCTAAACATATCTTTTTTCCATTGCTTGTAGGGAACATCCAATCTGAAGTAAATGACACAACTAGAACTTCAGCAGTAATATTTTCAAGAGCAGCCTCAAGACTGTCATCATACCCATGAGCAATATCAAATTTATCCATAACTTTTGTTAAAAGAATATATGAATTAGCATCGAATGATTCTGCAAACTTTCCTCCCTTATATTGAAGGTAATTCTCAATTTCAAAATCAACATCTTCTGCTATTTTGGAATTAGTATTTTGTAACTTTCTTCCAAAGCGCAGATCCATGTTTTTAGCAGATAAATAAGTTATATGACCAAGCATCCTTGCAGCTTTGAGACCTTTAACTGGAGATTTGTTAAATTCGAGATACTTCCCTTCATGAAAATCACTATCTTTCCTTATAACTTCTCTCTCAACTTCATTCAAAGCAATATTTTGAGAGCTTGTTTTAGCCGCAGCAGCAAGAATGCCAACTTTTCTTACCATTTTTGGATAACTTACAGCCCATTGAAGTGATTGCATTCCGCCTAAACTTCCACCAATGACTAAATGCCACTTTTTTATTCCTAATTTATCGGCAAGCATTTTTTGAGACTCAACCCAATCAATGACCTCTAACTGAGGAAAATTACTATTAAACCTCTCCCCATTTTTATCTTTACTAAGAGGGCCACTAGAACCAAAACAACTTCCAAGATTATTCACGGAGATCACAAAGAAACGATCTGTATCTATTGTTTTATCTGGACCAATAAACTCATCCCACCAACCAATGTTGCCATCTCTTTTTCCTGCAGCATGATGACTTCCAGAGAATGCATGACATACAAGGACTGCATTATCTTTTTTTTCATTTAGCTCCCCATAAAAATCTGTCATTAGCTCAAAGCTTTCAAGAGCCTCTCCTGAAGCACACTTTAATTTAGAATCAATAAGTATTTTTTTTGTCTCAACAATCATCTAGAGAATAGAAACAGCAAGCTGTGCCAGGAAAACATTTATGGAATTAAGTAAAATAAATGCAAAGATAGGAGAGAAATCCAAGCCACCGATAGCCGGAATAAATTTTCTTATTGGATCAAGAATTTTATTAGAAACTTCCTCAACGATCTTCCACATATCATTTTCAGAAAATGGAGCAACCCAACTCTTAACAACACCAGCTATAACAAAGTAAAAAAGTATCTTAAAGAATACGATAAGAACCTCAAAAAAACTTATAGAAATAAGCAGAATATAGTTATAACTAGATACATAACTTAAGAGCCCTAAAAACTTAAAAACTATCGCGACAATCAATCCAGATAAAGATTTATTAATTCCTAAGAAGACTTTTGTAAATGGATCTATAATCTTTACGAATATTTGAACTATGGGGTTGAAATAATTAACTTTAAATATAGAAAAAATAGAATAAATTACGGCAATAAACATCAAGCCCGTACATACAAGCTCTAGGAAAGAAAATAAACTACTATTCATAAGATTGAATTATAAATCAAACCCTTTGACCAAAGAGAATTTCCCCAACTCTTATTAAGTTTGAGCCTGCCTTAATGCTCTCTTTATAGTCAGACGAAGTTCCTAAAGACAAAACTTGTAAATTGCTTCTTTTTGATTTCATATCATTAAATAAAGTAACAGAATCTCTTATTTCTTTGATATGTGAAGCCTTATCTTGGTTTATATTTGGCATAAACATCAATCCATTAAGTTCTAAATTATCGAAGCTATCTGCAAGGTTTATAAACTCTTCAGCATCGCCAGGCAAAATTCCAGACTTAGAGTCTTCACCACTTATATTTACTTGAACCAATACCTTTTGTATTTTGTTAATCTTTTTCGATTCAAAATCCATTTTTCTTAATACTTTTTCTCTATCAACCGAATGAACAAGATAAGAATTTTTGACAATTAAACCAATCTTATTGGTTTGGATTGGGCCCATAAAATGCCATCTTATTTCTTTTGAATCAAGAGCCAAAGATTTCTCATTAAGTTCTTGCGCATAATTTTCACCAAAATCTCTAAGACCAAGCCTATACAGACCTAAAATATCTTCTAAACTCTTTTTCTTGGAAACACCAACTATAGATATTTTGTCATTGTCGACTTTATTTTCACTACAAAACAATCTTAGATCTTCTCTGAAGTCTGCAAAAGGCTTCGTCATATTTGAGTACACCTTGTTCTCAGAAGCGGAAGGAAATCAGCTCTTATAAGAATTTCTCTGGCATTATTTGTATCAGATATGCTCTGCATGGGCCCGATCATTACTCTGAAAAGTATTCCATCATAGTTTTTTGATGTTACCTCTTCTAAATAGGGCTCAAAACCTAATTCTCTCATCTTGTCAAAGGTTTCTTCAGCAAATATTTTTTTACCATAAGTTTCAATTTGAAGATAGGACTCGCAGATTGCCTCTTCATAAATCTTCTCTAATTCAAGGTATATATTTTCATTTTTGAGATCTTGCTCAAATGTGAAAGTAATATCATTTTCTGTTTTTTCTACTGTGTAAATTTCAGACTCTGTATTAAAGAATAGCCCAGAACCCACTAGGAATACGACTGGAAAAACCATTAAAGCTAAAATCAACTTTATTGGAACTGGCGACTTACCAGTGGTTATATTTGAAACACTTTTATTTTTTTTTATATCTTTTCTTTGTTGAGCGAAATCTTTCATTTACATTTCTTCTAATGCCTTTACACCCAACAGATTGAAGCTATCCGCAATTACTTCCTTTATGGTATGAGTAACTACAAGGATAGTTAATTTTTCAGATTCTGACCTGTCTAATATTTTGTTATCGTTATAAAAATTATGAAAAATTGAAGCTAAATCCTTTAAATAAAAAATTAATAAGTGTGGTGAAAGGTTGTTACAGGTTTTTTCAAGTACATTTGGATATTTTGAGATCTCATGAATAAGATTTGAGCAAATATCTACATGGTCTTCAGAAATATCTTCTGCTAGAAAATCTTTTAAGCCAGATTTTTTTTCAAGAGAGCATATTCTAGCGTGTGCGTATTGAATGTAGTAATACATATTTTCTTTCTTGCTTGAGACTGCTAAGTCTAGATCGAAATCTAAATGCTGATCTGTTTGTTTTGAAAGATAATAAAATCTAGCAACATCAGAGCCAACATCACTTAATAAGTCCTCGAGAGAGTAAAATTCTCCACTTCTTGTAGACATCTTAACTGGCGAACCGCCTTTAATTAGATTTGCAAATTGAACAAGCTTCACAGAAAGTTTATTTTTGTCATAGCCTAAGCCTTCCAGAGATGCTTCGACCCTCTTTATGTATCCATGATGATCGGAGCCCCAAATATTTATAATTTCATCAAAACCTCTATCTAATTTATCTTTATGATAAGCAACATCAGAAGCGAAGTAAGTTTGTCTTCCATCAGCTCTTATCAAAACTCTATCCTTATCATCGCCATAATCAGAAGATTTAAACCAGATATTTCCATCTCGATTATCTATTAGATTATTTGTATTTAGTTGTTGGACAGCTTCATCAATTTTTGAATTAGCACCTAATAAAGAGGATTCTAAGAACCAGTTATCAAAAGTTACACCAAAATCTTCAAGGTCTTTTTCTATTGTTGAAAGAACACTCTCTAGTGACACTTTTTTAATTGATTGCCAGTCTTTCTCACTAGAAGATTTGAGATGCGAGATAATTTTGTCTATTTTTTCTTCATCGTCCTCGGGAAGACTTTTAAAAAGATCATCAATATTTACACCATCCTGTAAGTTAGCATTCTTTGCGATTTCCTTTATATATTCTCCTCTATAAGCACTTTCAGGAAAAATATTATCTTCTATTTCAATGGCTCTTAAATATACACTAGCCGTAAGAATATCTATTTGTCTTCCTGCATCATTGACATAGTATTCCTTTTGAACTTCGTGACCTTTTTTTTCAAGTAGTTTTGAAACTACATCACCATAAATAGCTCCTCTTCCATGACCAACATGAAGTGGACCAGTTGGATTTGCTGAAACAAATTCGACTTGGATTTTTTTTGAATCCTCTTCCTCTTTAATAATATTTTTATCAAGGATATCTTTAATTACTTTTAGAGTCCCAGAATGGTTGAGAAAGATGTTAATGAATCCAGGACCAGCAACCTCAATAGAGCTTACCACATTGAGCTCCTTCAAAATATTTCCAATCTCAAGACCGATTTCTTTCGGATTATTTTTAGTAATATTTCCCAATATCAAAGCAATATTGCATGTAAGATTGCCTTTATCAGGACTATCAGGTATCTCTATTTGGAACTTTGAAGAAGCAATTGAAACCTCTTCTTTGGAGAAGTGCTTCTCAATATGCCTAAGAATTTTATTCTTGATTTCATCAGCTATCATTAGCTCTCCCTAAATATTCTGAAGAACGAGTATCTACTTTAACAACTTCACCTTCCTCAACAAAAAGAGGTACTTGAATTGAAACTCCTGTTTCAAGAACTGCAGGCTTTTGAGCACCAGAAACTGTATCTCCTTTAACACCAGGCTCAGATGTCTCAATCTTTAAACTAACAATTTTTGGAACATTAATTGCTATAGCTGTGTCGTTCCAAAGCACTATTTCACAAAGCTCCTCACCAATAAGCCATTTTTTTGCATCCACCATTATCTTTTCATCTAGACCTATTTGTTCATAGGTACTGTTATCCATAAAGTACCATTTTGTCTCATCTTTATACAAAAATGCCATTTCTTTCACAGTAACATCAGCAAGCTCAACACTTTCATTAGATTTAAAAGTTTTTTCAATGACATTTCCTGATAACAAATTCCTATATTTAATTCTTACAACTGCTTGACCTTTTCCAGGCTTATGAAACTCATGACTGAGTATTGAGCATGGCGCTCCATCGAGAAGTATTTTAGTTCCTGTTCTAAATTGATTTGTTGGTATCTTCATGGTTTACAATATGTATACTCATTTTAATTGGGAGTCATTAAATGAACAAATTCTTTGTAGAAGAGCCAAAAAATATGATTATTAATTTAATTATTTCATTTGTAGTAATTTTAGCAACAGTTGCCTTTGCTGGACTTTCAGGTTCAGACCTAGTTATTCAAACAGCTTGGTATATTTTAATAATTCATTGGGTTGCCTTTTTACCATCGTTAATTTTTAAAACTGAAAAGTTTTATGATTTAACAGGATCAATTTGCTACGCATTTGGATCTGTTTTTGTTTACTATCAGACATATGGAGCAACATTCTCGTTAAGCTTATTTATCTCCATTGCAGTCTTAATTTGGACTATTAGGCTTGGAAGTTTTCTACTTAAAAGAGTCTTAGATGCAGGAGAAGACAAGAGATTTAGAACAATAAAGAAAAGCCCAACACAATTTTTTATGACATTTAATTTATCTGCATTATGGGTAGTGATTTGCTCATTATGTGCCCTAACCGCAGTCTCAAATGGAGTGCTTGCAGTTGAGCCAATTTTTTATTTGGGACTATTTATTTTTATTGCTGGCTTCTCTATTGAAGTTATTGCAGATAATCAAAAAACACAATTTAGAGCAATTCCAGAGAATGCAAATAAGTTTATTACAACAGGGCTTTGGTCTGCTTCCAGGCACCCAAACTACTTCGGCGAAGTTGTTCTATGGGCTGGGATAGCAATCATGTCTTTGCCGTACCTTCAGGGAGTTCAATATTGGACATTGATATCACCAATTTTCTCTTTTGTTCTAATCTATTTTGTTAGCGGTGTCAGAATGCTTGAGGCAAGAGCCAATGTAAAATGGGGAGATAGTCCAGAGTATCAAAAATATGTTAAAAAAACACCTGTATTTTTCCCTAAAATATTTTAGATTTATATTCAACAACTAGGGCAAGACAATGAAAATTTTTTTTGAGGTTTTGATATCAATTGTTAGAATATTAGGACACCACATATGAGGGAGTGTGTTATGTTGACTAAAAAACTTACCTTGTCATTTTTCTTTTTGGTAAGTACATCTTTTTTATCTGCCAGTGAGATGGAATCAGTATTAGAAGTTGGAAGAGAAAACTCAAGCCAAAGTGCTGTTTCACAAGAAAAAATTGATAGTACCGAAAAACAAACTGACAAGATTGTAAATGAATATAAAGTAGTGGCTAAGCAAGTAGAAGGGCTTAAGTTATATAACGAACAAAAAAGAATCCAAATTCAGGCCCAGCTTGATTTAATGGATAAGCTTGATGAGCAGTTGGTGCAGGTTGTTGTAATGCAAAGACAAATCCCACCATTGGCTCAGAGAATGCTAGAGGGGCTTGAGCAATTTGTTGCGCTAGATACTCCATTCTATATTGATGAAAGATTGGAAAGAATAGACATTGTAAGAAGTTCATTATCGAATCCAAAAATAACTGCATCAGAACAAGTAAGGCAGATACTTGAAGCATATAACATCGAGGCAGAGTACGGTAGAAAGATTTCCTCATATGAAGATACTATCGTTATCGATGGTAAAGAGATGTTAGTTAATGTTCTTGTTGTTGGAAGAATAGGAATGTTCTATCAAACTAAGGATGAGCAGCAAAGTGGTTTCTGGAATAATGAAACAAATGACTGGGAAGAGGTTTCAGGCTATAGAACAGCTATTAGAGATGGCATAAGAATGGCTAAGAAACTTGCCCCTACAGATATGCTTCTATTACCTGTAGTTAAAGGGGGTGCAAGATGAGACTTTTAAAAATTTATCTATTCGCACTTTTAATTAGCGGTAACCAGATTTTAGTTGCCCAAGAAGACGCTACTGAAGGCGAAGCTCCTTCTACCGTCCAACAACTCCTTGAACTGGTTAAAGAAGGCCAAATCAGAGAACAATCTGAAAATGCAGTTCGTGAAGCTGAGTTTATGGCAAACAAGAATAAACAAGCATCTATCCTTGCTGCAGAAAAAAGAGAGCTTGCAAGACAGGAAAGGATTGCTGACCAGCTAGAAGCTGAGTATAAAAAGAACGAAGAAATTCTAAGAGTTAAAGAAGAAGCTTATAAAAAAGAGCTTGGCTCACTTGTAGAATTATTTGGACATCTTCAAAGCGCATCTGGAGAAGCAGCTGTGCAGTTTACCGGTTCATTATCATCTGCTCAATTTGGTACTGACAGAGTTGATTTCTTAAATAACCTGACAGCTAAAATGTCGGAGACAACAGTACTCCCAACAATCAGAGAAATCGAAGGTCTTTGGTATGAGCTTCAAAGAGAAATGGTTGCAGGTGGAGAAATTGCTTCTTTTGAGGCAAGTGTTATTGATGTAGATGGTGAAACTTCAAATTGTGATGTAGTCCGTGTCGGACTCTTTAATGCTGTTTGTGATGGGAAGTATCTAGAATTTGCGGCATCCAAAGGACAATATGCATTTTTACCTAGACAACCAGAGGGAAGATATACAAGAACTGCTAACAACATTGCATCAGCAGGAGCTGGTGAGCAAGTAACTTTTGGTATTGACCCTACAGGGCCTACTGGAGGAAGTCTTCTTGCCAACTTAATTCAAACACCAAGTTTAACTGAAAGATTAGCTCAAGGTAGAGAGATTGGTTATGCAATCGTTATTGTTGGTCTTCTCGGGACTCTCTTAGCTCTATATAAACTCTATGTTTTATATGTAACTGGAAGAGCAGTAAGAAAGCAATCCAAATCGAAAGCTCTTAACTCTAACAATCCACTTGGAAGAGTCTTAAAAGTCGGAGAAGAACATTTCTCAAAAGATATAGACACATTAGAGCTAAAACTTGCAGAAGCTATCATGGCAGAAAGGCCTGATATCGAAAGATATATTGGTATTGTTAAGATTATTTCAGTTGTTGCTCCATTGGCAGGATTGCTTGGAACAGTAACAGGAATGATTGTTACATTCCAACAAATTACTCTTTATGGAACAGGAGATCCAAAACTAATGGCCGGCGGTATTTCGCAGGCTCTTGTAACTACGGTTCTTGGATTACTTGTGGCGATTCCGACAACTTTACTCCATTCATTTGCAAACTCATCTGCGCGTGAGATCGTTGGTGTTCTTGAGGAGCAAAGTACTGGAATACTAGCTGAAAGAGCTGAAAGTAAATAATGATTTACGCTATAACTGAATCTTTCATTTCTATCAGAGACTTCATGGAAGCTGGTGGAAGTGTGCTTTGGTTAATAGCTCTTTTGGTTCTTTTAATGTGGGGATTGATATTTGAGAGAATATATTATCTTTCACATGGCCATGATGTTTTTCTTAATTCTCTTGTTTCCAAATGGGACTCAAGAGCCGACAAAACTTCATGGCATGCTCTACAAATTAGAGAAAAATTTTTAGCAGAAGCAAAATCATCTATTAATAGGAATACGACATTAATAAAAACATGCATTGCATTAGCTCCACTTTTTGGTTTGCTTGGAACAGTTACTGGAATGATCGAGGTCTTCCAAGTTATGGCTTTCAGCGGCGGTGGTGATGCGAGAGCAATGGCAGGAGGTGTTTCTAAAGCGACGCTTCCAACTATGGCAGGCATGGTTGTATCTCTATCAGGAATTTTTGCAATGATTTATATTTCTAGTGTGAGCGAGAGGCATACTGGAATTCTTGAAGAAAGAATTAAAAGGGTTTAGGAGAAGTTAAAGTGAGAAGAAACGCAATATCTACAGCAGTTCAAGAGGAAGAGAGCGAGATTAATATCACCCCAATGTTGGATGTGGTGTTTATTATGCTCATATTCTTTATTGTTACTGCAAACTTTATTAAAGAGCCAGGTTTAGAAATAAATAGGCCTGATTCAGACACAGCTGAAACTCAAGAAAATGCTGCTATTCTTATCGCAGTTGGCCCAACTGGAGAAGTTTGGATGGATGGAAGAAGAATTGATGTAAGGCAAGTTAAAGCCAATGTTGTGAAACTTTTAGCTGATAATCCTCAAGGGTCAGTAGTAATCCAAGCAGATGAGAAGGCAGTTGCGGATACCATTATTAAAGTCATGGATGGAGCAAGAGAAGCTGGTGTCTCTGCTATTTCTTTAGCCTCAGAGCCAAAGTAGGTTTTTTTATGGGCGGATTAGTATCAAATCTTATTCTTCCAATTAAGACAGCCTACATTAGGCTATTTGAAATAAATAAATACTTTGCTGTCTTTGTCCTATCAGTTTCTACAACCGTCTTGCTATTCGTATTAATGGTTACTCTTATCTCATTAGGGGATAGTGGCCTCAAAGAGGATAAATCAGTGAAATTGGCAGACATTGTTATGCCTGAAAGAGAGATAGATACATTTATGGATGAAGTTGATAAACCAGATGAGCCCGAAGAGCAGCCTGAAGATATTGCACAGCCTGAGTTAGATCTTCAGCCGACTACTGGAATTGATGTGAACATCCCAAAACCAAAAGCTAAATTTACAGCTGGTGGAAGCTTCTTTAGAGATGGTGAATATATCCCTCTTTTTAAGATTCAACCGCAATATCCAAGAAGAGCACAAGAGAGAGGCACCATGGGTTTTGCGATCGTTGCATTCACAATAACTGAATCTGGCACTATTGAAGATGTAGTTCCTGTCGAAGGTTATTGCACTTCAAAAAATCCAAATGATCCTGAGGCGCAACTTAGACCATGCTCAATTTTTAATTCTGCATCTTCAAGGGCGGCGCTTAAACTCAAATATAAACCGAAGATTGTTGATGGAAAAGCTGTTAGAGTTGAAGGTGTTCAACATAAATTTACCTTTATAATGGAAGATTCATAATTATGTTTTTAAGATTATTATCTTTATTCTTTGTGCTTAGCTTGGTTGTTTTGCCTTTTGATCTAGGAGCACAATCTTCAGATCAAAAAGTTACATATAAAAAGGCCAGAGCACTTCAAACATCAACTGCAAAAAAAATCGTTAAGGTTGTTGAGGCTTTGGAGCGAGTTGACGAGGAAGGCAAAGAGGATCCTGATTTTGAAACTGTTAAAGAAATTCTCAATGAACTTTTAGTTAAAAAAGACAGCCTAAGAAGTTATGACAGGTCTGTAATGTGGAATTATTGGGGATATGTCTACTTTTCAGAAGAAAGATTTTCGGATGCTATGCAGGCATATAGAAACCTTCTTGCTGAACCTGAATCAACAATTCCATTGAGAGTTGCATCTTTATATACACTTGCGCAACTTAATTTTGTAAATGAGGATTATGAGGAAGGAGTTAAAGTTCTTCTTCAATGGATGGATGAAGTTGAGGTTATTACTGCTCAAGGCTGGTCTCTCTTGGGGCAAGCGTATTTTCAACTTGGAACAGATAAATCATCCGAAAGGGAGAAACTTGATTATTACGAAAAAGCTTTAGATAGCATGCTAAATGCTGTGCAAACTGCTGAACTTGAGGAATATAAACCAAAGGAAAATTGGTATGTACTTATGGCAGCATGCTATAGCGAGCTCTCATCAAGGATTGGTAAAGAGGAATCTCTATATAAGCAATTAGATATCTATGAGATCTTAGTAAACTTATACCCTAAGAAAATGTACTTTATCCAGCTTGGTGGTATATATGGCCAGCTCAATAGAGAGCTTGATTATATGATTACCCTAAATGCAGCTTACCAGAAAGATTTACTCGATAAAGAATCAGAATATCTTGCCTTAACTCAGCTACTTCTTCTTAACAATAACCCTTATTGGGCAGCAAAGGTTTTGGAGGCAGGAAGAGTTAAAAAAGTTCCAGTTATCGATGAGAAAACAAAAGAGGAAAAAATTCTGCCTGTCGTTAAGGACAATGAAAAGAATTTAAAGCTTCTTGCAGATGCATGGAGAATGGCTCAGGAAATAGAGTTAGCAATACCCATAATGGAAAAAGCTGCAAAATTAGCCAAAGATGGACAAACGTTCATAATTCTTGGAAGTTTGTATCTATCAGAGGATAAATTAGAAGAAGCTGTTGATGCAATTGAACAAGGGCTTAAAAAGGGTAAAGTTAAAAATGCTTCACAGGCAAGGCTTACACTTGGTCAAGCACATTTTGAACTTCAAAATTTTGAACAAGCCAAAAAAGAGTTCAGGATTGCTGCACGAGATGACGATAAGAAGATTAAAAAGACTGCAAATAGTTGGATAAAATATACAGAAAACGAAGAAATACGCGTCAAGAATTTAGCACTAAGAAGAGACTACATTCAAAATCAAGGTTAATTCTAAATTGCCATCTTAGCTTTTATAGCTGGATGAGGATCGTATCCCTCAAGTATAAAATCATCTAGGCTTAGACCCTTAAGATCCTCTAAATTATTTATATCTGGAAACTTTAGTTGAGGAAGTTCTCGTGGAGTCCTTTTAATCTGTTCTTTAACTTGATCAACTGAGTTCAAATAAATGTGGGCATCACCAAAGGAGTGAATAAAATATCTTGGAGTCAAGTCTAATACTTTCCCCAATATATGCATGAGCAATGAGTAGCTTGCGATATTGAAAGGAACTCCAAGAAACATATCAGCACTTCTTTGATACATATGGCAATCTAAGCTTTGATCACTAGATACATAGAATTGAGCTAATAGATGGCATGGAGGAAGAGCCATTTTATCTATCATCGCAACATTCCAAGCACTTAGAATATGTCTTCTGCTCGTTGGGTTATTTTTTAAGGAGTCTAAAAGTTCTTTAATTTGGTCTTTATCATCCCAGTTTCTCCATTGAACTCCATATACTGGACCAAGCTTTTTTACCAATGATGAATTTTCATATCCTAAATTTTTTCCTTGATTATCTGCATTATCTGTCCAAATAGTAGGGTATTTATCCATATCAGTTAATTCATCTCTATTTTTGTCATATCTTATCTCCGCTAATCTTCTCTCATCATCTGAACCCTCTAGAAACCAGATTAGTTCAGATACGACACCCTTCCAGGCAAGCTTTTTTGTAGTTACAGCAGGGAACCCATCCCGTAAATCAAATTTAAGTTGATGTCCAAATGAAGAAATAGTTCCAACATTAGTTCTGTCTTCACGCTTTTCTCCATTTTCTAAAATGTGAGACAGCAGATTAAGATATGATTTCATTTTTATTTTTAAAAGTAATTATGAATATTAAACCAATAAGGATCATAGGAATACATAAAAGTTGACCCATTGTAAGAAAATCAGAAAAAATAAAGCCAAGGTGTGAGTCTGGCTGCCTAAAATTTTCTATTACAAATCTTATACTTCCATAGAAGAATAGAAAAGATCCTGCCACTAATCCTCTTTTTTTTGTGTATTTATTTACGATCATTAATAGGATAAATAACAAAGGGCCTTCACCAAAAGATTCATAGAGTTGTGAAGGATGTCTTGTAAGACCAAATGGATCAGTTGGAAAAATGAAGCCCCAACTCCCATCTGTCACTCTTCCATATAGTTCACCATTTAAAAAGTTACCAATCCTAACTAAGCATAGACCTATAGGCATACTTAGGGCAGCGGAGTCTAGAAGTCTTATAAAGTTAATACTATTTTGTTTTGAAAAAATAAACATCGAGATTATTACGCCAATTAGACCTCCATGGAAGGAAAGACCACCCTCCCAAATATAGAAAAGCTTGAGAGGATTATTTATAAGCTGATCAAATCCATAAAAAAGCATATAGCCAATTCTTCCACCAATCATTGCTCCAAATATTAATCCATATAAAAAGACGAGATCATTTGCCTTTTCTTTAGAAATGCCAATTTCTTTTGTGATTGAGTTATTTGCAAGATGGAGATAAATAAATATTGCTGAAAGTATCCATGTAACTGCATAGTACTGAATAGATATACTCCCAACAGAGATCAGGCTTGGGTTATTGAAGAAGTCTGATAATTCAATAATCATATAAAAAGCATATAGTAGCTTACTGAGAGGATAAAAATACCAAAAAGAGCTTTTAATAATCTTTCACTTATCTTGTGAGCTAGATAAACACCAGCTTGAGCGCTAAATAGACTACCTACAGAGATTCCTACTAAAGCAGGCCAGTAAATTAAACCAATAGATTTCTCCAATGCTTGATCTTCCCCGAGTCCAGTTAAAACAAAACCAAGAGATGCAAAAAAAGAAATTATCACTCCGCAAGCCGATGCTGTTCCTATACTATTAACCATTTTTAGACCAGCATAATTTAAGTATGGAACAGTGAAACTCCCACCGCCAATTCCTAGTATTGATGATGCAGCTCCAGTTCCTGTACCATAAAGGATAGTGCTAAAAGAAGGCTTAAGATCTTTTGCTGGCATATTAACGTTTATAAGTATTTGAAGAGCGATAAGAAGGTATGAGATACCTATAATTACTTTTAAAGTCGAAGCTTCTATGGATATTGATAATACTGAGCCTAAATAAGAACCAAGAGCAATACCAATGGAAAGTTTGCGCCAAAAGCTCCAATCAACACTCCCTTTTTGATTGTGAGCAAATGCAGATGCAAATGCAGTAAAGAATATAGTTCCAAGTGATGTTGCCACACAAATGTGTATTAATAGATCAGATTCATATCCAAGATAAGTAAGAACAAATAGTAATGCTGGAACAATAATTACACCGCCACCAATTCCAAATAACCCACCAAGGACACCCACAAATAAACCAAGAATAATATAGATAGGTATTTCCATTATTTACTAAACTCCAACTTATATGCTGGCTCAAGCTCAGTTAAGACTTTTTTATAAATTTCCCTTTTGAATTCAACTATTTCATCAAGAGGTTTCCAATAATCAACCCAATTGAATTCGTCAAACTCAGGATTATTTTCATTATTTAAATCAATCTTAGTTTCTTCAATCAACTTAAACAAAAACCATTTTTGCTTTTGGCCTTTAAAACTTTCCCATAGAAAACCATTTCTTTTATATTTTTTGGGAAGATCATACTTATACCAATTATCAGATTCTTTAATTAATTTTATTTTGTTTTCTTCAATACCAACTTCTTCATATAATTCTCTTAGCGCAGCATCAAAAATATCCTCATTTTTATCTATACCACCTTGAGGAAATTGCCAGTTGGTGGAATTTTTTCTTTTGCAGTACAACAATTTACCATCTGAATTGGCTACAATAATACCAACATTTAAACGATAACCTTTTTCTTTAATATCCATGACTGTTAATAAAAAATTAGCAATTTTTGATTTAGATCATACCATTCTTAAATGCAACTCGGATCATTCCTGGCTGGATTATCTTATAAATAAAGGATTTGTAAAAAGAGAAGAATATTTTGAACAAAATGCTGAATTTCAGAAGAAATTTAGAGAAGGTGATGTTAACTACAAAGACTATTATGAATTTACTATTCAATACCTTAAAGATAACAGTGATGACTATATTTCTGAAATTAGATCAGATTTTATGAAGGAAATTATTGAACCTTCAATTAATATTTATGCTTTAAGGTTAATTCATAAGCATTACGAAAAAGATGAAGAGCTACTTCTTGCTTCAGGAACAACCTCAATAATTGCTGCCCCAATTGCCAAAAGATTAGAATTTAAAAATGTTGTTTGTACAACATGTGAAAAAGAAAACAATATTTATACCGGAAGAATTGAAGATCCTCCATCGCTAGGAGAGGGGAAGTTAAAAAATGTGCAGGCATGGATGAAAAATAATGGGTTCTCAGATTTTAATGGCACAACCTTTTATTCTGACTCAATCTTAGATATGCCTCTCTTGCAGAAAGTAGAAAAACCGGTGGCAGTTAACCCAGATAACGAATTATTTAGAGTATCTAAAGACCGTGGCTGGGAAATTATAGATTTACCTATCTAAAACTCGTCCATATCTGGACAGGTACAAAATAGGTTTTTATCACCGTAAACGTTATCTATCCTCTTTACAGGCGGCCAATACTTTCTTGCTTTTAAATAATCCAGTGGATATGCAGCTTTTTCTCTAGAATAATTATGTTCCCAATTATCACTGCTAAGCTCTTCTACAGTATGAGGTGAATTTTTTAGAATATTATTTTCAGAATCCTCATTCCCATTTTCAATTTCTTCAATTTCTTTCCTAATAGAAATCATAGCATCACAGAATATATCTAATTCTTCTCTCGATTCACTTTCAGTAGGCTCAATCATAAGAGTACCTGCAACTGGCCAGGACATAGTAGGAGCATGAAAACCATAATCCATAAGCCTTTTAGCTATATCATCAACATCAATATTTGAGGACTCTTTAAAAGGCCTGGCATCTATTATGCATTCGTGAGCAATTAAGTTGTTCTCACCTTTATAAAGTATTTGGTAGTGATCGCTTAGGCGCTTTGCAATATAATTCGCGCTTAAAATGGCAGTCATCGTAGCTTGTTTTAAACCCTTTGATCCCATCATTGAAATGTACATCCAGCTAATTGGTAGAATGCTGGCACTTCCAAAATCTGTTGAGGATACGGGACCTACATTTTGAACATTTTCATGATGTGAAGGCATAAAATCTTTAAGTTTTTCTACAACTCCTATCGGGCCGACTCCAGGTCCACCTCCACCATGAGGAATGCAGAATGTTTTATGCAGGTTGAGATGAGAAACATCACCACCAAACTCTCCGGGTTTTGCAATACCAACAAGAGCATTCAAGTTAGCTCCATCAATGTAAACTAATCCTCCATGATCATGAACAATGTTACAAACTTCTCTTACATTACTTTCAAAGACTCCATGAGTAGAAGGATATGTGATCATAATTGCTGATAAGTTACTTTTGTGAAGAGATGACTTTTCTTTTAAGTCCTTAAGATCAATATTCCCTTCCAAATCACATTCAACAGGGACAACTTTCATTCCAACCATCATTGCTGAGGCAGGATTAGTTCCATGTGCTGATCTCGGAATAAGACAGATTGACCTATTATCATCACCATTATTCTTATGATATGCATCAATTGCCAGGAGACCTGCATACTCTCCTTGAGAACCAGCATTTGGTTGAAGTGAAATATCATAATACCCTGTAATACCTGATAACATTTCTCTTAAGTCCTTAATAAGAGCTTGATACCCTTTTGTTTGATCGGTCGGACAATATGGATGCATATTTGCAAATTCTGGCCAGCTTACTGGCGCCATTTCCGAAGCTGAGTTTAATTTCATTGTACAAGATCCAAGTGGAATCATTGATCTATCGAGCGCGATATCCTTATCAGATAGTCTTTTAATATATCTCATCATTTCTGTTTCAGAATGATATTTGTTAAAACGCTCTTGTTTCATAAAATCAGAGGATCTAACTATTTCTTTATTAAGACTAGCCTCACCATCTTCGGAATCATTTGATATAGGCTTTCCTGAGAGCACAAACACTAGATCAGCAATATCGTCAGAGCTTGTGGCTTCATCTATTGAGATACTAACTAAATTATTATCAAACCAATTAATATTTATTTTTGCATCGAGTAGACGAGTTTTTATTTCCGAAATATCTCCTTTTAAGCGAATAGAAAGAGTATCAAAAAAGTTATTATTTAGAATTTCATGATCACCAGACTTAAGAGCATTAAAAAGTTTACGAGTTTTTTTATGAACATTATTAGCAATCCCTATCAGACCTTTTGGACCATGATAGATAGCAAAAAAGCCAGCCATCACAGCAAGCAGCGCTTGAGAAGTACAAATATTGCTAGTGGCTTTTTCTCGCCTTATGTGCTGTTCTCTTGTTTGAAGTGCAAGCCTGTAGGATAGATTTCCGCTAGCATCTTTAGATGCCCCTATAATTCTTCCAGGCATTGACCTTTGAAAACTCTCGTGAGTAGCCATAAATGCAGCATGTGGCCCTCCAAATCCCATTGGGACTCCAAACCTTTGGGATGAACCTATAACAATATCAGCACCAATTTCTCCTGGAGGTCTCAAAAGAGTTAAGGCAAGAAGATCAGTAGCACAAACAAGCAAAGACTTATTCTTTTTGCAGTAATCTGATAGCCTTGAAAAATCCTCTATTTCTCCAAATTTATTTGGATATTGTATTAACATTCCAAAAAAGTCTTTTTCATTAAAATCTTGAGGGTCTCCAACCTCAAGCTCAATACCGAATGGCTTAGCCCTCGTTTTAAGAACGGAAATAGTCTGCCTGAAACAGTTTTTATCAACAAAAAAATAATTAGATTTATTTTTCGATACTCTTTTTGCTAGCATCATAGCTTCAGCCGCGGCTGTAGCCTCATCAAGAAGAGATGCGTTAGCTATTTCCATTGAGGTTAACTCACAGATAGTTGTTTGGAAATTTATTAGCGCCTCTAATCTCCCTTGAGAAATCTCAGCTTGATACGGAGTATATGAGGTATACCATCCAGGATTTTCAAATACATTTCTTTTAATGACCTTAGGAGTAACGGTTCCATAGTAACCTTGCCCAATATAGGATCTAAAGACTTTGTTTTGCTTAGCAACCTTATCAAGCTTTTTCAAAGCCGCCATCTCTGATAATCCCTCTCCAAGATCTAAATAATCATCCTCTAATATACTTTCAGGTACAACATCGTCAATAAATGCATGCATATCTTTGTAACCAAGAAAATCTAACATATCTTTTTGGTCATCGGCACCAATACCAATATGCCTATCAACGAAAGATTTAATTTGATTCATTTGTGATTTAATTAACTATTACCATCAAGCATGGATAAATATTCTTCAGCTGTCATAAGACTATCTATGCTTCCGAGATTTTCATCACTAACTTTTAATTTGAAGAACCAACCATCCTCATAAGGAGAGGTGTTTACAAGCTCAGGGTTCTCTTCAAGAGCTTCATTCACTTCAATAACTTCACCAGATAAAGGAGTATATACTTCAGATGCAGCTTTTACAGATTCCACTACTGCTGCTTCATCGCCTGAGACGAACTCATCTCCAATTGCTGGTAGTTCAACAAAGACAACCTCTCCAAGCTCATTCTGAGCATGATCACTGATACCAACTTTAACAGTATTATCATCCACTTTTACCCATTCATGCGAATCCAGAAATTTAAGATCACTTGGCGTTTCATTCATATCATAATTTTACCTTTTCTTATAAAAGGTAGCGATAATATTTTTACATTTAGAAGCTTATTTCTTATCAGCACATTTGCATTTCCACTCATATCCATCGGTATCCTAGCCAAGCCAATGCTTTTCTTCATATACGGCGAAAAAGTACCACTTGTAACTTCTCCCTCAAAATCTTTTTTGATGATCTTTTGACCACTTCTCAGGATTCCTTTTTCATTAAGTAAAACACCAACAAGCTTAATCTTGTTGATGTTTTTAATTTCAAGAAGGTTTTCTTTAGCTATGAAATCTCTTTCGACATCACTAAAATCGACAACCCAACCTAAATTAGACTCAAAGGGATTATTCTTTATGGTCATGTCTGTACCATTGAGATTCATCCCAGCTTCAACTCTTAAAGTATCTCTTGCACCCAAACCAATTGGAGGAATGCTCCTAGAAATACATAAATCCCAAATGTTTTGTAATTCTTCAGGCTCACCAATAACCTCAAAACCATCTTCTCCTGTATAACCAGTCCTTGAAATGAAAAGTTTATTCCTTTCAGTAAATGAAAAACTTTTATAGTTTGAAAGCTCTAGTTTAAGGATATTTTTAAGAGCAGTTTCAGATTCTGGTCCTTGGATAGCTAGAATGCCTAAACTTGGTTTATGATGGAACTCACAATCAAATTTGATAATATTTGATTCAAAGAAGTTATTTACTTCATCAAAAGTAGAACAGTTTGATACAACTCTAAATTTTTCATTGTTAAATTTATAAACGATTAGGTCATCTATTATCCCGCCTTCATTATTCGTTATTACACTATAAAGTGCAGAACCATCGTCAATTTTATTCACATCATTTGTTAACACATATCTCATAAATTCTTTTGCTTCCACACCACAGAAATCAAAGATATTCATATGAGAAACATCAAAAATACCAGCACTATTTCTTACAGAATTATGTTCATTAATCTGAGAGCCATAATGTATGGGCATTTCCCATCCTGAGAAATTAACAAATTTTGATCCCAAGCCTTGATGAGATTCATATAGAAAAGTTCTATTCATTATCAACTCTATTATTTAATATCAATACAAGAATTAAACTTAAAAGAATCATGGCTATGCTAGGAGTTGCAGCTAATTCCCATTGACCCTCTGAGGTAAAATTATAAATCTTTGATGACAAGGTATCGAAACCTACCGGCCTTAACAATAGTGTTGCAGGCTGCTCTTTAATCACTTCTATAAAAACAACTAAAAAGCCTAATAACAGAGATGGATATAAGGCTGGAAAATATATATACCTAAAAGTTTTCAATAAACTTTTTGAGTAGATCCTTGTTGCAGAAAGAGTCTCTTTGGCCATACTCGAAAGGGCAGCATCCAAATAACGTATTAAAGGAGTCATAAACCTTATTACCAAACATAAAAATAATCCCCATATACCGAATACTGTTATAGATAAATCAAAGTAAAAGCTAAAGACTAATAATAAAGAAACTGCAAGAACAGAACCTGGAATTGCATAACCTATTGTCGATAGATTAAAAATAATTTTATTTGAGCTTTTGAAACTTCCCAGTGAAAGAATAATTGCAATAACTGAAGCAGCTAATGCAACTATAAAACCTATGAAGAAAGAATTAAAAATTAGCTCTAATGGAATATTATTTTTGATATTTTCTGAAGACCAAACTATAAGTTGCATAAATGGAAAGACGAAGGTCATTACAAAAACAAATGAACAAAATAGGGCAATTGAGAAATTAAATATTTTACTAGGCTTAATTAAACTATGATTTGCTCTCCCAGCACCTGATGACTTCCTACTTTCAGAGCTTAGTTTACCGATATACAAAACAATCATTGCTAATAAGAAAAGCATGAGAGATATTTTTGCTCCAGATATTAAGTCTTGATAACCAAACCAAATATTAAAAATGCCAACAGTAAGAGTATTAATACCAAGTGTTGCAACGCCCCCAAAATCAGAGATAGTTTCAAAGATGCATAGAACTGTTCCAGCTATTATCGCAGGCTTCAGAGATGGAAGAAGAATAAGATAAATTGTTTGGAAGTTATTTTTTCCTAGAGACTTTGATGCCTTGAATATAGATACTCCAGTTTTTCTTAACTGTGCCTTACATAAAAGGAATGTATAAGGATATAAACCAAGAGACATTATCAAAGCAGAAAAAACAATATTTTCTCTAATAGAGTTAGAAATGAAGCTTACTTCTTCAGCAGCGCCAACAAAAATAAAAGCATACACATAGATAGGAAATGCTAGGGATAAACATAAAGCCCATGAGAAAAACTTTCTCCCATAAAAATCAAACATTGTCACAAAGATTGAGCAAGGAACAGCTATTAGTGAAGTGAATATTGCAACCAGTATGCATAAGAATAAAGTATTAGATGCCATCTTAATTATCAAAGATGTTGTTACATATTCATTGAGTGGCTGAGAGAAGCCTAAAAAAATAAAGGTAAGAAATATTAGTGATATAAATACCACCCAAGGATATGACAGAATTTTTAATAATCTTAAATGTTGCACTATATTTATTTGTTATCTGAGTCTGCTAGAACTTTTTTTGATCTGGCTCCCATCTCTTGTAACTCTTTTGCTTGATTTGTTAAATTTCCCTTGCCGGTGCTCAACTTCTTTTCTGCTTCATTTATCGCATCTTGAGTAGCATTGAAGCTACTTTTTACCTTTTCAAAGTCTGTTTTAAGACCAACAAGCTTATCAATCATTAGGCCAGCTCTTAGAGCAATTTTTTCGGCATCTTTACTCAATCTATCTTGACGCCATAAACTTTCAGCGACTCTAAGGATTGCTATTAAGTTAGTTGGAGTTACAAAGCCCATTTTACTTTGCATGGCGGTTTTCTGAAGGTCCCAATCATTCATAAGCGCAAGAGATAAAGCTGATTCAATTGGGATGAACATTAAAATATAGTCAGCTGATCCAAGCTCTTCAATACTTTTATAAGACTTAGATGACAATTGTTTTATATGAGTCTTTAAGGAGCTTAGATGCTCTTTTAGATGTTTTTCTTTTTCAGACTCATCTTCAGTATCAACATATCTTAAGTATGATGTAAGGGAGGCTTTGGAGTCTATAATGATGCTTCTATTATCTGGCATAAAGACAACAGCATCCGGTTGAACAGTAGA
>CACBQK010000012.1 GCA_902541365.1 uncultured SAR86 cluster bacterium
AATGCAGTTTTTAATTTTTCAGGCATTGAGCTAATAAAAGAATCAAGGCCACTTTTCAGTTGTTCATTAGAAATAAATGTTAATGGGTCCAAATCTTCTGGCAAGTCAAATTGATGCTCATCAATTGATAAAGATGTTTTTTCAATTTGTGTTGATGGTTTTTTAACAAAATTCTTCGCTAAATTAATTGCTATTCTGTATATCCAAGTATAGAAGCTGCTCTCACCTCTAAATTTATCTAGATTAGTCCATGCCTTAATGAATGTTTGTTGAGTAAGATCTTCAGCATCTGAGTGAGTTTTTAAAAAGCCATATAAAACACTCATAATACGTGGCTGATATTTGATAACCATAAGGTTAAAAGCATCTTTATCTCCGTTTTTTGCCTTTTTTAAAAGTGAGGCTTCATTATTCTGAGGAAAATTCATTACTCATACCTCAAACATTAAGACATTCAAAAGTATAAAAAGTTCTTTTATTTTTCATATTTTTTTAAATATTTTTTAATGAAAACTTCATGATCAGAATTTCCAAGCTTTATATCCTTAAATATAAAATCAAATAATGACTGATCATCATAAACTAAAAGTTCTCGGAGTGTCTGGAGTTCGCTTTCTGATATCTTATCTGCATGAAATTTAAAAAAATTTTCAAACAAAAGATCAAGCTCACGCATGCCCCTTCTCGATTTCCATTTAATTCTATTTATTTCAGCTTTCATCGGATAAAATAATTTAAAACAATATACTCTTAATTATCAAAAAACTAGAATCATATTTCAAACCTGGATCTTTTGCTATCAATAAAAAGGTTATTTCCTTTGAAGGTAGCAAAGATAATGTTTTTGAACTTCTTCAAGGCCAAGTTACTGCAGATTTAAAAGATCTTGAATCAAAAAAATTTATTCAATCATGCCTTTGTGATGAAAAAGGCTTTATAAAGGCTGAATTCCTGTTATCAAATGAAAATGGTTTAGAGATTCTGGTTGATGAATCATGTTTGAGTATTTTATTTGAAGAATTAAGTAAATTTATCAAGTTCTATAATCTTGAAATGGAGATAAACTCAAGAGAAGTCATATATAAATTTTTTAAAAAATGTAATTCTGCGGGGCATATATTTTCTAATGACATGCTCTTTTGCGATATTGAGTTCAAAGAAAATGATCATGAAAGATTGCTTACAGAAGCAGAGTTTAATTTGAATATTTTACTTATGGGGCAATTTTTATTCAATTATGAAGATGTCGGTAAGCATAGACCGCATGATGTTGGCATGAATGAGAGTCATGTCTCTTTTTCAAAAGGCTGTTTCAGAGGACAAGAGGTTATTGCAAGGACAGAGCATCTCAGCAAAAAGAAAAAAGAAATTATTTTTATTAAAGCTGAAGATGAAGCAAACATAAAATCAAAAAAAATTAAAATTTTAAAAGAAGTATATTTTGAAGGAAGTACTTTTAAGCTTGTAAGCTTTATTCCAGACTAGTCCAATCAATTTTTTTAATTTTATGTTCATTAAGAAACTGATTAGTTTTTGAAAAATGTTTACACCCAAAGAAACCTCTATGAGCTGATAAGGGTGAAGGATGAGGAGCCTCTAGAATTAAATTTTTATTGTTACAAAGAAGTTCTTTCTTTTTTCTGGCATAGGAACCCCAGAGTATAAATACTATTCTGTCCTTGGTGTCGACTGCTCTGATGACTGAGTCGGTAAATTCTTGCCATCCTAGACTAGAATGAGACTCGGGTCTCCCAGGAAAAACAGTCAAACATGTATTTAAAAGAAGTACTCCCTGATTTGCCCAATTTGTAAGATCACCTGAGAGTCTTTTTTCAATTCCCAGATCTTCGGATATTTCCTTAAAAATGTTTTTTAATGAGGGTGGGATGGGGACATTTTCCTGAACAGAAAAAGCTAAGCCATGTGCTTGATTTGGTCCATGATAAGGATCTTGACCTAAAACTACCACTTTTACATTTTCATAAGATGTTAATTCTAAGGATCTAAAAATGTTTTTTGGATGAGGGTAGATTGTTTTATTATTTTTAGAGCAGTCAACAAGAAATCTTTTAATTTTTTTCATGTAATCTTTTTGGAATTCACCCTCTAAAAATGGCTTCCAGCTAATATCTACTCCTTTGAAAAGATCGCTCATAAAAATACAAAACTTTATCCACAGATTCTGTGGATAACTTTATGGATAACTTTAATATTATATTAAAAAACATTATTAAATAAGGGTCTTGACAAGATTGATCAAAAATTGATCAGTTTTGTAAAAAAGTACCTTATATCAATATTTTACGTATATTTACTATCTATGTTTATTCTTCTTAATTGGAATTAAATAAAAGACATATTCTTAATGCATACCTTGTGGGCAAATATAAACAAATGTTACGGATTAAAAATATTTTTTATTTGATGTTTTAGATTAAAAGAATGCAGTTTTTAGCACACTCTCACTGATAGTACATGCTCAATTTTTTTAAGAGATTCAATTAATTCTTTGGATGGTTCGCTATCGAGATCTATTAAATTTATTGCAATACCATCCCTGCTCTTATTAACCATGTCGCTAATATTTAATTTTTTATTTGCAATAAATTCTGCAATCTTTCCTATCATTCCTGGTTCGTTCTTATTAATAACAATTAACCTATGATCCGTTGACCTGCTAAGTTTAATTCTTGGAAAATTAACAGAATTAAGGATGTTGCCATTTTTTAGGAAGTCAACAACCTGCTCAGCAGCCATAACAGCACAATTCACTTCAGCTTCTGATGTGCTTGCACCAATATGAGGCAATAAAATGATATCCCCAGAATCATTTGCTCTTTGCGCTAACTCTATTGAGGGGAAATCTGTAACAAAGACACTTAAAGTCTCATTTTGGAGGGCCTCAATAACATCATTATTATTTACGATGCCGCCCCTTGAAAGATTAATGAGTTTTGATCCCCGCTTAAAATGCTTTAATAGGTCCTTAGAAATGAGATTTTTTGTGCTATCAACAAGAGGAACATGAATAGAAATAAAGTCTGAACTCCCAACAAGCTCTTCAATTGAATTTGCCTTTTGCACCTCTTTTGGTAAGCGCCATGCAGCATCTATAGAAATGTATGGATCATAACCTATCAGCTTCATTCCCAGCGCATCAGCAGATTGAGCTACCATTGATCCAATAGCCCCGAGCCCTACAACACCAAGTGTCTTTCCATAGAGCTCGCTTCCTTTAAAATTCTTTTTTTCATTCTCAATTCTTGAATTGAATTCACTGACTTCATCAATTGCCAGACTCTTAGCGAAAGAGTTTCCTTGAATTATCCCTCTTGAGGATAGAAATAACCCACACAAAACTAATTCCTTTACAGCATTTGCATTTGCTCCCGGCGTATTGAATACAACAACTCCTCTTTTTGAGGCAATATCAATTGGAATATTATTTACTCCAGCTCCAGCTCTGCCGATGCAAAGCAACTGATCATTGAAGTTATTTTCACTCAAAACTTTACTTCTCAACAAAATTGCCTCAGGTTCATCTTCATTTAATGTGAGATTCTCTTTGACTAAATAATCTATCCCTTCAGAGGCTATGTTATTGAATATCTTATATTTATACATAAAAACTTTTTGTGGAAAGTAAGCTAGTTTAATATATACACTTATTAAGGCATATAAAAAAATGAATTTAATTATTAAATCACTAAATTTTTCTTATCAGAGTGAAGAAGTTTTCAAAGATTTAAATCTCAATTTTAATTCTGGGATTTTAAATCTTGTCTCAGGCCCAAGTGGTTCTGGAAAAACTACATTGCTAAATTTGATTGCTGGATTAGAAAAACCCTCATCTGGTTTAATAATGCTTGATGACAATATTCAATCAAGTATCGATAAATTTGTTGAACCTGAAAATAGAAATATCGGCTTCATTTTTCAGGATTTTGCTTTATTTCCGCATTTAAACGTTAAACAAAATATAGAATTTTCAGGTAATCGGAATGAAGAATTATTAAATAAATTAATTAATAAACTTTCTATCGCAAACCATCTTTCTAAATACCCACACGAACTCTCAGGAGGACAGCAGCAAAGGGTTTCACTAGCAAGAGCTTTATTCTCAGAACCAAAAATTCTTTTAATTGATGAGCCTATTTCAAATCAAGATAAAAATAATAAAATTGAAATAATAAAATTTATTTCAGATTTTACTAAAGATAAAGAGATTGTATGTATTTTAGTTTCTCACGAAGAAATAGATAATATTGCTCAGGTTGAGACCAGATCTTATACCCTTACCCTTACTTAAACTAAAGATTTTTTCTTAAGTAGTTTTTCCAGATTTGATAATCATCACTTAATTTTTGAGATTGTTTTGACTTTACTTCATCATATGAGCCAATTTCTTGGATTTCATCTATATCTTTAATGCCAGATCCCAGCAAGGCAATTTTAAAAGCGCCTACTGCAGTCGACTCAATTTGGTCAGGTTTTTTTACATTTGTCGATAAAGTATTGCTCAATAGCTGAAGAAACTTCCTATTTTTTACCATCCCACCATCAACCTTTAAAGAACGGACTGAAACACCGTCAAGTTCCAAAGCTTCAACGATTTCAAGGGTTTGAAAACAAATAGCTTTAAATACTGCTGTGATTATATCTTCTTTACTACTATCTCTCTGAATGCCATGAATACTTCCTCTTATTTCAGAATTCCAATGCGGAGCTCCAAGACCAGTAAATGCAGGAATAAAGTTAACCCCCCTTGAGTCAAAGTCTTCGTTAATAAGTTCCTCACTTTTAGAAGAATCATCAAAGAACTGCATTTCATCTCTCAGCCATTGAATTGAGGTACCGGCAGAAAAGATACTACCCTCAAGAGCATAGGAGACACTTTTGCCAAGCATACATCCTACTGTTGAAAGCAATCTCGCTTGAGATTCATAGATTTTTTCTTTCGTATTAACCATTAAAAAACAGCCCGTTCCATAAGTGCTTTTCATTTCGCCGAACTCGAAGCAATTTTGTCCAAAAAGTGCTGATTGTTGATCACCTATTACCCCAGTTATTGGAAACTTTTGATCACAAGCACCGATTGAACCAAAATTATCATCACAGGAACATATTTCGGGAAGAATATTTTTTGGTATATCAAATATCTCAAGAAGTAAGTCATCCCACCCTAAAGTTTCAAGATTCATTAACATTGTTCTAGAGGCATTTGTTGCATCTGTTTTATGGTTTTTTTCTTCTGTGAGATTCCAAATTAGATAAGTTTCTATTGTTCCAAAACAAAGCTCACCATTTTCTGCCATCTTCCTGGCATTCTCCACATTATCAAGGATCCACTTAATTTTTGTAGCGGAAAAATATGGATCTAGCAGAAGTCCAGTTTTTTTTCTGATTTCACTTTCTAAATTTTTCTTCTTTTTTAGATCATTACATAAATTTGAGGTTCTTCTGTCCTGCCATATAATTGCAGGATAAATAGGCTTACCTGTCAACCTATCCCAAACAACCACTGTTTCTCTTTGGTTCGTGATTCCGCAAGCAGCAATATCAACATCAGCACTTTCCAATGCTTCTTTTATTGTTTCTTTTACACTACTCAGTATTTCGTCTGGATTTGCCTCAACCCAACCATCATTTGGATATTGAAGTTCATATTCTTTCTGACTTTCTGCAATTATCTTTTGATTTTCATCAAAAACTATTGCACGTGAGCTTGTTGTTCCTTGATCTATGGAAAGTATGTATTTCATTTTGATATTCTTACATTTATCCACATCTTATCAACTACTTTTTTACATTACTTTTACACCATATACACACTATATAGTGAATAAAAGTAAAAAATTCACAATATATTGTGTTTTTGGGGTTGATTTCTTATCCACAATTTGATTATATGTACGAAGGCTAAGGAAAATCAAAAAAGCGCATACAAAAAACATAAAAATTCTTGCCTCACCCGAATAAATATAAGTAAATTTTGTAGGGGATTTTTTGGGAAAAGGAAATGCAAAAGAACGAAATAACAGAAAAAGAAATAAAGGCAACGCCGCCAAAAATACAAGAAGATATAAATCTTGCTGCGCCCGGCAAACTTAGAGTCATAAAAAGAAATGGAAAAGTTGTTGCTTTCGAAAATGAAAAAATACAAGTAGCTGTAACAAAAGCTTTCCTTGCCAATGAGGGCGGCAATGCTGCCGCAAGTGAGAGAATACATGAGAAAGTTGAAGTAATCACATCTGAGATTATGGATATCTTTACCAGAAGAATGCCTTCTGGTGGAACTTTGCACATCGAAGAAATACAAGATCAGGTTGAACTCCAATTAATGCGAAAGGAAGAATATCAAGTAGCAAGAAGCTACATTTTATACCGGGAAGATAGAGCAAAGAAAAGAGGAAAACCAGAGAAAAAGACTATAGAACTCGACAAAGAAGTAAACATAAGCGTAACAAAGAAAAATGGTGAAACGGTGCCACTTGATGTTGCAAGACTTTCATCAATCATTACTGATGCATGCGAAGGGCTAGATGATGTAGATCCAAAAGTAGTTCTAGAAGAATCAATTGGTAATCTTTACGATGGCGTGTCTGTTGCAGATATGAGAGCCAGCCTAATTATGACAGCAAGAACAAAAGTTGAAAAAGAACCAAACTACTCCTTTGTGACAGCAAGAATTTTAATGGATCAAGTAAGAAACGAAGCTCTTGAATTTTTGGGTATTGCAGAAGATGCAACATTCAGAGATATGCAAGAATATTATCCAAAAGCCCTCTTAAGCTACATCGATAAGGGTATTGAACTAGACATTCTTAATCCAGAACTAAAAACATTTGATTTAGAAAAAATAGGAAAAGCAATAGATCATACAAGAGATAACAAATTTACATATCTTGGACTGCAAACGCTCTATGACAGATATTTTATCCATTCAGATGATACAAGATATGAGTTACCACAAGTTTTCTTTATGAGAGTTGCTATGGGTCTTGCAATGGAAGAAGAAAATAGAGAAGAAAGAGCAATAGAGTTTTACAACTTAATATCAAGCTTTGATTACATGAGTTCAACACCTACCCTTTTTAACTCTGGAACCGTAAGACCTCAGCTTTCGTCTTGCTATTTATCAACTGTACCAGATGACTTGAAAGGCATCTTCACTGCATACCAAGATATGGCTCTGCTCTCTAAATGGGCTGGAGGACTAGGTTATGATTGGACACCGGTGAGATCTCTTGGATCTTACATAAAAGGAACAAACGGAAAAAGCCAAGGTGTAGTTCCTTTCCTCAAAGTTGCAAATGATACAGCTGTCGCAGTCAATCAAGGCGGTAAGAGAAAGGGTGCTATGTGTTCTTATTTAGAAACATGGCATATGGATATTGAAGAGTTCCTAGAACTGAGAAAAAATACAGGAGACGATAGAAGAAGAACACATGATATGAATACGGCCAACTGGGTGCCAGATCTTTTCATGAAAAGAGTTCAAAATGATGAAGACTGGTCACTTTTCTCGCCAGGCGAAACACCTGATCTACATGACTTAATTGGTAAAGAATTTGAAGAAAGATATGCCGAGTATGAGGAAATGGGTAAAAAAGGCGAGCTTAGACAATTCAAAAAAATAAAAGCAAAAGAGTTATGGAGAAAAATGCTTACAATGCTCTTTGAAACAGGTCATCCGTGGATAACTTTCAAGGATTCATGCAATCTAAGATCACCCCAGCAACACGAGGGAGTTGTTCACTCATCTAACCTCTGTACCGAAATAACACTCAACACAAAAGCGAGTGAAGAAATTGCAGTGTGTAATTTGGGTTCTGTTAATTTAAAGCAGCATATGAAAGATGGAAAACTTGATGAGGAAAAAGTAAAACAAACAGTTACAACCGCAATCAGAATGCTCGATAACGTTATCAATATTAATTATTACTCAGTGGAGACCTCAGAGAACTCAAACATGAAGCATAGACCAATAGGTCTTGGCCTGATGGGATTCCAAGATACTCTATACATGCAAAATATTTCATATAATTCACAGGAAGCTGTAGATTTTGCTGATAGAAGTATGGAACTTATAAGCTACTATGCGATAAACGCATCATCCGATCTTGCAAAAGAAAGAGGTACCTACAAGACATATGAAGGCTCACTATGGAGTCAAGGTATCTTCCCAAAAGACTCAATAAAGATCCTAAAGGAAAATAGAGGTGAAGATTATATTAATGTTGATGAAACAGAGACGTTAGACTGGGAAGAGCTTAGAAAAAAAGTAAAAAAACAAGGGATGAGAAATTCTAATGTTATGGCTATTGCTCCCACAGCAACGATTTCTAACATAACAGGCGTAACGCAGTCGATCGAACCCACCTATCAAAATCTTTATGTTAAATCTAATCTCTCAGGAGAATTTACAATAATTAATCCCCACCTCGTGGAAAAACTCAAGGAACTTGAACTTTGGGATGATGTGATGATTAATGACCTCAAGTATTATGAGGGAAGTCTTGCTCAAATAGGAAGAATTCCTGATGAAGTAAAGAATTTATTCATGACAGCCTTCGAAGTTGAACCCCGCTATATAGTGGAATCAGCAAGCAGAAGACAGAAGTGGATTGACCAAGCCCAATCCTTAAATCTCTATATCGCAAATGCAAGTGGCAAAAAACTTGATGTGACATACAGAATGGCTTGGTTGCTTGGGCTAAAGACTACCTATTATTTAAGATCTTTAGCTGCTACAACAACAGAGAAATCAACAGTTAAACAAGGAGCGCTAAATGCTGTTAGTGCTTCAACAGAAACAACAAATTCGCAAGAATTAGGTGAACCGGCACCTGTACCGGATGCATGCTCTATAGACGATCCTGACTGTGAAGCCTGCCAATAAAATAGGAGAATAAAATGTTAAATTGGGATGAATTCAACGAAGTAGAAAATACAGAAAAAACAAAACAAGTTCCCCAGGAAGTTGTTAAGGAAGCAGTAAAGCAAACTTCTCAAAAACCAGAAGAGCCAGTTTCAAGAGAAGCAGTAAGCTCAGTTCAGGCTGGAGATAGAGCTCAACTTGCCAAAGAAGCAATTGAAAATCTTGATGCGACTGAAGGAGAAGAAGAGCTTGAAGGTCAATCAGGTCGTGTGCAGGTTGATGACAAAGCAATGATTAACTGCAGAGCAGATCTTAATCAGCTTGTGCCGTTTAAATATGATTGGGCGTGGCAAAAATATCTTGATGGAAGTGCAAACCATTGGATGCCTCAAGAAATAAATATGACAGCTGATATAGCTCTATGGAAATCAGAAGATGGCTTAACTGAGGATGAAAGAAAAATTGTAAAAAGAAATCTTGGGTTTTTCTCAACTGCCGATTCGTTGGTTGCCAATAATCTAGTTTTAGCTATATATAGATTAATTACAAACCCGGAATGCAGACAATACATTTTAAGACAAAGTCTTGAAGAGGCTATTCACACTCATGCCTATCAATACTGTATTGAATCTCTTGCCATGGATGAAGGAGAAATATTCAATATGTATAGAGAAATACCAAGTGTTGCAAAGAAAGCATCTTGGGGCTTAAAGTATACAAAAGAAATGTCTGACCCCTCTTTCCAAACTGGAACAGAAGAGGCAGATAAAGCTCTCCTGAAGAATTTGATTGCATTCTATTGTGTTTTAGAGGGAATCTTCTTTTATTGTGGATTTACTCAAATATTATCTATGGGAAGAAGAAATAAGATGACAGGAACAGCAGAACAGTTCCAATACATACTAAGAGATGAATCAATGCATGTTAATTTTGGAATTGACATGATCAATCAGATCAAGATAGAAAATCCACATCTTTGGGATGATGAAATGAGACATGAAGCAGCTCAAATGATATTAGAGGGTACCGAGCTAGAAGTTCAATATGCACGAGCAACAATGCCGCGTGGAATACTTGGTATGAATGCAAACATGATGGAAGAATATTTACAATTTATTGCAAATAGACGTCTCGTTCAAATTGGATTAGAGGAAGAGTTTGTTGGCGCAACAAATCCTTTTCCTTGGATGTCCGAAATTATGGATCTAAGAAAAGAAAAGAATTTCTTTGAAACCAGAGTAATCGAATATCAAACTGGTGGTGCGCTTAATTTTGACGAATAGACTAATCTTTTTGGTTTAATTTTTCAAAAATCTTTATCGATTGCTCTGGTCCACTTTGAAGGGCCTTAGCGCCCTTCATATCGGATATTGAGTCCCAGCTTGCAGCGATGTTTTCAGGAGTCATTTCTTCGCCCATTCCAAGCGATACTCCATCTGTTTCATGAATAAATATTCGCGAGTAAACTCCAGCACCAGCCGAAACAATAGCTCCATTCGGAGCTTCATCACCTGAAAGGTAAATAACAGCTGGCGTTACATATTCTGGCTGAAGACTCTCTCCAACCTCCTCTGGCAGTAATCCATCTGTCATTCTTGTGTAAGCAACAGGGGTTATTGAATTTGTGTGAATATTATATTTTTGTCCTTCTATCTTAAGAGTATTCATTAAGCCAACCATAGCCATTTTTGCTGATCCATAGTTAGATTGACCAAAGTTTCCAAATACACCACTAGAGGAACTGGTAAAGATTATTCTTCCATAATTTTGCTCTCTCATTATTGGAAAAACTGTATGTGTGCAATTCAAAGTACCTTGAAAATGAACAGACATAACTAAATTGAAATCTTCAATAGATATTTTATGGAAACTTTTATCTCTTAAGATTCCTGCGTTATTTACTAGAACATCTACTCTTCCCCACTTCTTCATGATCTCATCAACCATTCCCTTTACAGCGTCTAGATCAGTAACACTTGCTCCATTTGCTATAGCATCACCACCCTCAGATTTAATCTGCTCTACTACTTCATTCGCTGAATCACTAGCGCCATTTCCATCAACAGAGCCACCTAGATCATTTACAACAACTTTTGCCCCTCTTCTAGCAAACTCTAAAGCATGCTCTCTTCCAAGACCTCCTCCTGCTCCAGTTACTATTACAACTTTTTCATCAAACCTAATAGACATAATATTCCTTATTTTTTAATTGAACTTTTAGTCTCATCTCTATGTTTTCTTAAATATCGCATAAAGGGTGTACCTCCAGTTCCTCTGATCGTTGATCCACCAGAAGTAAAGTCTGATGGATTCTTTGATTGACTATGGATGTAATCATTTGCATATCTTATGTGTTGGGATCTAAATTGTGTTATCTGGTCTAAACACTTATTAACCAACCTTCTTATCTTAATAGAATCATTTGCATAAATTTTTACTTTTGAATTTTTCTTTGTTTGGGAAATTAACTCCCTATGAGCAGGAGGCATATACAAGAGCATTTCCTCTAGGTAATCTCTTAAAGAATCTTTTTTGTGCTTAACATCAAACAAAGCATCTAAGAGAGGAACTATTGAGCTTTGGGCACCTGTCTCACCCCTAAACTGTTGGGGTTTATTTTTATAGAAGCCTTCGTAAATTAAGCCCTTTGGAAGATCAGGGTTATTTTTCCACCCAAATATATAGGGTCTTACTCTGTGATAATAAATATAGGGATCGCATTTTTCAGGCATTCTTTTAAAAATACTATTAACTTTTTCGAGCGAGCCAAGAATATTCTTTAAGTGCATTTCTATTTTTGATTCTGTAGTCTCTTCGACTAAAGCAATTGTTGAGCTAACTGCTTCGGAAGCAGCATCTTCAATACAAACATGAATTGTAACAAACCAGTCCTCGTCAACGCCTCCAAGAAAGTTATTTATAAGTGCTACGTTATCTAAAGAAATCTTTTTATTTTTATCAATTAAATACCAATTATCTAGGCAGTAGCTTGCGTAACTAAGTACCGGAGGTCTTCCTAAGTATTTAGACACTTTAATCCAAGGAGAAGCTATAGATTTTGGTAACTTTTTTCTGGGTTTATTATCAGAATAAACATAAGCATGTGCTAAAAAAGATAACTGTGAATTAATACACCTCAACTTCTTTTCTTCGTCATTTTCAATCATTTCACTAAAATTAAAGAAAGTACCAGGTAATGATTCAATGACTTGAGGTAAAGAACTGGTTAAAAGCAATTTAGGTACTTCTGCTGAAAGATCAGTTAAATATCTAGACTGTGAGTCTGATCTTACGCTCTTTAATGGAGCATGATCAGGCAAGAATCCCCTTTTTGTATTTTTATCTAAAGTAAGGTCGCTTTTCATATTTGAATTATAAATTAGTTAGTGCTTCTTCTATTCTTTTTGATGCTTTTTTTATGTTTTGATGATTGGTAGCAAAATTTATTCTAATATTATTTTTTTTACCAAACTCTATTCCATCATTTATCCCTACTCCATATTTCTCAAAATGAGATTGAAGATTTTTGCGTTTTGGGTTTTTCAAACTTACCCATAAAAGATATGTTGCTTCAGGAACAACAGGAGATGCATTTTTATGATTTTCTATGGCATTCAGTAAAGTTTCCAAATTCTTTTTTAGATACCTTATAAGGTCATCTCTCCATTTCCATCCTTTTTTGAAGGCAGCAGAAAGAGCAATAAGACCAGTTATATTGGCATCATCAGTTATGCCTTCCGCATTCTTTTTAAAAGCTTTTCTTAAGTTATCACATGGTATTACGGCAAAAGCACAGTTCAAACCAGGAACGTTAAATGTTTTAGATGCTGAATAAAAAGCAATAACATTTTTTTCAATAGTCTTCATAGAACCTAAAGGAGTGTGTTCAAGATTATTCTGCAAAATAAGATCACAATGAAGCTCATCTGAAAAAACTGTAATGTTTTTCTCTTTGATAATTTTTGTAAGGTCTTTTATTTCTTTTTTTGAATAAACGGTGCCTCCCGGATTCTGCGGATTAACGAACATTAACCACGAATTCTTTTTTGCCATTAATGAAAGCTTATCAAAATCAATTACAAGTCTTCCTCTTCTATTTACCATAGGAATTTTCTGAATCCTTCTTCCAAGATGCTTAGGCGCTTTGAGAAAATTTAAGTATATAGGAGTAGGAATAATTACTTGTATATTTTTAGGAATGAGATTGTAGATACTGTAAATAGGAGCTCCGACTGATGGAGTTAAAACAATCCATTCTTTTTTAATATTCCAGCCTTTATTCTTAAGATACTTTTTAAGTATATCTCTTAATCCTTTTGGTTCTGAGTGATAACCAAAAATACCATTATCTACGTATTTCCTTAGCGCGTTTTTTATACAAGCAGGAGATTCAAAATCCATATCTGCAACCCACATTGGTAAAATATCCCTTGATTGATATTTATCCCACTTCTTGCTATTTGAATTCTTTCTATTTTTTTTCTTATCAAATTGCTTCAATATGAACCCCCCTGTAGGATTATTTTATCAATAATGAGCAGTTTTTGTTGGTATTAAATTTTAAAGATTTATAATAAGGTAATTTAAATCTCTACTAGAAAAAATGAAAAATGAAATTAAAGTGGTGGTTACTGGGGCAGCTGGTCAGATCGGCTATTCATTGATTCCTAGATTAATTGATGGAAATACTTTTGGAGATAAGACTGTTAATCTTTCATTAGTAGAAATACCTCAAGTTGTATCAAAACTAGAAGGGCTTGCTATGGAGCTTGACGATTCATACTTTCCAAATCTTGGAACTGTTGAATACACGGATGATTTCTCAGAAGCTGCTGATGGCGCCAATTGGTTTTTGCTTGTAGGAAGTATTCCAAGAGGTATTGTTTACAACGGAAAAAAAATTGAAGAGCGCTCAGACCTACTCCAAATTAATGGAGGTATCTTTGTAGACCAAGGAAAAGCAATTGGAGAATTTGGTAATGAAAAGGCAAAAATCCTTGTTGTTGGAAATCCAGCAAATACAAATGCTTTGATAGGAAGAAAGGCTGCAAATAATTCATCTCAAACCTGGATGGCCATGACAATGCTTGATTCAAATAGAGCTAAATCGATGTTAGCAAAAAAACTTTCATGCAACGTTTCGGAAATTAAGAAGATGATCATCTGGGGCAATCATAGCCCTACTATGTATCCAGATTTTGAAAATGCATTAAAAGATCATCAGTCTGTAGCAAACTTAATTGATGATACAGATTGGATAGATTCTAAATTTATACCAAATGTTCAGCAAAGAGGAAAAGCAGTGATTGATGCAAGGGGAGCTTCTTCAGCAACTTCTGCAGCAAAGGCTGCGCTTGATACTGTGATTGCTTGTGAAAATGAAACTTCATCAGATGATTGCTTTAGTGCAGCAGTTTACAGCGATGGAGCATATGATGTTCCTGAAGGAATTATGTGCGGCTTTCCTTTAATGACGACATCTAGTGGGGAAATTGAAATCATCAGAGATTTAACACTTTCTGATAACGCAAGATCTAGATTGAGTTTGTCAGTTGATGAGTTACTCTCTGAAAGAGAGGCCGTAAAAGATCTTTTGTGAAAAGCTTTTTAACCTCAAAGTTCATTAAGTATATTCAAAGCATTGTAATAGATGAGAAACTTAGCGAAATATCAATCGTAACAAGCGCTAATGTTTCTAAATTAGTCGGCAATATTTCGGGAAATTTTGATTCTTTAAATGTTTATAACAAAATTAATGATTTTTGTGGAAGTGCAGAGATTTATTTTATTTTTCCAGATGTAAATCTTACTTTTGAAGAGATTGGTCTTGTTAAGAATGCTCTTTCTCAAAAACTAATTATTTTTAGCTTTGAAAATATAAATGAAGATCTTTTGAAGCTTGGATTGGTTAAAGAATTTTCTGAGAAAGATTTGTGCTGTCATAGCTATAATTTAAAAACTTATAATATTAAAAGAGATTGGAATAATCCAAAAGGATGGGCTAATCCTGAAAACTTTAATAAATATAGATGGTGATTTGTATATAAAAATTATTGATCTGGAGATATCTCTAACTTTTATAATTAATTTTTTAATTGCGGGAATAGCAAAACATCTCTTATAGATGACTGATTAGTTAGTAGCATTACTAATCTATCTATTCCAAGCCCTACTCCAACTGCTGGCGGCATTCCATGCTCCAGCGCTGTAATATAATCTTTGTCAAAATCCATTGCTTCCTTGTCTCCAGAATCTTTAGCGGCGACTTGCGCTTCAAATCTTAAAGCTTGATCATCAGGATCATTAAGCTCACAAAAACCATTTGCAAACTCTTTTCCGCCAATAAATAATTCAAATCTATCTGCAAAATCTGGATTGTCAGAGTTTCTTCTTGAAAGCGGTGAAACTTCTACTGGATACTCTGTAACAAATGTAGGATTAATAAGTCTTTCCTCAACGGTTTCTTCAAATATTTCCAATAATAATCTACCAATTCCCCAGCTTTTATCTGACTTCTTTCCAAGTCCTTTAAAATATTTCTCGAGTACTGACCTGTCATTTAAATCTTTTTTGTTTAGATCTTTGTTATAAGTTAAAACAAGGTCTGATAACTTCTCCTGAGAGAACTTTCCAAGATCAATCTCTAACTCATCCCACTGAATCTTCTCGCCACAATCTATAGCTTTTGCCGCATTCACAATGATATCTTTAGTTAAATCCATCTGATTTTGCATTGTTGCATATGCTTCATACCACTCCATCATAGTAAATTCAGGATTATGTTTAGTAGAAAGTCCTTCATTTCTAAAGCTTCTATTTATTTCGTAAACTTTATCAAAACCTCCAACCAAAAGTCTTTTAAGATAAAGCTCTGGGGCTATTCGTAAGTATAAGTCTCTTCCCAAAGCATTGTGTTGAGTTACAAAAGGTCTTGCTACAGCTCCTCCCGCCAAAGGATGCATCATTGGTGTCTCTACTTCTAAATAACCTCTTTCATTCATCTTTTTTCTTGCTGAATCAATAATTCTTGTTCTTTTTATAAAAATTTCTTTAGTTTGGGTATTTGTCATTAAATCTAGATATCTTTGCCTATATCTAGCCTCAACATCTGTTAAACCTTTAAATTTCTCTGGCATCGGCCGTAAAGATTTAGTAATCATTTCTAAGTCCCAAACCTCAATCGTGAGTTCATCTGTTTTTGTCCTGAATAGCGATCCAGAAACTCCGACAATATCTCCCAAATCCCATGTTTTAAAATCATCATATATACTTTCATCAATATTGTTTTTGGTTACATATATCTGAATATCTCCACTGGCATCTCGTAAAGTGGCAAAGCTCGCATTCCCCATTACTCTCTTAAGAACAATTCTTCCTGCAATTGAAATGTTCTTAATGTTTTTTTCGGCTAAATCATCTTTAGAGGTTTCGCCATATAGTTTATGAATTTCATTTGCACTATTCTTTGGTCGAAAAGAATTAGCATAAGCAACACCTTTGTCCCTTAAGTTTTCAAGTTTTTTTCTTCTTTCTTCAAGAATAGATTTTTCGCCGCCTATTTTATCTTCACTCATTTATATTCCTGCTTTAAGTGATGCTCGCATAAATTCATCAATATTGCCATCAAGAACTGCGGATGTGTTACCTGTTTCATAGTTGGTTCTTAAATCTTTAATTCTTGATTGATCTAAAACATAAGATCTAATCTGACTTCCCCAACCGATGTCGGCCTTACTATCCTCCAACTTTTGCTGTTCCTCTTTTTGTTTTTGTAATTCTAACTCGTATAACTTAGATTTTAATTGTTTTAATGCATTTTCTTTATTTTTATGTTGTGATCTTCCATTTTGACACTGAGAAACTGTTCCTGTCGGTATGTGAGTTAACCTCACAGCAGAGTCTGTTTTATTAACGTGCTGGCCTCCTGCTCCAGAAGCCCTGTAAGTATCAACTCTTATATCAGCATTGTTTATCTCTATCTCAATATCATCATTTATTTCAGGAGAAATAAAAACTGATGCAAAAGAGGTATGTCTTCTATTACCTGAATCAAATGGTGATTTTCTTACTAGCCTATGAACGCCCGTCTCAGACCTAAGCCATCCATATGCATAGTCTCCCTCTATTAAAATTGAAGATGATTTAATACCAGCGACTTCGCCAGGTGAGGATTCAGTGATGGTTGCTGAAAATCCCTTACTTTCAGCCCACTTCAAATACATCCTTAATAACATGTCAGCCCAATCCTGAGCTTCTGTCCCGCCTGATCCTGACTGAATGTCAACGAATGCATTTGATGAATCCATTTTACCGCTAAACATCTTTGTAAATTCAAGATTCTCAATAGATGGCTTTATTTCCAATATCTCATCACTTATTTGTTTAATGGTTGTCTGATCATCTTCTTCAAGTGCCATATCTAGGAGCAACTTATTGTCGCTAAGCTTATTAAGTGAGTCTTTATAAGTTGCTAGGGATTTTTCAAGGAAGGTCTTTCTTTTATTAAGATCGGTAGATTTCTCAATGTCTGACCAAATTTCTTTTTCAAGAAGTTGATTTTCAATTTCTACGATTTCTTTTTCTTTACTATCAACGTCAAAGGTACCCCCTAATCTCATCAAGTTGAGACAGAAGATTAGAAATTTCAATTTTTAGTTCTGAAGCATCCATTTAGATTTCTTGATTAAAATGTTTTACTAATTTTACCCTACCATTAATATCAATTCCTCTTAAATCTCTTTTGACCCTCATCAAACCACCTCTCTCTGAGGACTGATAAACTAAAACATCTTCCTTTTTTAGTACCTTAGACCAATATGAAAATATCGGAGGCTGAGCACTTCCTGTAACAGGGTCCTCCCTCACTCCAAGATTTTTTGTTCCAAACATTCTGAGTGCATAGTCATAATTGCTGTTTTCAGAAGTTGATGTGAGTATCAATTGATCTTTACTTAGATTGTCATGACTAAAGAAATCATTATCCCATTTCATTAAACTATCAAATGAATCTAACACTCCAATGAAATGTATTTTAGATTCATAATAATCAATACATGAAGTTCCTAAAATTACTTTTATAACTTCATTTGGTTCTTTTTTTTCAATATTTTGATCAGGGAGTATTAATGAGACAAATTCATTATCGACATCACAATATAAAACATCATGATTTGCCTTAAAGGTTATTTCTTTTATTCCCATTTTATTAGACAGATGAGCAGCACTTGCAACAGTGGCATGCCCACATAAATCTATTTCAGATGTTGGCGTAAAAAAACTAATCTTGAAGCATGAATCTTCTTCAAGCAAAAAAGCTGTTTCAGAAAATCCATTTTTGTAGGCAATATTTTGCTTTTCTTCTTTACTCAAGCCTTCATCCATGCAAACTCCCGCTGGATTCCCAAGGAAAGTGTCTGAACAAAAAGAATTGTACTCAAAAACTTCTATTTTCATTAATGATTGTTTCTTTTTATAAAATTAAAGACTTGGTCTTGGTCGGCTTCCATAGAATAAGAGTATTCTTCTTTATTTAATACCTCACTTAAAGTGTGGTGTTTTTCAAAAGTTAGGATTTCTGCTAATTTTAGTGAATCTAAGAACTTTCCTGGATGAGCTGTAGAAAGCACAACAAGGTCTGAACTAATTGGTCCTCCAAATATTTTTGAAACACATAATCCAACTGCAGTATGTGGATCAACAACATAATTAAAATCTTTATATATTTTTTTCATAATCTCAGTTGTTTCCACATCTCCAATACTTGAACTGCAAAATAAATCATAAGTTTTTTTCCATACATCTTCACTAAGCGAAATAGGACTATTTGGGAAGTTATCAAAAAAGTTTTTACACGTTTCTGCATCCCTTTCTAAATAAAAATCATAAATCAATCTTTCGAAGTTACTTGCAACAGTTATATCCATACTGGGTGAAAGTGTCTCATTTACTAATTCTTTTTTATAAAGATTTTTTGAAAAAAAACGATGTAAAATATCATTATCATTAACTGCAACAGCTATTTTTTTAACTGGTAATCCTAATTTCATTGCTGAGTAACATGCAAAAACGTTACCAAAATTGCCTGTAGGAACTGAGAAACAAAGTTGTTTAGAAAAGTTATTTATCTTCATGCACAGATAAAAGTAATAACATATCTGCCCTATGATTCTTGTCCAATTTATAGAATTTACAGCTAAAAGGACCTGATCATGCTTTAAAAAAGATTTGTCTTTAAAAGCTGATTTAACAATATCCTGACAATCATCAAAAGTACCATTGATATTTAAGACGAATACATTTTCTTGATTTACTGTTGTCATTTGCTTTCTTTGAATATCAGTCATATTTCCTTCTGGGAGCAACATAAATGTTTTAATGTTTTTATATTCTTTACATGCATCAATTGCAGCAGACCCTGTATCACCTGATGTAGCGCCAAGTATTATTGCAGTCTGATTATTCTTTTCTAGAGCCTTATTAAAAAAAGCTGCACATAACTGAAGACCAAAATCCTTAAAAGCTGCTGTAGGTCCATGGAATAACTCACCAATAAAGATATCCTCATTAACTTTTTTAATTCCAACAAGATCACTCTTTTCAAAATCATGCCAAGTGTTTTCAAGAAGAGTTATTACTTCTTCTTTTTTATAGGAAGATTCTGTAAAAAGTGGGACTATTAATTTAGCTATATCAATAAATGAGTTACATTCTTGAAGCTTTCTAATATCTGCTTTAGGCCATTCTGTTGGAATGTATAAACCTCCATCATCTGCAAGTCCTTTTAAAAGAACTTCTTCAAATGTTTTAGCTTTATCTCCACCCCTTGTACTCTCAAATAACATTATTATTTTTCAATTCTTAGCGTTTTAAAATTACTGCAAAGATTGTTGAGATCATTTAAAAATTCTTGCAAGTTAATAGATGTAATTTCCTCTGTCTCGAAGAAACATGTCATATCAGACTTATTTCCAACATTTATTAAGCCTGAGTTTCTAATAGATATATTGTGTTCTGCTAGCATGTCTAGGACATCGCTATTTATATTTTCACTTGAAGAATTTACGATAATCAAAAATGAGAATAGTTCATCTGAGATTTGTCTATATTTCAGATCTTCTTTTGATATAGCATTATGATTTCTTGACTCAGAGGCTAGACGCACAATATCTGATATTACTCCTGCTGCTGTGGCCTCACCTCCTGCTCCATATCCTGAAATATGAATCTTTCCTATTAAGTCAGTATCAATTACTAAACCATTCCTTACATTCTTAAGACTTGACAGATAATCAGATTTTTGAACAAGTGCTGGATTAGACCTGATAAGAAGTTTTCCATCCTTCATATCAGCTGATGAGATATGCTTTACTGTGAAATCTAATTTTTCAGCTATATAAATATCTTGTTTTGTAATATTTGAGATTCCTTCTATTAAGAATTCATTTGGCGGTAATGGCGATCCAAAAACTATATTTGATAAGATTGATATTTTATGGGCAGCATCAATTCCCTCTATATCAAATGTTGGATCTGCCTCAGCATAACCATTTTCTTGAGCGAAAGATAAACTATCTTCAAAACTCATTCCATCTTCCATTTGAGAAATAATAAAGTTAGATGTTCCATTAAGCATGCCTTTGATAGACAGAAATTTATTTCCAGCAAGGTCATTTTTAAGCAAATTAATTGTTGGAGTTCCAGCACAGACCGAAGCTTCAAAAAGAAAATCAACACCCTTGTTAGATGCCTCTCTAAAAAGAATATCCCCATACTCATAAATAACTGCCTTATTTGCTGTAACAACTGGAATTTTTTTCTCAAAGGAAGAAGAAATCAGTGTTTTTGCGTCATCTGTTCCACCAATTAACTCAACTAAAACATCTATATCTTCGTCTAAAACATCAAAAATATTTCTTAAAACCTTTGTTTTACCTGCACTGTATTTAGGGTTGTCTCTTCGAGCTCCTATAGCAACAATCTCAAGATCAACTTGATGAGTTCTCTTTATTTGGTTTTTATTTTCAAGAATAGACCTATGCAATGCTGTAGCTACTGTACCCCACCCACAGACGCCTATTTTTATCTTCTTCATTGTTTAATAATACCAATTAGCTCATTTGCTGGAATATATCCTGGTAGCAATAATCCAGTTTGAGTAATAATTGCAGGTGTTCCTGTAACACCAATGCGTCTTCCAATCTCAAAATGAGTTTCTACAGGGTTTTCACAACTATTCAATTCGATGTCGATATCATTTTTAAGATTCGTTATTGATTCTTTTTTTTCATTAGAACACCATGCTGCAACCATCTTCTCATAGGAGTTTGAGTCGATCCCTGTCCTAGGAAAAGCTAAATAATTAATTGAAACTCCATTTTTTAAATACTCATCAATTTCTGAATGAAATTTTCTGCAATAAGTACATTCAACATCTGTAAAAACTGTTAAAACAGACTTTTCATTATTTGATTTAAACTTAATAAAACTATCTTGATCTAGGTCAGCAAGTATCTTTAGCCTAAGTCTTCCTTTATCTTTTTCAGTTTCACTTTCTGGTCTGTCGCCTTTTAGAGAGAATATATCTCCAAGAATAATATATTCAGTATTTGGAAGGACATAGATAGGTTGTATATCTCCAATATCAACTATGAAAATGTCTCTCTCTTGAGAGTAAGTTATTTCTTTTACTGAAACACCCTCGGGTAGGATTTTATTAATCTTTTCTTTTACCAAAAGAAGATCTTGAGATAATAATGATGAACAGAAAAATAAACAAATTAAAACCTTTTTCATAGTTTATCCTCGTGGATGATGCTTCTTAACAAGCTCACTTAAGCGCTGTTTTGCAATATGAGTATATATTTGTGTTGTTGACAAGTCACTATGGCCCAATAAAACTTGAACTGAACGCAGATCTGCTCCCCTATTTAAGAGGTGGGTTGCAAAAGCATGTCTTAATGTATGGGGAGAGATATCCCTTTTTAGACCTATTTCTAAGCAATACTCTTTTAATCTATGCCAAAAAGCATGTCTTGAAATTTTTGACCCTCTGTTATTCAGAAAAATATACTTAATTGAAGCTATATCTTTATTTTTCTTTCTCTCATCAATGTATGCGCTTATGCATTGAGCAGCATCCTCACCAAAAGGTACTAACCTCTCTTTAGAACCTTTTCCAAAAACTTTTATTATATTTCTTTCTAAATCAAGATCTGAAAACTTTATATTAACCAATTCAGATATTCTGACTCCAGAAGCGTAGAGTAACTCAAGCATAGCCTTATCCCTTAAGCCAATTAAAGAATCTGGCTTTGGTGCATCCAGCAGTTTAACTACATCATCCTCCGAAATAGATTTAGGAAGACTTATTGGCTTTTTTGGCATGATTTGATCAGCAAAAGGATTCGTATTAATAAGCTTTTTTTTCAAAAGAAAATTAAAGAATGTTTTAAGAGAAGAAATTTTTCTGTTAACTGAAGTGCTCTTAAGGTTTTGGCTGAATAAATAAGATACATACTGACTCGTATCAATTTTTTTTATTTCTGTAATGCGTTTTTTGTTTTTAGAGATATTCCATTGATACAGCTGATAGATATCGCTCTCATAAGATTGGATTGTATTTTTTGAAAGGCCTTTTTCAATAATTAAAGAGTTGAGAAAGGCAACGATATGTTGGTCCTTTCTGAAGACACTTTTCATTCTTAATCTAGACGTTCTTTAATTCTTGCAGATTTACCAGATCTTTCTCTAAGGTAGAAAAGTTTTGCTTTCCTAACATCACCTTTTCTTTTAACCAAAATTGAGTCTATAAGCGGACTATGAAGTTGGAATGTTCTTTCAACACCGATGCCACTAGATATTTTTCTTACAATAAATGATGAGTTTAGTCCTGAATTTCTTACTGACATTACAACACCTTCAAAAGCCTGTAATCTTGTTCGTTGACCATCTTTAACTTTTACTGATACTGAAACGGTGTCACCTGGTCTAAATGAAGGCAAGTCTTCTTTAAGTTGTGACTTTTCAA
>CACBQK010000013.1 GCA_902541365.1 uncultured SAR86 cluster bacterium
CGAGCATGGACAATGCCGATATTGGAATACCTTATGGTATGGAATACTCTCAACAAGCAGATTTCTTTTTCCAAGTAGTATTTGTTGCAACAGCAATGTCAATTGTCTCAGGTGCTGTAGCGGGAAGAATGAAAATTTTACCATTCTTTCTGTTTGCGATTGTTTTAACAGGCTTTATATATCCAATCCAAGGATATTGGAACTGGGGTGAAGGTTTTCTAAATAGTTCACTTGGATACAGTGATTATGCTGGATCTGGAACTGTTCACTTATGTGGAGCTGCAGCAGCCCTTGCTGTTGTTCATGTTCTTGGTCCAAGAAAAGGTAAATATAATTCCGATGGTTCATCAAATGTTATTGCTGGATCAAACATTCCAATGGCTGCATTAGGTGTGTGGATCCTATGGTTAGGTTGGTTTGGTTTTAACGGAGGCTCAGAGTTAGTTGTAAGTAACGAAAGTGCTGCAATTAATGTATCTCAAGTATTTTTAAATACAAATATTGCTGCGGCCGGTGGTGTTGTTGCATCCCTAATGATAAGTCAATTAGTTAAAGGCAAAATGGATATCACTATGGCAATGAATGGAGCAATTGCTGGTTTAGTTGCAATAACTGCAGCACCGAGCGCGCCAAGTGCTGGAGCAGCATTATTAATAGGTGCAGTTGGTGGTATCATAGTGTATTTCTCAATAATTGGATTGGACAAAAGAGGAATTGATGATCCAGTTGGTGCAATCTCAGCTCATGGGGTTGTAGGTATTTGGGGTGTGATGGCTGTATGTTTTACTGGTGGATCTCTATTTGCCCAAGCTGCAGGTGTTCTTGCAATTGCAGGTTTTACATATGTAGCGAGCTTAATAACTATTTTAGTTATCGATAGGTTTATACCTATAAGAGCATCCGATATGGAACAAGAGACAGGACTGGATCTTGTAGAAACTGGAGTGGAGGCATATCCAGAATTTTAAATTTAAGTTTTAAGTGCTATGCGATATTGTACTTAAGCAAATTTTCAACTACCTCCCTTTAAGTTGAAAATCAAAAAGGCCGGTTTTTCCGGCCTTTTTTCTAATTTTTTCAGGACAAAAAAAAACAGAGCTTACGCTCTGTCTTTCAGTTCGAGTTCCCCAGGTGTCTAAAGTGAGATTTTCTTTAGCTCCTTGGATGCTATCTCTTCATCCTTGGTGGGTTTTAAAGCTATTTTTTATCGTATACTCTTTAAAACGCTTTCACCCTGAGGGCTCTTCCTTCGGTTTCTCTTAAGTTTCCGTCTGCAGTTGGTCTCTTATCAGTCCCCGTTAGGTAAAGTTAATATTACGCTCTTTTTTAAAAGTGTCAACACCTACATGAAAAAAAGTTAAGTTTTTTTCAAGGAGTATTTTTCTTGGATTCTAGACGCCATTTATGTAGCAACGGCTCAGTATATCCGCTTGGTTGAGAAGCTCCTTTTATAGCTAAATCCAAGGAAGCTTGAAATGCAAATCCAGAAAAGTTTGATCCCATTTTTTGATAATCTGGATCATCTTTGTTTTGTTCATCAACAACTAGAGCCATCTCTTTAAAAATATCAATTACTTCTTCCTCTGAACAAATACCATGGTGAATCCAATTTGAAATATGCTGGCTTGATATCCTACATGTTGCCCTATCCTCCATAAGGCCAACATTGTTAATATCTGGAACTTTTGAACATCCAATGCCCTGATCAATCCATCTCACAACATAACCAAGTATGCCTTGAGCACTGTTTGCTATCTCATTTCTTATTGTTTTTTTATTTAAATCTTTCTTTAAGAGAGGAATGGTTAAAATCTTATCTAAATCAGCTTGTTCTCTTGCAGATAACTCGTCTTGTTTTGATAAGACATCAACATGGTGATAATGCATTGCATGCAGCGTTGCTGCTGTTGGTGATGGAACCCATGCGCATGTTGCACCTGATAATGGATGAGCTATTTTAGTCTCTACCATATCTTTCATCTCATCTGGCATTGCCCACATTCCTTTTCCGATCTGTGCTTTACCACTTAATCCACAACTTATACCTATATCTACATTCCAATCTTCATAAGCGTTTATCCATGATTGAGCCTTCATCTCTGATTTAGGAACCATAGCTCCTGCCTCCATGCTTGTATGTATTTCATCTCCTGTTCTGTCTAAAAAACCAGTATTTATAAAAATTATTCTTTCTTTAGCTTTTTCGATGCAAGCCTTTAGATTAACGGTGGTTCGTCTCTCCTCATCCATAATTCCAACTTTTACAGTATTTTTTTCTAGATTGAATAATCGTTCAACTGCATCAAACAAGTCGCACGTGAAAGCTACCTCCTCAGAGCCATGCATTTTTGGTTTGACAATATACATACTTTTAGTCCTAGAATTCGACAATGTATTTAACTTATTCAGATCATATAAAGCAATACATATTGTAAACATTGCATCTAAAATTCCTTCAAATACCTCATCATCGTTTTCCAGTATTACTGAAGGACTCTGCATGAGATGGCCAACATTCCTAACAAGTAAAAGACTTCTTCCAGGAAGAGAAAAAGAATTTCCATTAGCATCTAGATACTTTCTATCCTCTTTTAGGACTCTTGTTAATTGTTTTCCATTTTTTTCAAACGTTTCAGAAAGATCTCCTTTCATCAAACCTAGCCAATTTCTATAAGCAATTACTTTATCTTCAGCATCAACTGCAGCAACTGAATCCTCACAATCTTGGATTGTTGAAACTGCAGACTCCAAGACAATATCTTTAATATTGGCTTTATCAGTCTTACCAACAGGATGATTAGCATCTATTTGAATTTCTATATGAAGATTGTTGTTAACTAATAAAACCTCAGAAGGATTTTCAGGAGATCCATTAAATCCTTTGAATTGATTTTCATCTTTTAGATAAGTAATTTGATCTTGCTTAGTATGAAAAACTAATCTTTTGTCTTTAATTGAAATATTTGTAATGTCTTTATAACTGGATTCCTTAATTGGTAAACAATCATCTAAAAATTGTTTTGAAAAATCAATAACCTTATTTCCTCTTATTTCATTATAGGAGCCTTCTTTTGATGCGCCTCCATTTTCAGAAATAACATCCGTTCCATATAATGCGTCATAAAGACTTCCCCATCTTGCATTTGTTGCATTCAGTGCAAATCTTGCATTCATAATTGGAACAACAAGCTGAGGTCCTGGAATACTGGAAATTTCAGGATCTGTATTTTTTGTTGTTATTATAAAATCATAAGGTACTTCTTCTAAGTAACCTATTTCTTGTAAAAACTTTTTATATTCATTTAAATTAAAATCATTATTTTTATGCCAGGTAGAGATTTGATCTTGCAAGGAAGATCTTTTTGCTAATAAATCTTTATTTCTTTGATGGAATTCATTTAAAAGACCTTCAAACTTCTCCCAAAATTCGTCTGCGGTCACATCAAGGCCTGATAACACTTCATCATGAAGGAACCTATCAAGAGCATTATGGATATTAAGACATCCACGTTTAATATAATTTTCCATATTAATATTTTATCAGAGGTGTTAAACGCTTTCTTTAACAGCCAATCTCAAATCAAAAGGAATATTACCTAGATTGTCATGACTACGTTTTAAAGATGTAATTGAATTAAAGAAAGAATCATCCATTTCAATAATCTTACGTAAATTCATATCAATGTGGCCCAACACAGTCTCATAGACAGTAGATATATTATTTTCTGAGTCTAAAAGGCATCCCAATATATGTATACATTTTCTATTTAAGCCAACAATTCTAAAAGAAGGATATATTGAATCCCCTGCAAGAAACTCTTTAAAGTATTTTAAATTCTCTTCTAAAGTAAATGAAGAATATCCATTATTGAAATACTCATCATTAAAACCCATATCTGTATACATTTGACCCCAACATCCATCAAAACATCTGGTATAAGATCCAGTGTTCATATGGCCATTATGGTCACACATCTCTTGAGTAACCAATATTTTTTCACCGTGATAAGGAAATAATTCTTTCATAAATAATGATTCTTAATTGGAGCGGGAAACGAGGTTCGAACTCGCGACCTCAACCTTGGCAAGGTTGCGCTCTACCAGCTGAGCTATTCCCGCATCACAAGTGGGTAGTAAATATAACTGCAATGGAATGGGCTTTCAAGCAGAATTGTAAAAAGTTTAGTGATGAAAGAGATTCATAAAACTCATCATTACTCATCATTTTGGTATGATTAGGATTGTGGAACTTTTATTAGATTTTTAAGAAATGAGTTGGCTTACTTATTTATCATGATAGAAACAAAAACATTTTCACCAAATGTCTTTAATAGCTTTGCTATACAAGCTTATCGTTTAGTATTTGGTCGTATTTTACCGCAGTCATTGTTTCGCGATAAAATACCTGCTGAAGCAGATCGCAAGGCAGTAAAGGGAAAGTTTGATTTAGAAATTGTTAGTCACTGTTGGGGTTATGCCAACATGTTAACCTATCAATTAAGTTCGTTTGTAAACTATCCACCAACAAAACTAAATTTAACTGTGACCGTTTTTTATGCTGAAGAAGATACTAAAACAAAGGCTACATTGGACTTCTTTAGTCAAATAACCACGCCAAATATAACTTGGAATTTCCACCCTCTTACCAAAGGAAAGCTCTTTAGACGTGGTATAGGCCGAAATATGGCTGCGCGCTCAACAGAAGCTGACTGGATATGGTTTACAGATTGCGACGTTATCTTTTATGAGAACTGCTTAGACTCACTCGCCGATAGTTTACAAGGCGAGAAAGGTTCATTGTTTTTTCCAAAAGAAGAAAAAATCACTGAGATGTTAGAAGATGATGACCCATTATTGTCAAATGATGCCCAACCACAAGTTATCGATATAGAAACAGAAAATTTCAGTTTATACGAGCGCGGTAAATCCCGTGATAAAGCACGCGGCCCATTTCAAATTGTTCATGGTGACGTTGCTCGTGCTATAGGTTATTGTGAAAAACTGTCAATATTTCAAACTGAATCTGACCGTTGGCGTAAAACCTATGAAGATACCGCCTTTCGCTGGCTACTTGGCACTGATGGTGAGCCTAAGCATATTGATGGTGTTTTTCATATTCATCATGTTACAAAAGGACGTTATAAAGAAAATTCTCAATTGTCTAAAGTGCGTAGTAATATCCGTTTAAGCCAAAAATAGTTTCATGGCATACATACAACAAAAATCAGTTAAGTCCCACATCATGTTGTTTGATTCAGGCCATTTCCCTGAACCTGTCCCAAAAATGTTTACGGGTCAATATTGGAAGGCACAAAATGCCATAACAGGGCAGGCAACCGGCCGTGGCACCACCTACTTTTTTCAACATAACAAAAATGAATATGTGCTACGGCACTACCGTCGCGGCGGCTTGATTGGAAAAGTACTAAGTGATCAATATATGTATACAGGTATTGAAAAATCACGAGCATGGCGAGAATTTAAGCTGCTTCAGCAAATGAAAAATATGGATTTAAATTGTCCAACCCCGATCGCAGCCATGTTGAAGAAGACTGGCTTATATTACCAAGCCGATATCATTTTAAAAAAAATTTCCAGCGCTAGGGACTTACATCATATTTTACTAGCAAACAGCTTAACCGCTGATGTTTGGAAAAAAATTGGTCAAACCATTGCCAAATTTCATCATCATCAGATTTATCTCCACGATTTAAATATCCACAACATTATGCTCGATATAGAAAACGAGGTTTGGTTAATTGATTTTGATAAATGCCAAAGTAGACAAGGCAGTAATTGGAAAAACTCAAACATAGCCCGTTTAAAGAGATCATTTGAGAAAGAAAAACGATTACATAATATTTATTGGCAACTGGCAGATTGGCAAATACTAATATCTGCCTATAACAAAGCGGCAATGGCTAATGTTTAAGCACATTCACATTGTTGCCTGCTCGCCGCGATCCGGAACTACTCTCTTGCACGAGGCGATGGTCACCTGTTTTCGGACAAACAAGCATTATGACCATGAGATTCGCTTTCACCTCGTAACCGCAAAAAAAAACGATGTGGTTATCACGAAACGACCCAAGGATACGTTGTACATGCCAGGAGTCATCGACGATCCTGATCTCTATGTCATTTACGTAACGCGCGATCCACGTGATGTCATCGTTAGCCGGCACGGTAAGAGCGAGGATATGTACTACTCGAACATTAGGCTTTGGCGTGAATTGCATGCCTGTGCACGCTCATTGTTCGGCCACGATCGTTTTCTCAATATCCGGTACGAGGATTTTGTAAACAACCCTGATGCCACACAAAGCCAAATCACTGCAAAATTCCCATGGCTTGAGAAACAACACAAATTTTCTGAGTACCATGAACACGCTCAAGTGTCTGAAAAGTCAAAGGTTGCAATGCGTGGCGTCCGTCCTATTGGACCGACCAGTGTTGGTGTCTGGCGAAAACATCTCGGTCGCATCGTCCAACAGCAGGCAATCCACGGCACAATGACACCAGATCTGGTCAGTTGTGGATACGAATCATCGCCGGATTGGGAAGTTGTTCTGGACGGCGTTTTACCGGATAAATCTAACAGTTGGTATCCGGAGAAAAAACCTTTTTGGCAGAGAATTTCGCAATCCATTGATGCTTCGAGAAAAATAGCTATCTATCGGTGCAAGAAAGGACTTAGTCAAATCAGGAGAGCGACGAATGATCGTTAGCCATGCAAAGAAGTTTATTTTCGTAAAGACCCGTAAAACCTCGGGCACAAGCATGGAGGTGAGTCTGAGCCAAGTCTGTGGTCCCGATGACATCATCACTCCGATATCGTTTGAAGACGAACTCGTCAGGCTGGACATGGGCGGCACGTTACCTCAGAACTATGCTGGTCTTGGAGAGCAGCGATATCGCAATATGATAAAGGCACGCAAGATGAAATTTTTACGTGCCAGACGCCGTGGCAAGTTTTTCAATCATATGCCGGCTGTTGCGATTCGCGAGCACGTCGGCAAAAAAACTTATGATGATTACTTCACTTTTTCGATCGAAAGGCATCCGTACGAAAAGGTTGTATCACATATCTATTATCATGCGCGCGGAAAAAAGAACTGGAGTTTTGACAAGGAGCTTGAGCGTGTTCTGAAGAAGAAGTATTACGTCAATTACCCAACCTATTCAGATGGTGAAAGACCTATTGTTGATTTCATTGTCAATTTTGACAATATGCAGGAAGACCTCACGACCCTCGGCGACAGGCTTGAATTTGATATTGTCGCGCACTATCCACAAACCAAACACAAATTCCGAACTAACAGAAGGCCTGCATCCGAGCTGTTGTCGCAGAAAGTAAAGGACCAAATATATAAGAACTGCAGGATCGAGTTCGATGCAATGGGTTACGAGCGTTAGCCATGCACAAATAGTGGAAAATCAAAACATTGTTAGTGCTACTCTGCTACCGAAGGCTGCTTGATAAAATAAAGGATTCAACTAAATTTGCTCAAGAGCTTCAACCATTTTTGCTCTGACAATTTCAACTGCTTTAAAGGGTCTAATCATGACTTTAAAATTAAGTATCTTGCCATCATCATCCCACTCAATCATATCCACCCCATTTACGCTTATGTCATCAATTGTTGTCTCGAACTCTAGAACAGAGTGATTACCATCATTCAATTCTCGTGTGTATTTAAAGCTATCCATATTGAATGAAAGACCAGCCGCACTTAGATACATTTTAGTAATTTCTTTGCCTTCAAGTGGCTTAAAAACTACGGGTGAATAGAAAGTAGCATTATCGTTGAGAAGTGTGTCGAGAAGCTCCATTTTCCCTTCAAGAATAACCTCATGCCATTTCTCTATATAATCTGCTGCATCTGTCATATAAGTATTATAAATTTAATTCAAAAAAAAGGAGAGCTATGCTCCCCTCTTTTTTAAGATTGCTTAAAAATTAGAAATCTTTTTGGAACCTAACTCCATATGCCATTGGAGGAGCATACATTGCTTTAACATAACCAGCATTAGCAGGATATGAGTCAGTTTTTATAAGCTCATCGGTTGCATTATGAATATAAAATTCTAAGCCCCATGCATTAGCCTCATTAATGAATACCATGCTGGTGTTAACAGTATGTAAATCATCTCTTCCACTATGGAAAGGCTCATTATCATAGTTGCTTTCGTTATAGAACATTTCACCGGTGTAATTAACATTAATTATATTCATGATTCTAAAACCATTCCCAGTGTAGGTATTGTGTTCAAACTGAAGATTCCATGATAATTCTGGTGACCATGTTAGGTGCTTACCACTCAAATCAATAGTTCCATCAGCGTTGCATGGATCGGCACCGATGAGGGCTCTTTCCATACATAGATATCCATCCTGAGTTGCTTCAGCTGAACCAGATCCACCATTTTCAGTATCTAACATAGAAACCCAACCAAAAAGCCTTCCAGCTTCGTATGGTGTCCAATCAAACTCAAGCTCTACCCCATGAATGGTTGAGTTAGGAACATTCTTTGTCATTAAGGTATATATAGCTTGTCCATCCATTTCTCTGTATCCAACAAAACCAAATAATGTTCTTTGCATGTCTTCATAATCACTATAAAAAACATTACCCAAGAGCTTTAGATCGCCATCTAAATGAACTGATTTAAAACCTAACTCATATGTTGTATTGAATTCAGGATCATATTCAAAATTAATAAATTCACCATCACCTCTATCAACATTGTCACCAAAACCACCAGCTTTATAACCAGTAGCAACAGATGCATATAAGAAAAGATCTTCATTTGCTACATAATCAGCTCCAAGTCTCCATGTTCCCTGATCCCATTTAGCTTCATAATCATTACTTGCATTTGCAACAAACGCTGAAAGATCATCACTTCCGGCAATACCCATATTGTTGGTTAAGTCATCAGATTGATAGTATTGATTCCATGGACTAAATGTAAAGTTTGTTCCGTCAAACCCTGTAAGTGTTGTATCACCAACAAAATCATAGCTTTCAAACCAAAAACACTCAGGAGTGCCTTGAATACTAGCGTTACAATAAGCATTAGCATTATCAAAGTAACCATAGGTTTTATATGTTCTTCCACCTACATCTTTTTTCTCATCCCAAGTATGCCTATATCCAACAGTAAGATTTAATCCATCAATACCAGTTTTGTAATCTAATTGACCAAAAACCGCTGAAGTTTCAGTAGTTCTCTCAGGTTGAAGATATATTTCATGTAAAGGTCTTATAATCGGCCCAAGAAAAGGCATTTCGACATCGAATCTTGTATAAGTTTCCTCATCCATATGAAAAACACCTGCCACCCATTGCACATCACCATCTCCATCTGATTTAAGTTGAAATTCAAGTACGTTTGATTCATTGTTTTGAATTGTTCTATACAACTCATCAAACCACATTGGTTTTACAGCATTATTCAGAGCTGCTGCTGCATTTCCAGGAGTAAGTCCAAGAAGAGCTGCTACTGCATCTAAATCCTGCATCCAAAAAGAATACTGACAACCGTATGCAAAGGATGACTCAACTGAACCACCCCAACCCATTTGACAGTTATCGTAACCCATATCCCAAGCTGTATTTTGGAAATATGCATCATTATTAAATCCAGTTCCATTAGAACCAGCAACTCTTGGACCCCAACCATATTGATATCCAAATAGTCCACCAAAATGCCCTCTCAGAGCAGTCCAGTTCATCATCATTGAATCTGCATTATTTCTTACAAATCCATAAGCTGGGTGAGTCGGTGAAGTATGAAAACCACCATCGCCATCGTACATTTGATATCTATCGTGTTCGCCAACAGCAACTCTTAACTCACCAACAACATTTTCATTAACTTGAAACTTAAGCTCAGATCGAATTGTTTCAATACTGAGATCTAACTCTCCAGGGTTATTAATTGCTGCATGAAATGGATCGCTTGCTCCAGTATCACATGAAAAATCATAGCTTAAGCCTCTTGACATCTCTGCCTGCTCACAATCTTTGAGATAAATAGAGCCTGCGCCGTTATCCTCAAAAGAATCAAAGGACAAATACCATTCAAAATCTTTGTCAACTGGCGCAAAAAGCATGCCTAATCTAATCGCTGAATTGTCTACATTGTAGTAAGCATCACTTGCATCAACTTCTCTAGCTCTTCGCTGATCAACATTTGGTATTCCATCAGCAACAATATCTCTTGCATCAGCCCAAGTTACTGTTCCTTGATTAGGTCCTCCAGGACCTGATACATTTTGTCCAATTTTTCCGTCTCTGTTGTAATCCAATGACCAGTCATATCTGTCAACGGTTTGATTAATAAAAGAATCAGCTAAAGATGACTTAAAAGAAGCTCTAAATGAAATTTCATCACTAACAGGGATATTAAGGAAGCCATCAACTTCAGTCATATTTCTCCCATCAACAGAAAGTCGAACTCCCATTCTTCCTGAAATTTCATCACCAAATTTCGGTCTAGCTGAAATAACATTTACAGCACCAGATGTAGAGTTTCTTCCAAACAGCGTTCCTTGAGGACCTCTTAGCACCTCAATTCTTTCAATATCATGCGCCAAAGCCAAAGCAGCTTGTGCTCTTGGTGTATACATACCATCAACATGAATGGCAACAGAAGGATCTCCTAATTCCGTATAATTGTTTGAACTAATTCCTCTAATTGCAATAGAAACACCAGAATCTTCCCCTGAATTTCCAACAACTAAGTTTGGAACGAGTGATGATAAATCTGATATTCTTGAAAGGCCTTGAAGCGCCATTTGCTCTTGAGTTATGACTGAAACCGCAAGAGGCGTCTCCATCAAATTAGTCTCTCGCTTAGTAGCAGTAACAATGACTTCTTCAACATCAGCTGTTTCATCATTATCCTGAGCAAAAACAAAATTTGGTGCCATAAATAACACCATTGAAATCATTAAAAAGTTTTTAATATTCATGAATTCCCCTAAAAGTGAATAAAATGTATGTCAATTGAATAAAAATAAGGCTTGTCTGTCAAGTTTTAAGCCACATTCGAGGCTATTTGACTATCTATCTTCTTTAGGTTTTGATTCGTTTACTACAAGCTTTCTTCCCTCAACTTCAGAGTCATTTAAAGCTTGAATTGCATCCTCAGCTCCGCTTTCCATTTCAACAAAGCCAAAGCCTCTTGATCTTTTAGTAAAACGGTCAGTAATAACTCTTGCTGAGGTGACCTCACCATGCTCTTTGAAAAGATCTTCTAACTGCTGATCATCAATAGACCAAGGTAGGTTTCCGACGTAAATATTCATAGATGTCCTTATAAAAAAATGAATGAATCGTGAGTGTACATCAGATTTAAGCAATGTAGTACAGATAGTTTAAGAATTTATTAAATTAATAGATTTTTTTCCAAATTTTAGCCACCAATCATCTGCCAGTTCCTTAATTCTCCTTAAATTTCTGTCAGACATATCATCCATTCTTCTATTAACATTGCCAATTGGTGAGTTTACTCGAAGATAATCATCCCCAATCAAGTCTTTTAAGATTTCATTTTGTAAACTTGATTCCAGCATTATTCCGAGTATATCGTGTCTAAACCAACCCAGAGCTCCCCAGTTCCTAGAATTTCTTCCACTGATCTTTCTCTTATTTAAACCTGCTCCGATTCCTAGTACCTTAATATGGTTGGTAGAAAATATCTTTTTTGCTTCGACATATCCAAGTAAGGAAGGATTATTTGTAGCAATTCCTCCATCTATTAACCATCTCCCGTCTTCCATGCTTGCTGTTGGGAAATAAATTGGAGCAGCGCTTGATGCATTTGCAGCTTGAACTGCAGTTACTTCCGGATCACCATAACTTGACAAAAGAATTGGTTTTCTTGCCTCAAGATCATAGGCAGTGACAACAACAGGCTTTAATGAACTTCCTATTTTTTTATTTTCAAAAAAATTATAAAGGATCTTTTTCTTTCCCTCATTTGAATATTTTGGTCTCGTCTGAAATATTGAGGTTTTGTCAATGAAGGATTGATTCATAATTCTTTTTAAGTTTTCAATAGTCCAAAATTTCTCAAGATCCTCAATATTAGAGCCATTCATTCCTAACATTAATGCATTAGTTGCTCCTGCACTGGTGCCTATGAATAAATCAAAAGACTCAAAAATGCTTTTTGACGATTCTTCCTCCAATTTTCTCAAAAAATAAACTCCCATAATGGCTCGAACGCCCCCACCATCAAAGGCTAATACTTTTTTATATTTTTTAGAAAATGGATTTAAAAAGTTTAATTTATTGGTCATTAAATTTGTTATTCACTTCCGGCATCGGGTATTTAAGTCCTGTAGCACAGTTAAATAAAACTGTTGTTTCATTTGAATCTATCAGCCCGAGCTGCAGAGCTTTATTATAACCAGCTAATGTCGCGGCACCCTCAGGACAAGATAAAAAACCATATTTGTTTGCTAAATTATCTCTCTCTTCAATAATTTCTTGATCATCAACAGCAAGAGCATGGCCATTTGATTCTCTAATAGTTTTTAATATTAAAAAATCACCAACTGCTTCAGGAACTCTGATACCCGAAGCTAATGTTTTGGCATTTGGCCAAGGATTTGCATAATCTAGCTCTTGATCAAATGCCTTTACTATTGGCGCGCATGAAGAAGATTGAACTGCAAACATTTTTGGGAGATCGCAATCAATCCAATGTAATTTTTTTAATTCATTAAATGCCTTCCACATTCCTATCAATCCAGTACCACCTCCAGTGGGATAAAATATATTTTTTGGTAATTGCCAATTAAATTGCTCAGCAAGTTCAAATCCCATAGTTTTCTTTCCTTCTAATCTGTAAGGTTCTTTCATAGTAGAAATATCAAACCAGCCTTCCTTTTCTTTATGCTTTGCAATTATCAATCCACAATCATTAATAAGACCATCAATAGTGAAAGTTTTTGCACCTTGTATTTCCGCTTCCTTTATATTGATTGAAGGAGTATCTTTCGGACAAAAAACAAATGATTCAATGCCAGATGCAGTTGCATATGCAGCGAGTGCGGCACCAGCATTTCCATTTGTTGGAATAGCTATCTTTTTTATACCTAACTCTTTTGCTCTCGCAACACCAAGAGCAAGCCCCCTTGCTTTAAAAGAACCTGTTGGCAATCTTCCCTCATCTTTCATGAAGAGATTCTCATATTTACTGATTCTTACTAAAGGTGTTATTACTTCTCCCAAATCAATAACCGAGCTTTTATTTTTAAGCGGAAGCAAATACTGATACTTCCAAAATCCAGGAAGGGATGAAAAATCATTAACGAAATCTTCTCTTGTATAACTATTTTTAAGTCTTTCTAAATCATATTTTACAAACAATGGTTTGTTAATTTTTGATAAGTTATTTATTTCTTCATGATCATAGCAATCTCCGGCTTTCGAACATTCTAAATGTGTGACAAAATTACTCATTAATCCTAATTATTAGTTGATATGAAAAAATATATTTTATTTCTAATTTTATCGTTTTTAAATTCAAATATCTTTGCAGATGACAATATATTTGGATACTGGCTTACTTCTGGATCCATAGTTAAAATTGAGAATTGCAATAATCAAGTTTGTGGCAAGATTGTAACTGTATTTGTTGAAGATGGAGTCGATCCAGAGTCTATTCTTGATGATAATAATAAAGATAAATCTCTCAGAAAAAGGACAATTATTGGCATTGATTTGTTAAGTGAGTTTGAAATCAAAAATAAAGATCAAAAAACCTTCAAAGGCGGAAGAATATATGATCCAAGGAGCGGTAATAGTTATAAATCTAATTTATATTTAAATGACAACGGTATTCTAAAGGTTGAAGGTTGTTTAGCATTCATGTGTGATGGAGAGGAATGGCAACCTCTAATTGTTAAGTTTAATGAAGATGGTACTAAAGAGGCTATCCTTAAAAATTCTCCTCAAAGTAATTAATATCAGATAATATTTCACAGAATCTTGTTGTAAATTTTACACCCTCTACCCCATTTATAATCCTGTGATCATAGGAAAGAGATATTGGAAGATTAGTTGTGCTTACTGTTTTTTCATCTTCTAGCAAAACTGAATCATAACTCTTTGAAATGCCTAATATAGCAACCTCTGGTGGATTAATAATGGGTGTAAAAAATTTACCGCCAAAACTCCCAAGTGAGCTAATTGTAAAAGTTGATCCCTTCAAATCATCTACTCTGATCTTCCTTGATTTAGATAGATCAGCAAGCCTGGCAATCTCATCAGATATTTCTCTTATAGACATCTTATTAGCTGATTTTATATTTGGAACAATTAAGCCTTGAGGAGTATCAACAGCTATACCAAGATTAATAAAATCTTTTTTTATTATTTTCATGGTATTCATATCTATTGATGAATTGAATAATGGAAACTCCTCAAGAAGCTTACAGATGCCTTTAGCAAAAAAAGCCAAGGGTGAAACCTTAACCTTGTGCTTCTTTGTAAGAGACTTTCTGACAGTTAAGAGTGCATCGATTGAAGTTTCATCATGCTGAGTGACATGAGGTATTGTTATCCAAGACTGTTGAAGATTAAGCGCTGAAGTTTTTTGGAATTTAGTTAAATCAATTTCTTCGACATTACCAAACTCTGAGAAATCGATGCTAGGCATCATAGGTATTCCAGCTGAGGAACCTTCAAGTTTTGATTTAACAAATTTATGAAGATCTTCTTTGAGAATTCTATTTCTTGGACCTGTAGCAATTACTTTATTCAGGTCAATTCCAAATTCACGTGATAGTTTTCTTACTGCAGGACCAGCATAAATTCCAGATGCAGAAGATTCGTATTTTGGTTCTTTAATAATCTCTTCTACTTTTTTCTCTTCGATGATTTCTTCTACTTCAGCATGATCATCTTCTTGAGTATCATTTTTAAGTTCTTTTTCGGAATCATCCTCTTTGATTTCTTCTTCAGTAATTTCAATTTCTAAGAAGTCATCTCCCTCCTTTACCTCATCTCCAATTTTTACAAGAACCTTTTTTACAATTCCATTTTTAGAAGCGGGTACATCCATTGCAGCTTTTTCAGATTCAAGAACAACAATTGAATCCTCTGAAACAACACTATCACCAGGATTAACGCAGATTTCTATAACTTCGGTATTTTCTGCATCACCTAGGCTTGGAATCTTAATTACTTGCTTCATTTATATATTCCAAGGTGAAATCTTATTTTTATTTACTTTGATTTCTTTATAAATCTTTTGAAGTTCTTTTTTATTAAGTTGGCCTTCTTTGTAAAGTGCATAGGCTGCAGTCATAACAATACTCTTAGCATCTACCTCAAAAAACTCTCGTAACTTTTGTCTGCTATCACTTCTGCCGAAACCATCGGTTCCAAGTGTGTAATAAGAAGAATTTATATATGGTCTTATTTGCTCAGAATAGGCTCTCATATAATCTGTTGATGCCACAGTTGGTATGTCATGTTCTTTAAACGATTCTGCAACAAAAGATTCTTTTGCTTTGTTTGAAGGATTTTTAATATTCTCATTCTCAACTTCCATTCCATCTTTTCTGAGCATATTAAAGCTGGTTACACTCCAAACCTCACTTTCAATGTTAAAACGACTTAATATGTCAGCTGCTTTAGAACTCTCATTTAAGATTGCTCCAGACCCAAGCAGCCTTATCTGAGGCTTTTTAGTTTTAGAAATTCTATGCATTCCTTTAATGATATTGCTGTCAACATCCTTACCTTTTGGTTTGGGCGGTTGAACATATCTCTCATTAGTAACAGTTAAATAGTAAAAATAATTCTTTTTATCTTTATACATCTCCTTCAAACCATGTTCGATAATTACAGCTAGTTCATAACCATATGCGGGATCATAAGATTTGCAGTTTGGAATAGTTGATGAAAGGATATGGCTGTGACCATCTTGGTGCTGAAGACCTTCACCATTTAGTGTTGTTCTTCCTGATGTTGCTCCTATTAAAAAACCTTTCGCCTGAGCGTCACCTGCAGCCCATGCTAAGTCATGTATTCTTTGAAAACCAAACATTGAATAAAAGACGTAGAAAGGAATCATGGTCAAATTATGATTAGAGTAAGAGGTTGCCAATGCAGTCCAAGCAGCAAATGAACCTGCTTCAGTGATTCCCTCTTCGAGCATTACTCCAGTCTCAGATTCTTTGTACCACATAACTTGATCAGCATCTTCGGGTTCATATAGCTGGCCTTCTGAGGAATAAATACCTATTTGCTTAAACATGCCTTCCATGCCAAATGTCCTTGCCTCATCAGGAACTATTGGCACCACTCGCTCTCCAAGGTTTTCATCCTTGATAAGGTTATTCATAATTCGAACACAGTTTGTTGTAGTTGATACCTTTCTTTCACCGCTACCTTCATGAAGAACTTTAAAGGCATCTTTATTTTTTAGTTGAAGAGTATCAGAATGTTCTCTTCTTTTTGGGACTGGTCCACCAAGTTTTTCTCTTGTCTCCTTTAGATATTTTATTTCAGGAGAATCTTCTTTTGGCCTTACATATGGAAGATCCTCTATCTCATCATCAGAGACAGGTATATCAAATCGATCTCTAAAAATCTTTATATTGTCTAACGAAAGTTTCTTTACTTGATGAGTGGTATTGTCTGCTTCTCTTGACCCAACACCATAACCCTTTGTTGTGAGTGCAAGAATAACTGTGGGTGCTCCTTTATGATTCACTGCTTCGTGATAGGCAGCATAAACCTTATAAGGATCATGGCCACCTCTATTTAATTTATAGATCTCTTCATCGGATAGACCTTTAACTAATTTAAGTGCTTCGGGATGTTTGCCAAAGAAATTTTCACGAGTGTATGCTCCTCCTTTGGCTTTAAAATTTTGCATTTCACCGTCTACGACTTCATCCATTATTTTTTGAAGATGTCCTTCTTTGTCTTTTGCAATAATAGGATCCCAAAGTCGACCCCAAACAACTTTAATAACATTCCAACCAGATCCTCTGAATTGTCTTTCTAATTCCTGAATTACTTTTCCGTTTCCTCTAACTGGACCATCGAGTCTTTGTAGATTGCAATTTATAACAAAGATCAAATTATCTAATTTTTCTCTTGCAGCTAAACCAATAGCTCCCAAGGACTCTGGTTCATCCATTTCACCATCTCCCCAAAATCCCCAAATTTTTCTATCACCTAAATCTTTTAATCCCCTCGCATGAAGATACTTCATCACATGAGCTTGATAGATAGCAGAAATAGGACCAAGCCCCATTGAAACGACTGGGAATTGCCAATAGTCAGGCATCAGCCATGGATGTGGATAAGAAGAAAGTCCTGGTTTATCAACTTCTCTTCTAAAATTATCTAAATCCTCTTCACTTAGACGCCCTTCAAGAAAACTTCTTGCATAAATACCTGGTGAGGAGTGTCCTTGAAAATATACTAAATCATCATTTTCGCTTTCTTGCCCTCTAAAGAAATAATTAAAGCCAATGTCATAAAGCATTGCTGCTGATGAAAAAGTTGCAATATGTCCGCCAAGTTCGTCATCATTTTTGTTTGCTCTTAATACAGTAACAAGAGCATTCCATCTTATTAGCGATCTAATTCTTCTCTCCATAAAAAGATCACCTGGCATCATTGCCTCATTTTCAGGAGAGATGGTGTTTTTAAATGGTGTTGTTAAATTATAGGAAGGTACAGCCCCCTTATCCATGAGATGTTTAGCTAACTCATTTAATAGAAATGATGCTCTTTCAGTTCCCTGATCGTCAATTACATCATCAAGTGATTCGATCCACTCCCTTGTTTCGATAGGATCAAAATCTTTACCAGATTTCATGGGATGATTTTAACACTTATTGATATTAATTATTCTGAATATTTAACTATTTTCTTATCTAGTTTTTCTGCCGCTTCTATTATACCGCCAACATTTTTTGCATTTGTGAATCCCATTTTTTCAAGAATTGCCATTGCTTTTCCAGATCTGTTACCACTTCTGCAATAGAGATATATTGATTGATCTTTTGAGATATCTTTATTGCTTATTTCTTTTTCTATCTCAGTCCACTCAATGTGAATTGCACTCTCAATAATTCCGGTTTTTACTTCCTCGAGTGACCTCACATCTATGACAATAACTTCATTTGATGACAGCAATGATGAAAATAATAATGTTATAAAAAAAGATGTTTTCAGTAATGTAGTTTCCATAATTTAAGCTAAAAAAATAATATCAGATTTTTGGCTATTAATTATATTGGCAAAATTTGTTATTAAATTTATATAATCCTATTTTTTTATTGTTTCTTAAAAGATTGTCCTTCCATTATGTATGTAAATTTATGTTTAAGTCCTGATATTGGAAAACCATATTCATTTTTGTACTGTAATTTCTTTGCAGCATCAAGGGAGCTTTTATTAAAAAATTCACACGGTATCGGATCATAGGCTCCTTTTGGAAGATATAATTTTTCTCCATTAGAGTCTCTGGCCCAATTTATATATCCATCTTTTTCTTGAAACCAGTAAAGTTTTCCATCATAACCAACGTTTCCACACCATGTTTCCACAACTTTCTGATTAGCTGTTGCACCATTTTCAAGCATATCAAATTCTATAATGGAGTAACCCATAATTCCATTAGCTTGGGCTCTTCTAGGATAATTTGGTTTTGCTTTGTAGAGAGGAACTATAGCTTTTGAAGTATCGCAATCTGAAAATATTTGGTAACTTGTTTTAAATCTTCCTTTCGGCGGAAGTAAATTTATTTTGCAACCATGTTTAGATTTATTACCACCTGAATATAATTCATATTCATTTTCTTGCTCAAATACATAAGCTAATTCAATTAACTTCTTCTCAGACCATTCTTCACCGATTAATGAAACACCAATTGGGAATCTACCAATTTGAAAGAAAGGGATGGTGATGTGAGGTAGTCCTGCAATTGCTGCAAAACCGCCACTTCCAAAGCTTGGAACTTCTTCAGCAGCAACCCTATCTCCACCATTATAATCAATTTTCCATGCTGGGCCTCTGGTTAAGCCTACAAAAGCATCTAATTTATATTCATTAAGAATATTAAGTGATTGGTTTTTTGTTTCCATTAGTACTTGAAGGGCTTTTTTATATCTTTCATGTTCCTCAGAAAGTTCAAGAGATGAATAAAATATTCCTTGATCAAAGAATGGCATAGTTTTTTCTTTATTGACTTCATTAAATTCAATAATTTCTTTTAAAGTTTTCATTTGTGAATTTGCATCAGCTAAATATCTTTCAAGTCCATGCTTAAATTCATATTTAAGAAGAAAATATTCATCATCTCCTGGATATCTCCTTAAATCATCGAATCTTATAACTAAGCCGCCTCTAGATTCTATGAATGAAATGAGTACATTATGAAGTCTTTTAACCTCATCGCTTGAGTTGTTTGAGTCAAGTAAACCAAATCTTTTTCCCTCAAGGTTGGCATTATCTAAATCTGAATAAAAATCAAAAACAAAATTATCTGGTATTCGACTTGTTGCAGGATCATCTGGATCATATCCAGAAATTACTTCGAGAGTTTTCGCAACTGACTTAACTGATTTCCCCATTGGCCCAGCAGTATCTTGAGTTTTGGAAATAGGTATTATTCCTGATCTACTGACTAGACCAACAGTAGGTTTCATCCCCACAATGCCATTTATCGAAGATGGGCATGAGATTGATCCATTAGTCTCAGTACCAATGGCAATATCAACGATTCCAGAAGCAACAGCTACTGCAGAACCTGAACTTGATCCGCATGGATTAAAGTTATTAAATAAATAGTGAGTAGTTTGACCGCCTAGGCTTGACCATCCACTAACAGACTCTTCACTTCTGAAATTAGCCCATTCTGAAAGATTAGCTTTACCAGCAATATTGTAGTTTGCATCTATAAGTTTTTGAATTATGAAAGCATTTTCACTGGCTATATTATCTTTGAGCGCTATTGAACCTGCAGAGGTTACTTCTCCTTCAATATCAATATTATCTTTTATAACAATATTGATCTTGTCGTCTGATAGACCATAAAACTCTATAAGAGAGTTATTTTTATCAAATTCAGCATCTAATGTGACTGCAAAAACTACTAAAAATAAAATATATTTTCGAATACCCCTTTTCATTTGGGAATTTTGTATTCTGTTAATTCTTAAAGAGTCTAGTTCCACTCTATAAGAATTTTTCCTGACCTTGGGTCTGTAACGCCAAGCTCAGGAGAAATCTCCTCAAGCAAGTCTCTCATTTGATCAAGATTGCCTATCATTGCAGGTCTTGCATTAACCATTGCATCCTCAGACTCCCAAGCACCCACAGCTACATACTCTCTATCACCCGTATGAACTAGGATGGAATAATTTTCACCTTCTTGCATAACAAAAGTATTAAAAACCTCTAAAAATTTTTCTTCATTACCCTCTTTAACAATGAATCTAACAATGTTTGAATAACTGTTCATATATATTTTTCCTCATAAAAAATTTTTATAAAAAGCCCTAATTAAAGGGCTTTTAAGAAATTGGCATCCCGTAGGGGAGTCGAACCCCTGTTGCCGGGATGAAAACCCGGTGTCCTAGGCCTCTAGACGAACGGGACAGGAGCCGTAATTATAATCATTTAAAAGCTTCTTTCAAATATTGATTACTTAATTTTTTTATTAATCCTTGTAAGAAATCCACGAAGGAAATTTCCTTCCATCTTGTCAGGTTTGAGTCTTGTAAACATTCTTTTAATTCTGATAAGAATTTTCTTTGCATTCTCCTCATCAAACAAATTAAGTTTATAGCTTGTATCAACAAAGTGATCTATTAACATTGTTAATTCCTCAGAATTAAGTTCTGGATAATCTTGCCACTCAGTATCAATTTCAATATTAGAATTTTTAAAAATTTCATATGCGATAACTTGAACTGACATTGCAATATTTAGAACTGGATACTCTTCACTTGATGGAATCAAGATATGCTTGTTAGCCTTTTGCAATTCATCATTAGTTAGCCCCCTATCCTCTCTGCCAAAAATTATTGATGTTCTGGAATCTTTATTAACATTCTTATTTATCTCTATACCCGCCTGATCTGCTGTAATGATAGGCCAAGAGATGGTTCGAGTTCTTGCAGAAGTTGCATAAATATTTGTACTGTCTTTAATGGCTTCCTCAAGAGTATCCACTACAATAGCTTCCTCAATTACATTTTGCGCATTACCAGAAAGCATAAATGCTTCTTTGCTTGGAAATTCTTTTGGGTTAACCAATATGAGGTTTTTAAGTCCCATTGTTTTCATCGCTCTGGCAACTGAGCCAATGTTCCCTGGATGAGAGGTTTCTACTAAAACAATATCAATCTGATTTTTTATATCATTCATATCGTTATTATGAATATTTCCATTACAATATGCGAGATGAATCAACCAGCATTATTAAATATCGGACTAATGGCTGCTCGAAAAGGAGCGGTAGAGTTAGAATTTGCTGTTAAAAAACTTCATAAGCTTAAAGTAGAGAAAAAAGGATCTACTGATTATGTGACAGAGGTTGATAGAAGAGTTGAGCAAATAATATTTGAGGATATAAAATCTTACTATCCTGAACATAATTTTTTAGGCGAAGAGTCAGGTGAGGAAATTAATAACTCAAATGTGACCTGGATACTTGATCCAATTGACGGAACTACAAATTTCATTAATGGATTTCCTCATTATTGTATTTCTTTATGTGCCTCCGTGGATGGAGTCCCTACTCATGGAGTCATAATAGATCCAACAAGAAGAGAAGAATTTTCTGCATCCAAGGGCAAAGGTGCTCAGTTAAACGGAGAGAGGATTAGAGTAAGTGATCAAAAAAATCTTACAGATGCTTTACTAAGTTGTAGTTCACGAAGTACTCCAGAACAAAATTATAAATATAACTTGCTTGGAACATTTATGGAGCTTTATAAAAACGAAATAACTATTCGAAGAACAGGATGCTCTGCTTTAGATTTAGCTTATATTGCTGCTGGAAGACTAGATGGTTTCTGGGGTAATGGCCTCAAGCCATGGGATGTTGCTGCAGGAATAGTTATTGCTGAAGAAGCTGGAGCTCTTCTTTCTGACTTTCATGGAAACCCAAAGTATCATGGTAGCGAGAATATTGTTTGCTGCTCCCCAAAATGTTTTAAACCAATTCTTAAGGCTGTTGAATCAAATTTAGAAAGTGAAAATTAGGGCATATCATCAAATTCTGCACCCTCAACATCAGGCACAGCCATATCTTCTTGAGATAAATTTAATGAAATAAGTATTGTTGTAACAATATAAAGTGATGAGTATGTTCCAATGAGAACACCAATAATAAGACCTAAACTAAATCCCCTTACTGCTTCGCCACCAAAGAAAAATAGTGCAAACAAAACAAGCAATGTGGTTAAAGATGTAATTACTGTTCGACTTAGGGTTTGATTAAGGGAGAGATTTATTAAATCTTCAGAACCTAAAGCCCTTTCTGATCTAAAGTTTTCTCTAATCCTATCAGATACAACTATTGAGTCGTTAAGTGAGTAACCTATTACTGCTAAAAGAGCAGCTAAAACAGAAAGATCAAAATCCCAGGCAAAAATTGAGAATAAGCCTAAGATAATCACTACATCATGTCCTAGTGCAGCT
>CACBQK010000014.1 GCA_902541365.1 uncultured SAR86 cluster bacterium
GGTGAGGATTCATTAAAATAATTAATTAATGAAGTAACCAATTCATTTAAGATATTTTGAAGTTCATTTGATTCAGGCTTCTGGGTATTTGAATTTATAAATAATGAACTTTCTTTTATTAATTCGTTTTGCAAATATGACTTTATATGATCTGGAGTCGGAAAAAATTTATATGTAGAAGTTCTTTTAAGATTAGACATTTCGGAAATTCTAGCAATTGTTATATCGGCAACTTCGCCATGTTCCAATATTAATTTTGCAGTTGATATGATTTTCTCAACTCTATCTTTACTTCTTTTTTGCTTTGCAATCATAAAAAAATAGACAAATGTTAAATAAAATATAATTATTACAAAAAAAAACTTCTATATAAAGTCGGATTCTTGTAACAGTTTTGTAACATTAGAAAACTAGTATAAAAATGTTTTAAATTTGAGGACATCTAATGAAACATTTTTCTATCTTATTCACAATTCTATTTATACCTTTTTTAATTTCTCAAGAAGAGGTTGAAGAGGTGGTTGTTGTTGGTACAAAAGCCAGTATTATCTCAGCTATTGAAAAGCAGAGGGAATCTAATCAGATTGTATCTGTTGTTGATTCTGATGCATTGGGTGAATTTCCTGATACTACGGCTGCAGAAGCATTAAGAAGGATTTCAGGTATTTCGGTTGAAAACGATCAAGGTGAAGGCAGGTATGTAACTATCAGAGGTTTATCTGGAGATTTAAATACAATCGCTGTTAATGGAGCACTAGTTCCAGCTCCTGAAGGAGGAAGGAAGGTAATGCTTGATGGTCTTCCAACAGAACTTCTAGACTCAATTGAAGTTTATAAGTCTTTGACACCAGATCAAGATGCAGATTCTATTGGTGGTAGAGTTGAATTTAATACTAAAAGTGCCCTGGATTTGGATGGAGTTTATTTTAAAGTAAAAGCTAACACACTTTGGAATGAACATATCTCACATAGTAATAACCCTAAATTTTCTGTGACATATGGAGATATGATCTCTGAAAATGTTGGACATATTATTGGTTTTACTTCTTCAGAAAAACAAATTGAAACTTTCAACAACGAGACAGGTTTCCCTGCTTGGGATCTATTTGATAATGGTAACTATGCAATAGCTGACGATTTTGAAAGTAGATATTATGATTTAACACGAGAGAGATTAGGCCTTACATATGATATTGATTATCGATTAAACGACGAGACTTCATTATTCGCAAATATACTTTGGAATGAGTACGTGGATGATGAGTTAAGGTACAAAGATGAATACAGAATGAGAGATGATCAAACTGATGTCACAGCTACAGGAAGTACAATTACTGAAATAAGAAGAGATGCTGAAGTAAGGGTAAGAGAAGAAGTACGAACAATAAGAACTTTTATTCTTGGCGGAAATACTATAACCAATGGTTGGGACACAGAGTTTGCTTTTACTAGTTCATTTGCTGAAGAAGATGATACAGATAATGTCGATGCTAAGTTTAGAAGCAGCACCTTTGATGCTGATGATTGTGGGGGCCCATGTGGATATTTTGACTATAGTGACCCAAAGAGACCTTACATGGTTTTAACTGAAGGCGCACAAGCTATTTATGACCCTTCTGAACTAGGCGTTGATGAAATTGAAGAAGAGGATTCCGTTATACAAGATACTGAATCTTCAATAAAAGTAGATTTTACTAAAGATGGTTTTGAAGTAATGAATACTCCAACAACAGTAAAATGGGGTCTCAAATACAGTACAAGAGAGAAAGAGAAAAATGTTGAGGGTTATGGATGGGAACCTGATACAACTCAAGCTGATTATAATCCTAATTTGACTCCATTGAATTGGCCTTGGCCAACTAGATTTGGACCAATGGCTGATCCAGCAACAATCTATGCATTACAGGGAACGTTTGGACCGTATGGGACTAGCGATTTTGGAGACGATTATGTATCCGAGGAAGATATTTTTGCATTTTATGGAATGGGTACATTTGAATTTGATAATGCAATTGTAATTGCGGGTATTAGAGTCGAAGATACTAGCTTTAGCACAATTGGTTACAATGATGGGGATCCAGACGATATTATTTCAGGAAGCAATGATTACACATTTGTTTCACCAAGCATAAATGTTAAATATTTCTTAAATGACAACACCATTGTTAGAGGTGCTTTTTTTAGAGCTCTTTCAAGACCAGGTTTTGGTGAATCTGCTCCTGTAGCTGATATCGAACTTGAAGCTGACGGAACTTATGAAGGTGAAATGGGTAATCCTGATCTCGATCCTTATGAGGCTGATAATTTTGATTTAACTATCGAAAGGTATAGCGATAATGGTGCCGTTTCATTCGGACTATTTAAGAAAAATATAGACAATGCAATTTATCCCCAATTAACACAAGGTGTTGTTGCAGGTTATAACTTTAGTGAACTTCTAACTTATGTTAACAGCGAATCTTCAACTGTTGATGGAATGGAGTTTAACCTTTTCAGAGAGTTTGACTCTCTTCCAGATCCTTTTGATGGTCTTTTCATATCTGTAAATATAACTGATATAGATGCTTCGAGTGACATCCCAAGCGATAATGGTGTGTTTACAGTTCCTTTTAGAAAATTAGCTGATAGAACGAGTAATATTTCAATTGGTTACGATAAAGGAAATATAGATATGAGACTTTCAATGGCCCGAAGAAGTGACTATCTGGACTATTTAGCTGATGATGATATTGAGACAACCGTTGAAGATTTAAATTATGATAATATTAGATTTACTGATGATCATTCACAATTAGACTTTACAGCAAAGTACTATTTGAATGATAATCTAACCCTTAAATTTGATCTTATAAATATAAATGATGAACCTGAATACTATTACTGGGGTAACCCATCAAGGCTTTCTCAATATGATGAATACGGTAGAAGTGCGACAGTTGGTTTCACTTACAAGTATTAAAAATTATTTTTATCTTAAAAAGGCAAGTTTTATACTTGCCTTTTTCTTATCTGTTTCAATCAATTCAGAAATTGTTGAGGTTGAGGCAATTTATGAGACACCACCTGTTGTAACTAAGGGTGATGCTGCAGATGATCCTGCAATATGGGTAAATAAGAGAAATCCCTCAAATTCAATCATCTTTGGTACTGATAAAAAAAGTGGAATTTATAGTTACAACCTTCAAGGGCAAGAACTGAGCTATACAAATCTTGGTAACATTAATAACATTGATACAAGAACTATCAATGTTGGAGATGATGAGAATGTCTCGGATTTCACTTTCCTTTTTGCATCTAATAGAACGTTAGGATCGGTTGATTTATGGGTATTTGAAGATAATGAAACAAGAGAAAAACTTGAAAATAACTCATGGGAAGTTCCATCAAAACCATCATTTAGAGGCAAATCAGATATTATCGTATATGGTATATGTGCTGGAATAGATCCAAAGTATGGATTAGTTGCTTTTCTGACAGAAGACACTGGTCCACGGGTAGAAGTATGGAACCTAACAGAGAATGGCCTTGATCTCATAACAACTTTTAATAATGGTGGAGAATCCGAAGGGTGTGTTTATGATGATTTAAATAGGACCCTTTTTATATCAGAAGAAGAGGTAAGAGGGGTTTTAAAAGCTTATAGACTCGATGATAGTTTTGATTTTTCTGAGCCCTATATTGTCGATTCTAGGGAAGGTCAAATCGGCGGTGATCCAGAGGGCGTATCACTATATAAAACACCAAACAATTCAGGTTATTTAATTTTATCCTCTCAGGGAGATAGTAAGTTTAATCTGTATGATAGAAATTATCCTTATGATTATATTACAAGTTTTAGAATTGGCTCTTCAAAAAGTATAGACAATGTGACTGATACTGATGGTATAGAAACAATCAACTACAATCTGGGTGAAGAGTATCCAGAAGGCATTATGATTGCCCAAGATGGTTTTAATAAAGATGGGTATAGAACTAAAAGACAAAACTTCAAAATTGTCTCATTCAAAGATGTTCTTGATGCTTTAGATGTCACTAGATAACGTCCTAGAGTTTATATCGAATAATTTACAATACTCGTATGTATTGATTCTTGTCTTTGCTTTTGCAGAGTCTTTGGTGATCGTCGGTAGCATTCTATCAAGTGCAATTCTTTTTTCAATTTGCGTATTTCTTTATAACAACAATCTTCTTGATTTATATAGCATAGTTCCTTTAGCTATGATTGGAGCGCATGCGGGTGATGTCATTAGTTTTGTATTAGGAAAAAGATTTGGTCCACTGGTGCTTGAGACAAAGTTTTTTAAAAAAAGAGAAAGTATTATTGAGAGAGGAAATAACTTTATTGATAGATTTGGTCAACTTACAGTAGTGTTGGGTAGATTTATTCCGGCAATGAGGGCTATTGTTCCATTTTTAATTGGGATGACAGGTATGGAATTTATGAAATTCTACAGAGCATCTATTTTAGCTATTTCGGTATGGGGTTTTGGCCTTATAATACTCACTACAGGATTAAGCTCAATTTTATAGATTTATTATGATTCAAATATTAATACTTACCGCATCACTCTTAGCCATTACATTTTTTATAATTAATTTAGTAAAAGCTAAAAGAAATGGAAGGCTAACGGCATTCTTAAGAGATCTTTTAGTAATTTTTCTAGGTCTCGTTATGACCGCAGGAATTTTTTATATTGCTATTAGGGTTCTGCCAAGAGTCTTCATGTAAGTATGACCATCTTTAAAAAAATTATCGATAAAGAAATACCGACAGATATTTTATATGAGGATGATTTTTGCATAGCTTTTAATGATATTAATCCTCAAGCTCCTATTCATATTTTAATAATCCCCAAAAAAGAAATTCCTCAACTATCTTTATCAGATGACAATGATAGTGAATTGTTAGGAAAGCTTCTTATTGCCGCCAATAAAATTGCGGAAGATCATGAAACAAAAGATGCTTTTAGGATTGTTATCAATAATGGTGCGAAAGCCGGACAGTCAGTCTTTCATCTTCACTTACATCTGCTGGCTGGAAGACCACTTTCGTGGCCACCGGGGTAGTTACATATATATACTATAAAAATATGAGCCAACACCAAGAAGAAAAACTAATAGTGCTATGCCAACCAAAAAGAATGTTGCGAACTTCGTTGTTTCGTTATCGTTCATATTTAATTAAAGAATTATGAAGGATTTTAACAAAGAAATTAAGTCTTGGATATTCTATGATTTCGGTAACTCAGCCTATGCAACAACAGTTATAGCTGCATTTTTTCCACTATTTTATGCAAGCTACTGGTCTAATGGTATTGAGTCACTTCAAGCAACTCAATATCTTGCATTTGCATTAACAATTATAAATTTAATTATTCTTGTTTCAGCCCCAATTATTGGTGCAGTAACCGATTATAAAAGACTAACAAAGATTCTATTTATAATTTTTACTTTATTATCAATCGTTTCAGTTACCTCCTTTTACTTTATTCCGATGGGCAAATGGTTAATGGCTCTCATTCTCTATGGCATTTCATTTTTCTCTTTTGCTTCAGCAGTTGTGCTCTATGACAAAATGCTGGTTTATGTTGCTTCAGAAGATCAGCTAACAAAAGTATCTAGCTATGGTTATGCATTAGGATACTTGGGGGGAGGGCTGTTATTTGCCTTGAATGCTTTCATGGTCCTTCAACCTGAAACCTTTGGCTTAAGCAATGAAGCTGAAGCAGTAAGATGGGCATTTATAACTGTATCAGTGTGGTGGTTTATTTTCTTACTTCCTTTAGCAATTAATTATAAAGAGCGTGGAGTTGAAAAAACTGGAAATCTTAAAGAAGTTCTTGGTGGATTTGTAAGTACGTTTAAAGATATTCAGAAAAATAAAAATGTTCTGTTATTTTTATTTGCCTTCTTTTTGTATATTGATGGTGTTCATACAATTATGTCGCTTGCAGCAATTTTTGCTGAAAACATTGGAATTGATCAATCGGCAATTATTGTTGCATTAATTTTAGTGCAATTTGTTGCATTCCCATCAACGCTTTTTTGGTCTTATATTGGTAATAAATATGATGATAAAGTTGTTCTTTATGCAACCATTTTTATTTATATATGCGTTGTTATTTACTCAACAGCACTTACCAACTCTTCAGAATTTTATGTTATGGCAGTACTGATAGGTTCAGTCCAGGGCGGTATTCAAGCTGCATCGAGAAGCTTTTTCTCCAAAATAATTCCTACAAATAAATCTGGCGAGTTTTTTGGTTTTTACAATACATTTGGCAGAGCCGGATCTGTGATGGGTCCTGCATTGGTTGGAATGTTTATAGGTATATTTAATAATCTACAAATAGCTCTTGTACCAATTATTGTGTTGTTTATTGCCGGCGGGTTTCTATTAAGATACGTGAAATATCCAAATGAAATTATTTAGCAAGAATTCAATTATCTTTTATTCACTAATGGGCCTTGTAAGTTTATTCATTGCAAGATATATAAGATCTCTTATTGATTATAGTATTGGAGTAGAAATACTAATTTGCTCAATTATTATTCTCCCTATGTATTATTTTGCAAGAAAAGCTCTTGTTAAGTATTTCTTGAAGCAAGTAGATTAATCAAAGCTTTAGGCTTATCTGTTATTATCCCATCTACATCTAAGCCAATTAGATAGTCCATTTCTTCAATACTATTAATTGTCCAAACAGAAATCTTGATATTTTCACGTTTACAAAAATCTACAAATCTCTGTGTAACAATCTTAATACCATATCTATAAATTGGTATTTGCAGGCAATCACCACTAATTTCACCTCTATATATTCCAAAGCTTTTAAGAAGGAGCTTAAGTACTTCATGAGGACCCATTGAATAAGTTACGTCAGAAAGTTTAGATTTAATTTTTTGCAGTCTTTGACTTGAAAAACTGGCAACACATAAATTCTTTTTAATATGTGGCAACTTATTGATTATCTCAATTGCAGGATCGACTACTTCATCTGTTTTAAAATCAATTTGAAATTTAGTATTAGGGAATTGTTTTAGCGTTTCTTCAAGTGTTGGTATTTTGTAATCATCAAAAATATTTAATTCATCTATTTCAGAAGCTAAAAGCTCATTAAAATTCTTTTCTATACCAGGAATTCTTTTTAAGTCATCATCATGAAAGATATATGGAATGCCATCAGAGCTTAGTTGGATGTCTGTTTCAATGATATCTGAGCCGATTTCTAGAGCGTATTTGAATGATTCAAGGGTATTTTCAGGAGCTTCAAGAGAGCCGCCTCGATGAGCCATAACAGCCAAACCATCATAATTTAGGTAATCTTTCATATATTTTGTAAAATACTCTTAAAAATCATTATACAACTTGGATAAATTTGAAGAAATAAGGCCTTATTATGATCACGAAGTTGAATCTAAACTTCGTGAACTTGCCTCTAATAAGAAGGTAATAAATGCCTTTTTACATTCCAGGGGTCACCACAATACTTTCTTAAATTCTTTTTTGGGATTATTTTTATCTTTTTATCTCAACAGAAGATTCAAAAAAATTAAGTCAATCCATCAATACCAAAATATGTATGAAAAGATTATGGAAAAGATCATAAAAGATACATCAAGTGGCTTTACATATAATGGACTGGCAAATCTTAAAGAAAATACTTCATATCTTTTTATTTCAAATCATAGAGACATAACTTTAGACCCTGCGTTTTTGAACCTTGCTCTTCACAAAAATGACTTTTCTACTGTAAATATTGCTGTTGGTAGTAATCTTATGAACCAAAAGTGGGCTGCAGATCTTATGCGCCTGAATAAGAGTTTTATAATACCTAGATCCGGATCATCAAAGAGAGAAATTTATCGATCACTCAATCTAGTTTCAGAATTCATAATCAATAAAGTAAAAGTTGAAAATGAATCTATCTGGATTGCTCAACGTGAGGGAAGGGCAAAAGATGGTAAAGATATAACAGATCCAGCAATTCTAAAAATGATCCATCTTACCAAAAGAAAAGATTTAGCTATTTCTGATTTCTTTAATCAAATGAGGGTTATTCCAGTATCTATTTCATATGAGTTTGATCCAAATGATTTGAATAAAGCTAAAGAGGTTTATGAGACCGAGGTAAACGGCTTTTATGAAAAAAAAGAAAATGAAGACCTTGAAAGTATATCTAGGGGAATATCAGGCTTTAAAGGATCGGTAGTATTGAATATTGGAAATGTAATGAACTTCGAATCAGACTCTTATGAGATAGTTGCTGAGCAAATAACTAATGAAATATCTAATCAGTTTCATAATCATCCTACAAATAAAGATGCTTTATCTATTTTGAATAAAGATCTTAAACTTGAAGACAATGAATACTTCTCAGAAAGGCTAAAAGACGAGCCAGATGAGGTAAAAAGCATTCTATTAAACCAGTATGCTAATTCTGCTAATTAATGGCGCGCCTGGAAGGATTCGAACCTCCGACCTCTTGGTTCGTAGCCAAGCACTCTAATCCAACTGAGCTACAGGCGCATACTTGAATTATAAAACAAAGGAGCCTTTACGGCTCCTTATATTTTGTCGAAGTGATCAAAACAGGGGAAGTTTCTGAATCGACTATGAAATCATAACTAAACAGTGTTTCTATTAGGTATATATTTTGAAACGTATTGTAAATTTTATGTTACGAAATCTTACGAGCTTTTTCTTTGAGCATAGCAGGAATGCCATCAATAATTGGATATGCTAATTTAGATTCTTCGCAGATAAGTTCATTATTTTCTTCATCATAAACTAACTTCCCTTTGGAAACAGGACAGACCAGAATATTTAAAAGATTTTTATTTAATTTAGCCATTTAAAATAGATTAATTACAAGTATAGTATTCTAATCCAAATGGTTATTTCAGAAAACAATAAAAAGATCATATATTCATTATTGGTTTTTCCATTTCCAGTAACCGGGATACCTATCCTTGTATATATTCTTCCTTTTTATGCTTCAAACTATAATCTTGGACTTTCTTTAGTGGGATTAATCTTTTTTGCTGGCAGAATTATAGACGTATTCACTGATCCTATTATGGGTGCATTGGTTGACAGGTATCCTTCTAGATTTGGAAAGCATAAACATTGGATTTTCTTATCGCTACCTGTTTTATGCCTAAGCGCATATTTTCTTTTTTTTCCTCAAGATGAATTTATTAGTGGTTGGTACTTATTTATTGCTTTATTTACTCTATACAGCGGATTTACCCTTGCCAATATAGCTCAGCTCTCGTGGGCATCATTTATCGCTCCTGAATATGATGAAAGAACTAAATTATTAACATTGAGAGAAATTATTGCGATCATCGCAACATTAATTGTAATTTCTATACCTGCAGTAATAGAGATCTATGAAGGATCATTTCTTCTAAAGATCAATGCAATTGGTGTATTCGCTTTGGTTGGCATTCCTTTAACAATATTTCTTGGTCTATTTTTTTTAGATGATAAGAGGACTGCCTCAAATTACGATAACCCGCTAAAATCCTTCAAGAGATTCTTTAAGAATAAGACTTTAAATAGACTTGTTTTGGCAAGCGTTCTTCTTGCTTTCGCTCAAAGCTTAACTGGCGGTTTATTTGTAATCTTTATGGACTCTATTCTCGAGCTTGGTGATTACGCATCAAGGGCTATATTCGTAAACTTTTCATTTGCGGTGATAGGAATATTTTTATGGAGATATATTGGCCTAAAATTTACAAAACATTTTGCTGCATCATTATGTCTTCTATATGCTGGGATTCTATTTCTACTCCAATTTTTTGTTGTTCTTTATATAAGTGATGCAAGTGAATCAGTAAAAGCAGGAGTACTATTTTTTGTTCTGGCAATGTATGGAATATCCTTTTCAGGCGCTGCACCATTGATTATTTCTATGGTAGCTGACGTCTCGGATGCAGAGCAGGCAGAATCAGATGTTAATAAATCTGGAGCTATGTTTGCATACTACACAACAATTACCAAAATAGGTTATACCCTTGCGGTAGCCTTTCCTTATATATTTCTTGAGAGTGTAATTGGTTTTGATATTAGTTTAGGATCTGATAATTCACAATTTACCAAGAATACTCTTTTATATATGTATCACTTTATTCCAGTAATGTGTTTTTTTCTTGCTAGCTATCTTTTATCAAAACACAATATTTCACGAGAAGCTCATTCGACTATAAAAGAAAATATTAGTTAAAACATAAATATTAGTTATAATTAATATAGATTTTATGAATAAAACAAATTTAAGCGTTAACTTGAATAAGGTTGCACTTCTGAGAAATGCAAGGGGATCAGATTATCCATCATTAGTGAATTTTGCTAAATCCTGTATGGAGCATGATATTTGTGGCCTTACTCTTCATCCTAGATCAGATGAGAGACATGCTTTGTCATCAGATGTCATAGATTTAGCTACTTTATGTAAAGAAAATAATCTTGAATTTAACATTGAGGGTAACCCATTTAATACTGAAAAAGGTTCATTTAGGGGATACGAAAACTTAGTTAAAGATATCAAACCTTATCAAGCAACACTTGTTCCGGATGAAGACAATCAAATAACCTCAGATCATGGTTGGATAAGGGGAGATCATGATGAGGAATTGAAATTAATTATAGAAAGACTCCATGAAGACTGTTCACACGTAAGTATGTTTATTGATGCCAATATTGAGTCTGTAGATTATGCTTTGGAAATGGGTGTAAACGCAGTAGAAATTTATACTGGACCATATGCAAAACTTAACAAAGATGAAAGAGTTTCACACATTGAAGAAATGCATAAGATTTTCAAGTATATAAAATCTAAAAATTTAAAACTTAATGCGGGTCATGACCTCAACTTAGAAAATCTTCCTGAATTAATTGATCTTAATATTATTGATGAAGTTTCAATTGGTCACGCTATAATAACTGAATCACTTATCCATGGATTGGATAATGTTCTTTCACAATATATTAAGATAATTAAATGAGCCTAGAAGAAAAACTTAAACAACAAATCAAAGAAAATCCTGTGCTCATTTATATGAAGGGCACGCCATATGAGCCAAGATGCGGTTTTTCATCAAAGACTGTACAAGCATTAATAGATTGTGGGGCTCAATTCTCATTTGTTGATATCCTAGAAAATCAAGAAGTTAGAGCAACACTTCCTTCTGTAACTGACTGGCCAACCTTTCCTCAGGTTTTTATTTCCGGTGAGTTAATTGGGGGTTGTGACATTGTTACGCAAATGCATGAATCAGGCGAGCTTCAAAAACTTGTTGATGATGCAGTAGGCTAATCTATTTTATTTAAGATTTTACAGAAAACTTTCGCCGTAATTTCTGAATCATATGATGCTGAATGAGCCAATTCGTTTTCATAATCAAAGCCTAGCTCTTTAGCAACTCTTGCAAGGACAGTTTGACCAGTAAAAATTCCACCTATAGATACAGTATCAAAAACTGAGAAGGGGTGGAAAGGGGATCTTTTAATATTATTTCTCTTAATAGACTCATTTAAAAAACCCAAATCAAAATGAGCATTATGTCCAACAAGAATAGCTCTACTGCACTCATATTTATTCTTATGTTTATTGATGATACTAAAAAGGTCTTTTAAAGCTTCTTTTTCATCAACTGCATTTCTTAGAGGGTGATTAAGATCAATGCCGGTAAATTCGAGAGATTCCTCAGATACATTTAAACCTTCAAAAGGTATTATGTGATGCCTATGAGTGGTGCCAACTCGAAATTCTTTGTCATAATCTATAAGAGTAATAGCAATTTCCAATAGTGCATCGTTAACTGGATCAAAACCACCAGTTTCCATATCTACAACCACCGGAAGGAACTTTCTAAACTTTTCTTTCAATCAATTACGCCAAGTTTTTTTTGAAGTTTTTTATTTGAGGTTGTATAACCAAAGGGAACCCTCTCACCAGGATTTATTCTCTTAAAAGCCTCTTGGACTGCAAGTGTTGTTTCATGGAATCCACATAAAATAAGATCAAGCTTTCCTTCGTAATGATTAATATCACCTACAGCAAATATACCTTTTTTTGATGTTTCAAAAGTAGTGGTATTTACAGATATTTTTTTATCTTCTAAATCAATCTCCCAATCAAGTATTGGACCTAGTTTTTTATTTAAACCAAAAAGGAATAGCAGTTCATCGGCTTTATGTTCAGAAATCTCTAAAGTTTCGAAGTTCTTAAGTTTAACTCCGGTTACTTTTTTGTCTCCAACTATTTCATTGATTAAGTGAGGTGTAAAAAGACTAACTTTTTCATTTTTAACTAAATCTCTCATTTCTTGTTCAGTTTTATATGCACCTCTAAACTGATCTCTTCTATGAACCAAGCTAACGTGAGAGGCGATTTTACTTAATTCCACTGTCCAATCTAAAGCAGAGTCTCCGCCACCAAAAATGAATACTTCTTTGTCTTTGTATTGATCCATATTTCTTACGGCATACGTTACTCCCTTATTGAGAAATAAATCAGGATTTTCAATATTTGCCGGTCTTCTTGGTTCAAAAGATCCAGCACCTGCTGCTATGAATATATTTTTTGTTTTAAATTTATTACCCTCATTAGTTTCTACAATCCAAAAGTCACCATCTTCTGAAATTGTTTGAACTCTTTGAGATAAATTTAAATCATAATCAAAAGGTTCTATTTGCTTTAATAGGGCATCAACATGTTCTTGTGCTGTTTGAAATGGGACTCCTGGGATATCATAGATAGGTTTTTCAGGATAAAGCTCGGCGCATTGCCCACCAGGTTTGTCTAAGTTATCGATTAATGTGCAATTTAATCCTAATAGGCCAGCTTCAAAAACTGTAAAAAGTCCTACGGGACCTGCTCCAACTATTAAAATATCCGTTTCTTTCATTATTTAACTAACTGACCTGGCTTTGCACCTTCATCTGGTGATATTAAATAAATTGATCCCTCATCATTGCTAGACGCTAAGACCATTCCTTCCGATACTCCAAATTTCATTTTCCTTGGCTCAAGATTTGCAACTAATACAACATGTCTTCCATTAAGACTCTCAGGATCATATGCACTTTTTATGCCAGCAAAAACAGTTCTTTCACCAAGATCACCCACATCAAGATGTAATTTTATGAGCTTATCAGCTTCTTCTATACCATCAGCTTTAACAATTTTAGCTACGCGAAGCTCAACCTTTGCAAAATCTTTGATATTAATTAAATTTGAATCTTCCATTTCAATTTCCTCATTTATTTTAGCTTTTTCTAATCTTTTTAATAGGGGCTTATATGGATTAATTTTTGTATCTACAAGATAATCCTTAATATTTTTAAAATCATTTGTAGCACTATCATTAAATAGCTCTAAACCCTTTGATGTTATTGTTGGTAGAA
>CACBQK010000015.1 GCA_902541365.1 uncultured SAR86 cluster bacterium
TTTAGCTTCTCAGCTTTTCTAATTTTTTCACTTTCATTTACATTATCTGCAGTTGCAGACCAAGAAGTTGATGAAGTTGAATCAGTTGAAGTAGCAGCTGAATTATCTGATGATGAGGATTCTGAAGATGAGGATGTTACTGATGTCGGTAAAGTTACCGTAACTGGTTCTAGAATTAAGAGAATCGACATTGAGGGAGCTACACCAATAACAGTTATTACAAGAGCAGACATTGACCAAGCAGGTTATGGTACTGTTTATGAAGCTGTTTCAAACCTAACACAGAACATTGGTGAGACTTTCGGTGAAAACTTCCAAGCAGGTTTTACACCAGCCAACCAAGTAGTTGACCTCAGAGACTTTGGTCCTGGAAGAACTTTAGTTCTTGTTAACGGAAAAAGAATGGCTGATTACCCATTTCCATATAATGGTCGTTCAGCATCATTTAACTGGGCTTCAATTCCGCTAGCAGCTGTAGAGAGACTAGAAGTACTTACAGCTGGTGCTTCATCCATTTATGGATCTGATGCGATTGCTGGTGTGATCAACGTTGTCCTTGTTGAAGGTGTTGAGGAAACAAGTGTTAGAGTAAATGCAGGTAGATATCTTGATGCCAGTGATGGCGGTGGTCAGGATTACGGAATTGAATTTACCACTGGTGGAGTATTCAATAAGTTCACATACACTATAGCAGCAGAAGTCACTCATCTTGATCCCCTTTTTACAACTGATAGAGATGATTACGATAATTATGATGACGAAAAAGGTGCTGGACCTGGTGAAGGATTCCCTTGGGATTCAGTAAGAACTTATGGAGCTTTTGATCCATTTGGATTCGTTGGTTACACAGGTTATAGATACTGGGGTCCTTCTCAGTTCTTAAATTCATCCGGTGAAAATGCTGGTTTTACTTGTGATACTGCCACGAATGTAGATGGTGACTATGAAGCTACTATTGGTGACTTTTCACCAACAAGCTCAAGAGCTGATCAATCTTTATGTTTCATGGGTAATGGTAACCCGCCACAAACCATTTGGAATGAAAGAGATAACGCATCAGTATTTTTCTCAGGTGCATACACACTAAACGAAAGTGCAGAGCTCTATATCAAAGCAATGCAATTTAATACCGAAACTACAGGTGTTTACTGGAATAGTTTCTTCTATCCATTCTCTGGCGGTGCTGCTGGTGCAACTACAAGATGGTCTGCAGGTTATTCTGCATATGGACCTGAAGGTGCTTCACTACCGCATCCATACAATCCAGGTGAATTAGTTTGGGTTCAAGATATTTACTCTTATAAAAAATACCAAGAGCCTACATGGGATTCTTCTTACGAAGAAACTTCAGATACTATTGATTTAGGTATCAGAGGTGTATTAAACAATGGTTGGGAATATGATATTTCTCATACCACAAATGATTATGTCTCGGAATCTGCTGGAACACTCTGGTTAGATATCGAAATGACTGACCTTTACTTCAACATCGGTGGTGTTGATGGTCTTGGTAATCCTTGTGTGATGGATGTTTATGAATTAGTTGATATGGGTTATTGGGACGGTGTTCCTGGTAGTGCATCAGATCCATATTTTGGATACTATCTTTCAGCATACTATGGTCAACCAACATGTATGAACTGGGAGTTTGCTCTTGGTGGAGTTGATTTCCCTTACCAAGATTATCAAGGAACAAATGATGAAAGAGCTGAATCATACTCTGACTTCACGACTGCATCATTAGTTGGTGAATTTGGCATGCTAGGTGGTGGACCAATTGGTTTTGCTGCTGTAGTTGAATATCAAGACATGGGATATGATACATTCCCATCACAAGCAGTTGTTGATGGTCTATTATGGGGAACTGGATATGTACAAAGTGGTGGATCTAGAGATAGACAAGCTGCTGGTGTAGAGTTCAGACTTCCTCTTACTTCAGAATTTACTGTAAACGTTTCAGGAAGAAATGACGTTTATGATGATGCTGTTGTAGATGTTGACAGAAACACATTTGGTGCAAGTTTTGAATACAGACCTAACGAAAGCATAAAACAAAAAATGTAAAATAAATTTGACATTTCTATTGTCTGTAATTGTAAAAATTTGTATTATTTTTGTTCTGACATTAATCAATAATTCTTATAAATAAAAAAATATGAAAAATTTAATACTTTTACCATTAATATTTACATTAAGTTCTTTTTCTAGTTCATTAGATTCACAAGAAAAAATACCTTTGGATAAACTTATTTGTTATGGAGAAGGAACTGGTGTTTCAGTTTCACCAGATGGCAAATATTTTGCGGCTATGATTCCTTCTGGCGATGTATCATGTGATATTACTGAGCCCGAGGAAGATGTTGCAGTTCCAATTCTAGTAGTGATAAATCTAGAAACCATGGAAAAAAAACAATATTCCGGAACATCATTAAATACAAGGATAAGTAGTGCTTCATTTATTAATAACGACACGTTATTAGTAAGTAGATCTTGTGATAGAGGTGCTGGTTCTTCTGGCACAGTCGATTGCTACTCTCTATATGGTATTAATGTGGTTACAGGCAAAAGAGAAGCTCTAATTCGTGCTAAACAAACAAGCACTGGTCAAGGAGTTAGGTATCCATCGTTATTTGATTCAATGCCTCAATATCCAAATAAGATCATTATCACAATGAATAGGATGCCTCAGTTTCCATGGAGATTTAGAGATCTCTATTGGTTAGATTTAGATACAAAACAAACAACGAAAATTGCAGAAGTTCCTGACATCAAGAATGAGTGGCATCAACAATGGTTAATCGATCATGATGGAAATGCTAGGGGCTTTATAACAAACCATGACGATAGAAAAGATAGAGAGCCAAATGGTGCTCGAGATGGTTTATATACTTATGTCTATTTGATGGATCCAAAAACTAAAAAATATTCAAGAATGGCATCCTGCAAGCATCAAGAAGCATGCTTTATGCCTTTAACTTTTGATTTTGATAACAGAATGTTATTTGGTGTTGGTCAGGCAGTCCTTCCAGATGGATCACTTGATAAATCTATGGAATATACAAATACAAATGCCTTATGGCTTTATGACACTGTTGAAAATAAATATGTAGAAAAAGTCTTCCATGATCCTTTCTTTGATTTTTCAAATCCAAGGCAAGGCTATCCAACTGGGAGAGTGCTTCAGGACAGATACAACAAAATTAATCTTGGTCTAACCTATCTGAAAGGAAAAAGGGAATATATTTATTGGGATGAAACATATGGTTATATTAGGGAAAGTGTTCAAGCAACTTTTCCAGATAAGGTTATAGGATTAAGCACTAGTGCTGATTTTTCAAAAGTCATTATTTCATCATCTTCAGATAAGTCTCCAGGAGCAATTCATTATTATGATGTTATGGAAGGTGCAATTGTTGAAGTTGCAGATTTTGCTCCTTGGTTGAAAGAATTACAGCTTGGAGACATGGTTCCATTTAACTTTACTGCAAGAGATGGCGTTGAACTTTCTGGATATATAACACTTCCTCCAGATTATAGGAAGGGACAAAAAGTTCCTTTCATTGTTCATCCTCATGGTGGTCCAAATGCCAGAGATACATTCAGATTTAATCCAGAAGTCCAAATTTATGCAACACGAGGATATGGTGTAATTCAAATTAATTATAGGGGCTCTGTTGGGTTTGGACTTGAGAATATGAAAAAAGCAAATAAACAATGGTCTCTTAAGATGCATGATGATCTTCTTGATGGTCTTGCATGGGCTACTGAAAGAGGTTTTGTAGATACTGAAAAAGTTTGCATTTCAGGGGCTAGTTATGGCGGTTATTCAGCTATGGTTGGTATTACAAAGAACCCTGACATATTCAAATGTGCTGTAAACTACGTTGGTGTTGTAGATTTATATACGCTCTATGATGACAAGCAATGGATGTTCGCTGATATGGGTAGACCTCAGCAGCATATCGAAATGGGAGATCCCAACACTGAAAGAGATCTTCTAGAAAAAGCTAGTCCCATTAATTATGTTGAGAATATCAAAGGAGATTTGTTTGTTATTCATGGTAGGCAAGACAGGCAAGCATCATATAAACAAGTTCTCCAACTTAAAAATGCTCTTGAGGACGCAAATATTCCATTTGAATATATGATCAAAGGTGATGAAGGTCATGGATTTTATTCAGAGACTAATAATTTAGAGCTTTACACAAGAATGGTAGATTTTTTAGATGCTAGCTTGAATAAGTAAAAGATAATTTAAAAACTACTTATACCAGTTTGATTTTGACCAAGTATGAGGGCATGAATATCACTTGTGCCCTCATATGTGTTCACTGCCTCTAAATTCATAGAATGTCTCACTACATGATATTCATCACTTATACCATTACCTCCATGAACGTCCCTTGCAGATCTCGCAATTTCTAGAGCTTTTTGACAATTATTTCTTTTGATAAGTGAAATCATCTCGGGGACATAGTTTTCTTCATCTATCAATCTCCCAACTCTTAATGCAGCCTGCATGCCCAATGAAATTTCAGTTTGCATATCAGCTAGCTTTTTTTGTATTAATTGTTTAGATGCTAATGGAGCATTAAATTGATTTCTATCAAGAGTATATTCAAGTGATTTCTCCCAACAGAACTCAGCAGCTCCCATTACACCCCAAGCAATACCGTATCTAGCAGAATTGAGACAAGTAAATGGGCCCTTGAAACTTTGAACCTCTGGAAGCATTTTATCTTCTGAAACAAATACTTGATCCATAAATATCATTCCAGTTGCAGATGCACGTAATGCAAATTTACCATCTAAATGTGGAGTCTCTAATCCCTCTGCCTCCTCTCTCTCTAAAATAAAGCCTCTTAAAACGCCTTGCTCATCTTTTGCCCATATAATAAATAAATCTGCAATTGGTGAATTTGTTATCCAAGTTTTAGATCCAGTTAATTCATATCCACCATCTACTTTTTTTGCCACTGACTTCATACTGGAAGGATCCGAACCAGCATCTGGCTCTGTAAGACCAAAACACCCAATGATATTCCCTTTAGCCATTTCGGGAAGATAGTGCTCTTTTTGCTCTTCGGAACCAAACTTATAAATTGCATACATAGCTAGAGAAGACTGAACACTAAATGCTGATCTATAACTAGAATCAACTCTTTCAATTTCTCTAGCAATTAGTCCATAGGCAACATTGCTGACACCTGCACATCCATATCCTTTTATATGAGGTCCAAGCAAACCCAAGGTTGCAAGTTCTTTGTAAATTTCTTTATCAAAAAGCTCATCTCTGTTAGCTTTTTGGATCCTTGGCATGAGAGATTTATCACAATAATCTCTTGCAGTTTTTTGAATAGCGAGCTCCTCTTCGGTTAATTGTTGTTCAAAGAGAAGTAAGTCTGGAAGTTTGCTCATATGATTATTATAAATTAAATTTTCTCAACTCTGATTAATCCAAACCTAATATCTTGATATTTTATATCGTTTGAATCTAGGCAGGATTTTGCTATGGAAATCATCTTAACACTATTGCCACAAATTATTACTAGAGGAATTAATTCTTGATTTCTTAAAACAAAATCAAGAACAAGCTCATTTACTTCATGATGTCTTACTCCGTGAAGATCCAAATGGGTAATTCCATTCTCAACAAAAGTTTTCATAAAACCATTATAATTTGCTAATGGCTAAGGTTCACTTTTTTTACTCAACTATGAATGCTGGTAAATCAACTGCACTTCTCCAGTCAGCTCACAATTACCATGAGACTGGAAATGAGACAATTTTATTTATTCCAAGAGAAGATGCAGATAAGAATTCTGGTCTTATAAAATCTAGAATTGGTTTAAGTGCTTCAGCAGTTGTAATTGATTCAGAATTAAGAATTTATGACTATGTTAAAAAAGAACTTTTAAAAAGAAAGGTTGATGCAATTCTTGTTGACGAAGCTCAATTTTTAAAGAAGCATCATGTCCTCCAAATGTGCAAATTATGTGATGAGTTGCAAATCCCCGTAATGTGTTACGGAATAAGAACTGATTTCAGAGGAGAGTTGTTTGAAGGAAGTGCATCCCTATTAGCATTAGCAGATAATTTAATCGAGCTAAAAACGGTATGCAATGAATGCAGCAGAAAAGCAACTATGGTTGTTAGGCTTGATGAGAATGGAAAGGTCATTACTGAAGGTTCAAAAGTTCAGATTGGTGGAAATGATGTATACAGAGTGTTGTGCAGAAAACACTTTAATGAAGCTACAAAACTACTAGATTAAAATTTTTTTAAGACCACATACTTGCGCCACCGCAAATTGTTAAAGCTTGGCCTGTCATAAAAGAACTTTCATCGGATGCTAAAAAAACTGCAACACCCTTAAAATCATCTGCTTCACCAAGTCTTCTTAGGGGCATTCTTTGGCTTGTAGCTTTTTCAGCATCAGGGTTTTCCCATAAAAGTTTTGAAAAATCTGTTTTAACAAGGCCAGGACAAATAGCATTTACCCTTATATTTGAAGGACCTAATTCAGAGGCATAGTTTCTAACTAGACCCAATACAGCAAGCTTTGAAATACTATATGTTCCTAAAGTTTCAGAGGCATCAAAAGCTGCAATACTTGAGGTAATCATGATTGATCCACCACCTGATTCTTTCATGAAAGGTGAAACCATATTTATTAACCAGTGATTAGACTTAACATTCGTGTTCATAGTCTTATCATAAGATTCATCATCTATTTCAGACATTGATCCAAAAAATGAATTTACACCAGCATTACATACTAAAGTTGTAATTGATCCAAGTTTTGACATTGAAAAGTCCACCAATGCATTCAATTCATCTTTGCTAGATGCATTGCATGAATATGCGAATGCTTTTTCTTGATCAACGGAATCATTAATTGTCTTTGCAGCTTTTTCACATTGATCGAGTTTTCTGCTTGAAATAACTACATTAGCTCCGTGATTCGCCAAACCTTTAGCCATAGAAAGCCCCATCCCCTTCGAGGCACCTGTGAGCAAAACATTCTTATTTTCAAGATTAAATAGCTTAGTCATTAATTAAGTATAAATTAAAAAGGGAGCAAGCTCCCTTTTTAAGAATAGTCTGTATTAAGAAGATGGTTGAACTATAGGATACCCCTCGAATTCTAGGGTTTCACATGATTCAATTTCATCCAATCTTGACCCAAAATCTGTCTCACTATAATTGCTATAGCCAGCCTCTCTTTCAGCAGCATTTTGCCAGTAAAAGCCAATTGCATAGTCATAGCCATCTTGAACAGAGCCGCTAGCATTTGTAGTATCAAATAGTGGGTCATGCCATACATACCACATGCTATCCTCTTCTGTTCCTTCAACCCATGCATCAAAATCCGCCATTATAGGCATAAGTTCATCCATCCCGTTTTCACCTTTGAATGTACAAAAGTAAAAGTCGGCATTGAATGGTGGCTCTGCAGTCCACTCAACTCTTGGTGTCATTCCAGCAGTTCCTGTGAATTGAAAAATTCTATCTTCTCGACAATTAAGAGTATCGTTATGCTTAGCTTCAAAATCTTCTTGGTTATCTGCAGCCCAATCTCTCCAGCCTGCATTCCTTTGATCTTCATCAGACCAAACATTTAACCAAATAGCATCATATGCATCAGTTTCAAATGTTGGAAAATAACCCCAAGCACTCTCTACCGGATGATCTGAATTTTTGGTAACCTCATTAAAGTCTGCAACCAACTTATCTAAACTTTCTCCAGATGTGTTGGGCCCGAAATCACACCACATATACTCAAGTAAAAAGCTTTCAGCCCCTGCAGTCTCCATTACCTCAGGCTCAGAATCTTGATTTGAGCAACCAAAAACAAATAATAATGCTGTTAAGTAAAAAATATTTTTATTCATAAAAATTCCTCCAGAAAAAATAATACATCAATTTTTATTAAAAATTAGTCCTAACAACTATTTTCTTGGTAGTAATTTTCAATTGCATCCTTTTCATCAGAGTCAATACTGAGTCTAAATTCTGATTTTACATTCAGCCATTTATCTAAATATTCGCAATAATAAGAGGAATTATCTGGCATCCAGTCGGAGGGATCTGATGAGCCCTTACTTGCATTTGATGAACCTCCAACTGCAATTAAAAGATCGTCAAAAAAAATATTGTTAGCAAATTTTAGTTTTCTTGATGCGGGAAAGCTCCATGCTCCACTTTTGTGGGCCTCAAATAATGCAACAACATGATCTATTTGAACTTCAGATGAAGAGAAATAATAAAGATTGTCATATGGATCGAACCATTTACCGGAATTAACAAAGCATCCATCTGATGAAAAAACTAAAGGATGATTAGAGTCATCATCAATATGCTCAGATTCAAGTACTTCATGTCTATTATTCTGACAATCGCCATCCCAATCTTGCCATGTTGGATAATCATTTGATCTATCATATTCAACACTTGTATTTTCCTCTTCAAGACATACTGTTTTCCCTAAAAAACTATCTGAACAAACTCTCAAAAGAAAAACTGTGAGTGTTTGAGAAATTGAAGCAATATTATCAGTTACATTAATCAAAATTGAAAACTCATTCTTATCAAAATAATTTGGGAGCTGATTAAAGGTAATTTCGCCCGCATTAGTAATAGAAAAATAGGATGGGTCATTCCCAGAAAGACTATATTGAAGGATATCCCCATCAACATCATTTGCAGAAATAGTAACAACAGATAGTTGCATTTCATCAACTTCAACCTCACCAATATTATTAACGAAAAAGGGAGCAGTATTTGGGGTCTGAGGCATAGGATCAGTTCCCCCGCCACCGCTTCCGCAAGAGTGCATAAAAGTAATCAAAACAATTAATGTAAATACTGAACTTAAGCCAAAATGTTTCATAAAAAAGATTATAATCTCAATTAAAAAAATAAAGATGAAAAAAGCATTAATTACAGGAGCTTCTTCAGGAATTGGTTTTGAGTATGCAAAGTATTTAAATAAAAGCGGTTGGTCTTTAGATTTAGTTTCCCAAAATGAAGAGAGATCAAAAAAAGCCAGAGATTTCTTCCAAAATAACAACAACAACTATTTTCATTTGGATCTTTCAAAAAAACATTCTATTTTAGAACTACTTGATAAAGTAGATTGTCCCGATCTTGTTGTTGCTAATGCTGGCATAACTATGATGACCAAAGCTGGTGAGAGCTCTTCATTGCAAAGAGACGAATTATATTATCTTTTGTGTGGAGGAGTAATTGATTTAATAGAGGGATTGGTTCCTAGATTAAAAGAGAAAGATACTTCAAGGATTGTCATTATTTCAAGTATTGGAGCGGTTACACCAATGCCTAAATCATCGCTCTATGCATCTGCAAAGTCTGGTATTTATTCTTATGGAAGATCAATTGGTGAAGAGTTAGCAAATGAAAATATTTCTGTCACCATATCACTTCCAGGATATGTAAAAACAAATGCTCATAAAAGAGCTGGTCTTGATCATCTTGAGAAGAAAATACCTTTTTGGATGTGGGTATCTGCTGAAAAGGTTGTAAAGATGACTGAGCAAGCTTCTTTAGCTGGAAAAAGTACAGTTATTCCTGGTTTAGCCTATAAGTTAGTTAAGCCATTTCTTGGAATGGAAATAACATCTAAAGCATGGAAAATGCTTAACAAGAGAAACTAAGATAAGTTTTAAATAACCTGAAGAATTTTATTAAAACAAGATTCTAAACTTTCATTATTTTTCACGACATGGTCAGCAAAATATCTATACATACTTTCCCTTTCATTAAAAGCATGTTTCATTGTATGGTCAGCTTCTTTAATAAAGCCTCGATTTGAGAAATCAGGAATACGATCCATTATATCTTCGAAGGACACCTCTAAATAAATTACTGATGAGTTACTTTTGATATGATTCATTGCTTTTTTACTAAAGATTGCACTGCCTCCAGTTGCCAATACAGTTTGATTGAATTCAACTGATAAAATTGCCGCTTCCTCAATTTTTTTGAATTCCTGAATCCCATTATCAACCAGAATTTCTTGAAGTGATTTATTATGATTTGCCTCAATTACTTGATCGCTATCAACTAGATCAAATTTTAAATAATTTGCTAGCTTTTTGCCTATGGACGACTTACCTGCCCCAGCCATACCTATTAATGATATTGATTTTTTCATTTTAAAACTATTGGTGGAGCCAAGGGGGATCGAACCCCTGACCTCAACGCTGCCAGCGTTGCGCTCTCCCAGCTGAGCTATGGCCCCAAGAAGTTCCTGATATTACCTAAGTATATTTTTGAAGTAAATCTTTATTCAATCTAAATTTATAACCAAACCTGGACTAGGAGCAACAAAATTATTCATATTTATATTATTAATCG
>CACBQK010000016.1 GCA_902541365.1 uncultured SAR86 cluster bacterium
CAAGGATTATTTTTGAGATAGTGGAGGGCATAAGAAATAACTGTGGCAAAGATTTTGTTTTAGGTGTTCGACTTTCACCAGAAGGATTTGGATTAAAGCTTGGAGAAATAAAAGAGGTATGTGAGGAACTTATAGCCTTAAACAATATTGATTTCTTAGATATGTCACTTTGGGATTCGTTTAAAGATCCTAATGAAGAAGAACATAAAGGAAAAAATTTATTACAGCATTTCACAGATATGAATTTTGGAAACACAATGCTTACAGTAGCCGGAAACATAAGATCAGGCGAAAGTGTAATGAAAATATTAGAAAAGGATGTTGATTTCGTAACAGTGGGAAGAGCTGGCATACTTCATCATGACTTCCCTAAGAGAGTGATAGCAGATGAAAGTTTTGAACCAATAGAGCTTCCCGTTTCCAGAGAGCATCTGACCCAAGAAGGCCTTAGTAAAACTTTCATAAAATATATGCAGAGATGGCAAGGCTTTGTTAAAGAATAAAAGATCATGAAGTTTTATCTATTATTTGCCCTTTTAATAACCCCATTAGAATTACTTTCTTTAAATCTTTATGATCTAGATCCTAATAAGGAATATCTTAAATCTGGTCAGAGGCTTATGGATCTCGATTTTGGTCTTCATGATCTTGAAGCTAACCAAATAGGCAAAGAAATCCTGATTAGCATACATGGCCGGGATAGCAGAGGATTCGAATGGATCTACCCGCTTCAGACTATAGATAATGAAGTTACAAAGACTTATTTTTTTCGATGGGATACAACAAAATGTCCACAAGAAACTATTCCAATCCTTGTGAAAGAAATATCAGCAATGAAAGATATCAAAAAGATTACAATTTTGGGACATAGTTATGGAGGCATACTTTCTTCATTATTACTAAATGAGATAGAGGCTATAGAAACAGAGATTCATGTTATAGCTGCACCTTTAGGTAGTAGTGACTTAAAAAAATACTGCGGCTATAAACATCCAACATCAAAAAATAATAATGTTTCCTACTATCAATGGAGAACCATTAAAAAATTAGATAATGCTTTTAATGGCTTTGATTATGACCCTCAGTTATTAGATTTCAAAGAATCCAGTGTTGTTAGGCTTCCTCGTCAATATAGAGGAAAAAGATTAGGACATCTTTGGTCAATTAGTTGGGTAGCAGATAATATTAATCTAGATTAGTGGCTTCAATACCAAGTCGTTATAAAAATGACAATCCAAAACCTTTTTTGTAAACTTTTAAGTATGCAAATAAAGAAATATTTATTTATACCAATAATTCTCATCTCGGGATTTTTGGCTGCTCAAGATCTTAAAGAGAAACTTCAAGCTGATCTAGATCCTTTAATGGAAAAAGTTATTGAATGGCGTCATGACATCCATGAGTTTCCCGAGCTAGGAAATAGAGAGTTTAGAACTTCAAAAAAAGTTGCTGAGCACTTAGTATCCCTTGGTGTAGAGGTTGAAACTGGAATTGCTTACACCGGAGTTGTTGGATTAATAAGAGGCGGCAAACCTGGACCAACAATAGCCCTAAGAGCAGATATGGACGCACTTCCGGTTACTGAACAAACAGGACTGCCATTTGCTTCTAAGCAAAGAACAACATATTTAGGTCAAGATGTCGGAGTTATGCATGCATGTGGTCATGATGCCCATGTTGCTATCTTGATGGGAGCTGCTGAATTTCTTGCTAAAAATAAAAAGAATCTAAAAGGAAATATAATGCTTATATTTCAGCCAGCTGAAGAGGGTGCTCCTGAGGGCGAGGGCGGTGGAGCTGAACTTATGCTTGCTGAAGGAATATTTGATAGATATAAGCCTGAAGTAATTTTTGGACTTCACGTCACAAATGCACGACATGGTCATCTTGGTGTCCTTCCTGGACCTGCAATGGCCGCTGCATCTTCTTATAGAATCACTGTTAATGGCGTTCAAGCACATGGATCAAGACCATGGGATAGCATCGATCCAATTATGGCTACAGCACAATTAATTGAGTCATTAAATACAGTTGTAAGTAGAAGAATAAATATCATTAATAACCCTGCAGTAGTTTCAGTAGGAATGGTTCAAGCAGGAACTAGAAACAACATTATCCCTGATAAATCTCAAATTACAGGAACAATTAGAACATTTGATCCAGACTTGCGTGCTGAGATTTATGATGAGATTAGACAGATAGCTCGAGGAGTTGCAGAGGGAACTGGAACAAAGGTTGATGTTGAGTTTGATGTCGGAGGTTTTTACCCAGTTACTTTTAACAACGTTGAATTAACAAATAAATATTCGCAAACATTATCAGAAGCTGCAGATGGGAAATTTTTTATTCTTGACAAACCTACGACAGGCGCTGAGGATTTTTCTTTCTTTTCCCAACAGATACCAGGTATGTACTTTTGGTTAGGTGTAAACGAACCAGGTGTTGACGTAGCTCCTGGAAACCACACTCCATTCTTTAAAATAGATGACCGAGCTTTAGATGAAGGGGTTAAAGCAATGGTCTACTTAGCTTTAGATTACGCAAGCAATAACTAAAATCCATAAGCTGCTGGATTAAGAACAAAGTCGAAAGACTTAGAGGGCTCACAGCTATTAAAATCGCCTGAATAATATCCAATTTCCAGATGGAGATGTCTTCCCTCACTTCTTCCAGAGTTGCCCATAAGTCCAATGATTTCATCCTTATTAACTTTATCCCCAACTCTTTTATAAACTCCTTCAAACCTCATGTGACCATATCTTGAGTAAATATTATTTCCATGATCAATTACTAAATGATTGCCCCAGCCTGCACCACACTCTCGCAAAATTGTATTATCTGAAAACTGTGTACTCGATGGACATCCAGTCCTAGCATAAACAACAACTCCCTCAGCTATTGTGTATATAGGTACATCAGACAAATCTTTATCAATATTGAATAAATCCAAGCCCTCGTGTTCAGCAAGATCTCCTAAAGGACCACTAAACTCCCCTCTAGTTTGATACGTAGCTATGAACGAAGAAAAGTCTAAATTAATATCTTGTTCTCCAACAATTTGTACATTAGCAAACTCCTCCACTTGGCTTTCATATTCTAGGCAAGCCTGATTTTCTTTTTCCTGCGAGCAAGATGAAAGGAGAATAGAAAAAAAAATTAAAAATAGATTAAAACGGTTATTCATTTACTGGTATATTAAGTTTTTTAATTCTATTACTTAGGAGCTTATATGCCTATACCGAATTCAATAAAAGATAATATTTCTATACCTGTAATTGGGGCACCTTTATTTCTTATCTCTGTTCCCGACTTGGTAATAGCACAATGTAAAGCTGGGATAATTGGATCTTTTCCAGCACTTAATGCACGACCACAGCATGTGCTAGAGGAATGGATTGTAAGAATTAAAACAGAATTAAAAGATTATCAAGAACAAAACCCGGATAAAAAGGTAGCACCTTTTGCAGTAAACCAAATTTGCCATGGATCGAACGATAGATTGCAAGGCGATATGGAAATTTGTGTAAAGCATGAGGTGCCAATAATCATTACTTCATTGAGACCACCTGCAGAAGTTGTTGAGGCAGCTCATAGCTATGGAGGCTTAGTTTTCCATGACGTTATTAATGTAAGGCATGCAAAAAAAGCTGCTGATATGGGCGTCGATGGCTTAATTTTAGTTTGCGCTGGAGCAGGAGGTCATGCAGGAGCATTATCTCCTTTTGCTCTTCTAAGAGAAGTAAAATCTTGGTTCGATGGGACTATTATCTTGTCAGGCTCCATAGGAGACGGTTATTCTGTTGCATCTGCTCTTGCACTCGGTGCTGATTTCGCTTACCTAGGCACAAGATTTATTGCAACACATGAAGCAAATGCTGAGCCAGAATATAAACAGATGTTAATTGAAAGCTCCGCTAACGATATCGTGTATTCAAATTTATTTACTGGCGTACTAGGTAATTACCTCAAGCCTTCTATTCAAAATGCTGGTCTTGATCCAGACAATCTTCCAACTGCAGATAAATCTGCAATGAACTTTGGCTCCGGTGGGAATACAGACTCAAAAGCATGGAAAGATATTTGGGGGTCTGGTCAGGGAATTGGTCTCATAGAAGACGCTCCAACTGTTGAATCTTTAGTTGAAAGAATAAGGGCTGAGTTTAACGAGGCTACTTTAGAGTTTAATAATAAAGCAAAAATCTCATGAAAATAGATCTATATTTTTCATATAGAAGCCCCTATTCATACTTAATACTTCCTAGAATGCTTAAGCTCAAAGAAAAGTATGATATTGAAATAAACTTTAAGGTTGTTTATCCAATAGCCATCAGAATGCCTGAGTGGTTTGAAGGTAAGAATTTTTTTACATTCTTCTTTTTTAAAATGATAGATATGAGGCTACAAGCTAAAAAGCTTGGTATTCCTTTTACAACAAAGCTAAAACCAGATCCTATAAGACAAAACATCATGACTGGCAAGATATCAAGCCATCAGCCTTACATATTTGATATTTGTCATTTAGGTCAAATGGCGCAAATGAAAGGTGTTGGCATGGAGTTTGCTTTTGAAGTTTCAAGCTTAATATTCGGAGGAGTTGAGAACTGGAATACCGACGAAAATTTATCAGAGGCTGCCAAAAAAGTTGGCTTAGATCTTAATCAATTAAGGGAGAGTGTTAACGTTCATAAACAAGAAATCATTGGGCAAATCAAACAAAACCAAGTCGATCAACTTAATGCAGGCCATCATGGTGTCCCACTAACAGTAATTGGAGACAAGCATTTTTTTGGTCAGGATCAATTTGATAAAATAATGAAAACACTCAAAGAAAACGGACTTAAAGAAAGATAACCAGATGCTAAAAGTTGGGTTTATAGGTCTTGGGACTATGGGATTCCCGATTGCAGGCCACATATCAAAGTCTTACAAAACTCTAGTATTTAATAGAACAACAAACAAATCACAAAAATGGACCTCAAAATTTGAAGGGGAGATATGTGAATCTGTAAAAGAGCTTACTTTAAAATCTAAGGTAATCATTCTATGCCTCAGTGAAGATAGAGATATTGAAGAAGTTGTTTTAGGTACTGATGGAATCTTAGAACACTTAAATGAGGGAACTATAGTAGTTGATCATTCAACAACCTCTGCTGATACAGCGATTTTAATTAGTAAAGAACTTTTGAAAAAGGGCTCTATTTATTTAGATGCTCCTGTTTCCGGCGGTGAAGCCGGAGCCCAAAATGGCAAACTCTCAGTGATGTTAGGGGGAGACAGTGCCGCTTATAAAGAAATATCCTCTATTCTTGATTGTTATTCAGCTTTTCATAAATATATGGGACCATCTGGAAACGGACAATTAACAAAAATGATTAATCAAATCTGCATTGCCGGCCTTCTTCAAGCGCTTGCTGAGGCAGCCAGCTTTTCAAAAAAGTCTGGCATTTCTTCAAAAGATGTTTTAGATGTTATTTCAAAAGGGGCAGCGCAGTCTTGGCAAATGGAAAATAGATGGGAATCGATGATTGATGATCAATATAATTTTGGTTTTGCGGTCGATTTAATGGTGAAAGATTTAGAAATAGTTTCAGAATTTTCAAAAAAAATTGGAGCTAACATTTCTATTACAGAGACGATTAAATCATTCTATAAAGAACTCCAAGCAAAGGGAGCAGGAAAGCTCGATACCTCAAGTCTACTTAAACGATTAGATATGCTTGATAAAAATTAAGTCAAAAATATCAGCAAAAATCCAACAACAATGTAATAAGAAACTGTTGTTATTTCCATAATCTGAGAATCAAAAATCTCCGAAGAATCTAAGATCTGATCCTTGAGGAAAATTATTGTAAAGATGTTAGCTGCATGGATTACGAATAACAAAATAAAGAACGCTGAGCTACTAAGGTAATAAGAAATCATAATAATAATCAAGAAAAAGACCTCTAAGTACAATGTCTTATTGAAATTTTTTTCTTTTAGAAAATATTTTGTAAGGCTGTAATTCATTTGCCACGCAATAAAAAATATTAAGCCTGTAATTGAGTAAATATAAGCAACTATATTTTCAACCATTAAAGATCGCCTTCTTTTCTGACCTCACTTCTTTGCACTTCGAATTGTTCACCATATCTTGCCTCTAACTTCTTTTGATTCTCAGCAATTACCTCATGTGGATCTAAATCAAGAGCTGCACATGCTGTAGCCCAATACCACATTATGTCGCCTAGCTCTCTTTTCATATGAAAGATGTTTTCCTCTGAAGCAGGCTTACCTTGAAGATACATTTTCTTTACAATCTCAACAAATTCTCCGGTCTCACTGCCAAGGCCCATTGCAGCAGTTAATAGTCTTGCGGATTTAATATCAGAGGAAGCATCAATTTCTTTTAATCTTTCCATTAGTGCATCAAGATCAAGACTTGGATCACTAGTTACTTTAGTGACAAAGTCTGAATACGTTTTAAAAAAATCTTTTATTTCATTACTCATTAAATTTACTCTCATTTAGTCTAGAAACTGTTTGATTGAATTCAACAATAGTTTCATTAATTATCTCTTCAACTGATTTTACTTTATCAATTAAACCCACTGATTGTCCTGCAAGTGCTGGAGCTGCTTCCATGTCTCCATCAAAATATAAATTCTTAATGCCCATCATTTCAGACATTTCCATAACGCCTTTCTCATAAATTTCATTTGTTAGGTTTGTTTTAAGTGCTCGTATGCAGGGCTTCGATTTTTTATTAAGAATTAAAGTTCCATTTGTTTCTGATCCAACAATTGTATTTTTAAAGTTATCGTGAACAGGGCTCTCTTTACTTGAAACAAATCTTGTTCCCATTTGGATGCCTTCAGCACCGGCTGCAAATGCAGCTGCCATCCCAACTCCATCCACAATTCCGCCAGCAGCTACAATTGGCAGGTCAATTTCATTCTTAATTGCTTGAATTAAAACAAACAAACCAACCTCCTCAGGACTTTTAAAACCGCCACCTTCAGTTCCTTCTACAACCAATCCATCAACACCAGCTTCAAAGGCTTTCTTTGCCCCAGCCAAACTTGGAACCGCATGGTAAACGGTAATATCTGCTGATTTTAGGACATCTATATATTTTCCAGGATCTCCAGCAGAAGTTGTAACAAAATTAACACCATGTTCAACAATAAAATCTACCATTGTTGAATCACTTAAAAATAATAGAGGTAAATTTACTCCAAAAGGTTTATCAGTTAACTCTGCCATTTTTTTGATTTCTTCTTTGCAAGCATCAACCTCTCCAGATGAGGTTTCTATTATTCCAAACCCACCTGCATTTGATACGGCAGAAGCAAGTTTACTCCTTGCAATCCATCCCATTGGCGCTTGAATAATCGGGTACTTACAGCCTAGATGTTCAATAACTTTGTTCATAAAATTATATTAACACCCACATGATTAGTTTCAATATATACTAAAACAATCATATGGACGTATCCCACATACTTGAAAATCTAAACGATCAACAACGGCATGCCGTCACCTCCGAAGACCAAAATATTATGGTTTTAGCAGGTGCTGGATCAGGAAAAACTAGGGTGCTTGTTCATAAGGTAGCTTGGCAAGTGGAGGCGCTTAGTTTTTCACCTGGCTCAATTATGGCAGTGACTTTTACGAACAAAGCAGCCAATGAAATGAGATCAAGAATTGAAGATCTTCTTCAGCACCCATCTCCTGAGATTTGGTGTGGAACCTTTCATAGCCTCTCTCATAGAATCTTAAGAAGGTTTAATAAGGAAGCTGAACTATCTTCAGGTTTTACAATCCTTGATGCTGATGATCAGTTAAGGATTATAAAGAGGCTCTCCAAAGAACAAGGCATTGATGAGGCAAAGTTTCCATATCGTCAAACTCAATGGCAAATAAATAGTTGGAAGGACTCTGGAAAAAGAGCTAAATCAATAAGAGACAGAGGAGATTTTTATAGAAAAACAATTAAAGGAGTCTATACAGAATATGAAGAGCTTTGTAGAAATGACAGTTTGGTAGATTTTGCGGAGTTGATACTAAAATCTTATGAGCTGATCAGAAAAAATGCCTCAGTTAAAAGTTATTTTCACAAAAGGTTTAGATCCGTTTTGATTGATGAGTTTCAAGATACTAATACTATTCAATATAAATGGCTGAAGGAAATAACATCAAAGGATGCACTTACAACAGCCGTTGGAGATGACGATCAATCTATATATGGATGGAGAGGAGCAAAAGTTGAGAATGTAGATGCTTATATAAAAGAGTTTAAAAAGGTAAGTGTTGTTAAATTAGAGCAGAACTATAGGTCAACAAGCAAAATCCTATCTGCTGCTAATGCTTTGATAGATAACAACGCTGATAGACTTGGGAAGAATCTTTGGACGGAGGAGCTTGAGGGAGAAAATCTAATTTTGTATCAAGCATTCAATGAACAAGAGGAGGCAAGATTTGTAGCTGGTGTTGTAAAGGACTGGATGGAAAAGGGTGAACTCTATCAAGATTCAGCTGTGCTTTATAGGTCTAATGCGCAATCCAGAGCCATAGAGGAGGCTTTACTTAGAGTAGGCATTCCTTACAGAATTTATGGCGGACTCCGATTTTATGACAGGCTCGAGATTAAGAATGCAGTTAGTTATTTAAAGGTAATCTTTAATAATTCCGATAATCCAGCTTTTGAAAGATCAATTTCGAATCCTACCAGAGGAGTAGGCCAAAAGACTTTAGCTAAAGTGCGAGATGAAGCAAAAAAATCTGGAATTTCTTACATCAAAGCTGCTGCTAAATTAATAGATGAAGGCGCAATAAAAGGGAAGGGAGCATCAGGACTTGGAACATATTTAGAGTTTATTGCAAATGCTTTTGAAATGTTGCAAACGCATAATCTTTCAGAATTAGTTGAACATATAAATGTGAAGTCAGGTCTATATGATTTTCATAAAAAGGAACCAGGAGAAAAAGGTAAAACAAGGACGGAGAACCTCGATGAGCTTGTATCGGCAGCAAAAAACTTTGAACAATCTTTTAATGAAGATAAAGATAATAAAGAGATTGTTGAAAACTTTTTAGACGTTATTTCTTTAGATGCAGGAGACAGACAAGCAGATGAGCATGATGATGCTGTCCAGCTTATGACATTACACTCAGCAAAGGGATTAGAGTTTAAGCTAGTTTTCTTAACTGGTATGGAGGAAAGCTTGTTTCCGCACGGAAGATCAATGGAAAGCGCATCTCAGCTTGAGGAGGAAAGACGCCTTTGTTATGTAGGAATAACTAGAGCAATGAGAAAACTTTACCTAACCTATGCTGAATCGAGAAGGTTGCACGGGACTGACATATTTAACCCCCCCTCAAGATTCTTAAAGGAAATACCATCAGAGCTCATCGATGAAATAAGGCCGAGAGCACAAACAACTATACCTTATAAAAGAAAAGGCCACATGAGTCCATCCTTAAAGGATTCTTCCAATTCTATTGGGATTTCTTTGGGTGAAAAAGTTTCACATCCAACGTTTGGAGAGGGTATAGTACTTAATTATGAAGGAGCTGGTGAGTCAGCAAGAGTTCAAATAAATTTTGAACAAGAAGGAACAAAATGGTTAGTTTTAGCGTTCGCAAAATTAGAAAAAATATAATTAAGAGTAATTTTGTATTCTTTG
>CACBQK010000017.1 GCA_902541365.1 uncultured SAR86 cluster bacterium
ATGATATAGGAAAGAATGAAGCAGTCAGGGCATCGCTATCTTACTTAATTGCATGCACTGCGAAGCAATAATCTATACGAACAAAATAAACCTAAGAAATACGTAAAAAGCAATTGTAAAAATTGCACCTGTGGGAATTGTTACCACCCAAGAGATAACTATCTTTAAAACCTGATTGAAATCAACCTTTGATACTGATTTAGCAATTCCGACTCCAATAACAGCTCCTACAAGAGTGTGGGTTGTAGATATCGGGAATCCAATGAAACTGGCTAATATTACAGTTACTGAGGTTGCCATTTCTGCAGAAAAGCCCATTGAGGGTGTCAACGTGGTAATTTTTTCACCTACAGTTTGCATTACTCTATAGCCGAGTGTGGCTAATCCAATAACAATTCCTATAGCTCCTAAAAATAAAATCCATGGAGGCGTCATAGAGGTTGTCAAAATTTGATTTTCTGAATTAACTGTCGAAACAATAGCGGCTACCGGTCCAATAGCATTTGCAACATCATTTGATCCGTGAGCAAAAGCAACGCTGCAAGCTGTAATCACCATCAAAAATGCGAAAGCAGCTTCAACCCCACCAAAATCATTATTTTTATCTAAAAGTAATTCTTTTTTTAGGTTAAGAGTGATACTTGAAATTATTAAAATAAAAGATGAAAGAATTGCAGAGAAGATGAATACTTCCTGATCAGTCCATTGAAAACCCACATACTTTAGTCCCTTTTTAGCTGTTACTAAACAAATTACAAAAGTTACAAGTGCTGCATAAAATGGAATTATTCTTACAGCTGCGGTAACCTGATCAGCTTTTTCAAGAATGAGTTTTTTTGCTGAGAAATATATTAATATTGCAAGGGTTGCTGACACTAATGGAGAAGTTACCCAGCTAGCAGCAATATTACCGACAACCCCCCATGAAACTGAATTAAGGCCTTTAGTAATTAAAGCAAACCCGACAATTGCACCCACAATAGAGTGAGTTGTTGAAACTGGCCAGCCTCTATAAGAAGCAATTAGCAACCATGAACCTGCCGCAAGAAGACTCGAAAGCATTCCAACAATAAATATCTCTGGGTTATCATTGTAAAGCTGAGGATCTACAATACCTTTGCGTATTGTAGATGTAACTTCGCCACCGGCAAGAAATGCTCCTAAAAATTCAAAAATTGAAGCAAGAATTACTGCACTAGTTATTGTTAATGCTTTGCTACCAACAGAGGTACCCATTGCGTTCGCAACATCATTAGCACCAATACCCCATGCCATGAAGAGTCCAGCAATGCAGGCAAGAGCTATGTATAAAAAGGATAAATCTGTTAAGAAATCCATATTGAAGAACTATACACCAGATAAATAATTTTTCTTGTCAAAATTTAGAAATTTTTGTGAATTTACTTTACTTAAAAGTATAATCCAAAAACATGTCTTTAATTACTTTCGATCTTAATACTTATAAAAAACTTAATCCTAAGGCTTATGCTTTAGAGAAAAGAAGGCTTCAAATTGAACTTCTTAAACTGCAAGAAGATGTAATTAAAAATGAAAGGAGAATTTGTATTGTTTTTGAAGGAAGAGATACAGCAGGGAAAAGCTCAACAATTAAATTCTTCTCTGAATACCTCATGCCGAAAAATTTTAAGTATGTAGCTTTAGGCATTCCTACAAAGTGGGAATCAAATAATTGGTTTAAAAGATGGAGCAAGGTTTTACCAAAAAAAGGTGAGATAGCTTTTCTTGATAGATCTTGGTATACAAGAGCGTTGACAGAGCCAGTAATGGGTTATTGTTCAGAAAATCAATACCTAGAATTTATGAAAGAAGTAAATCACTGGGAAAAAAAACAAATCGGAAAAGGAATGGAAATTATAAAATTCTATTTTTCTCTCTCTCAAGACCAACAAAAAAGAAGAATGAATGCACGAAAGAAATCCGAATTGAAGTATTGGAAGCTTTCTAAAAATGATGAAGGAATTGCAACTAAGTGGGATATTTTCTCACTTTACAAAGAGGAAATGTTTGAAAAGACTTCAACAAATATATCTCCTTGGGTATCCATAAATGCAAATAATAAAATGATAGCCAGATTAACAGCTCTAAGATTTTTATTAAATAAAATAGCTTATAAAGATAAAAAACTCCTTAAACCTGCAAGGTGGTCTAAAAAAATACAAAATTATCAAGCCTCACTTGAAGGCGTATTATTTGAGAATCTTACATATGAACAATATATGCTTATCACTAAATACACTGACGATACGACCCAATGAAAATAGCTGCAATTGATATTGGAACAAATGCAATTAAGTCTAAAATCTTTCATACAACTCCTACATCAATAGATTTCAAAGAAGGCGTGCGAACACCCATAAGATTAGGTACAGAAGTTTTCTTGGAGGGTAAAATTCCAAAAAAAAAGCTTATTGATCTATCAATCCTAATTGACAAATACATAAAATTTTTCAAGCAAAACGAAGTCCAACTCTATGAAATAGTTGCCACTTCTGCATTTAGAGATACTAATAATTCAGAGGAGTCGAGAAGATTTATTGAGCAAAAAATAGGCCAACCTGTAAGAATTATTTCAGGGTTTGAGGAAGCAAACTTGATAAAATTCCATCCAGATGCAAGCTTATTATCTGATAAGTTTTTTGTTGATATTGGTGGAGGAAGTACTGAATTCTTTCAATACAGTGAAAATAATTTACATCTTACTCAGTCATTCCAACTTGGAGCAGTTAGAAATATGCTTAAAAAAGATAAATTATCAGAGTGGGACAGAATGAGTGATTGGCTAAATGACAATCAACTAAATTCTAAATTAATTGGGATTGGAGGAAATATAAGATCTTTTTTTAGATTATGCGATGCAAAGACTATGGATGCTGATATGTTTTTAAATGAAGTGAAGTTGCTAAGCTCTATTGAGAAAGATAAAAAAATAAATTTGTTTAATTTATCTGAGGATCGCGCAGATGTTATTGATGAAGCTTTGAAAATATATTCAAAAATCATAAAAAAAGTTCGCCCAAAAAAGATTAAAGCAACTAAATGGGGAGTGTCTGATTCAATTTCGGTTAAGCTGTTTCATGAGCTTTATGCCGGGAATATAAAAATCAGAAATTAATTATTATTTGATAAGACGAGGAATTAGGGCGAACTACCTTAATATCTGATGGGTTCTTGTTAAAAAATAATGAGAACTCATTAATGGTTGGTGTCAATAAATCCAATCTTTCAATATCAAAAGTGAGTCTTTCTGATCCATTTATATTCTGAAGTTTAAGCATATCTAAATCTAGAAACTTAAGCTTTTCATTTGTTGAAACAAAATCATAAATGCTAACTCCAGATAACTTAATATTTTGGGAAAGAACATTATTAGATATGATATTTGCTTTTTGAAGGACATATAAATAGTCTGCTTCAACACTATTATGGATTCTCTTGATATTTCTAAGGTCTGAGAAAATAGAATTAAGTAATAGAGAAAAAGATAAAATAAATAACAACACTAAAGTGGAAATAACTAACTTCTTTTCCCTACTACTTAGATCATTATAAAAATTTATCATTGGTATCTAAAAGTTAATTCCCCAGAAATATTTGATTCATTTTTTATTATGTTTTCATCAATCAAAACAACTCCAAAATTGGAGAATAGAGTTTTTGCAAGATTAAACTGAGAAGCAGGCATATCATCAATTTCAATAACAAGTTGTTGAGTCTCAATTACAATCTGAGTAGATTTAACATAATCTAAATTAAACCTTTCAATATACTTAAAATAAGAGTTATCAAATTCATATCTTTCAATTGATTGTGTTTGTTGATTTGCAAGGAGTTGATCAATTTGTGCGCGAGCGTTAATCACTCTATTAAAATTTGGGATAAGCGTTTTAAATATTATAAGGGTCTCCTTTTTATAGTTATCTATTTGGTTTTGAAGGATATTTTTTTGAATAAATGGAAAACTTACAATTATTAGAAGAAATGCAGATAGTAAGACAACATCTTTTTTAGTTATCATTAATTTGTTTAAAACATTTGCAATAGTCGGCCTAAATTTAAAGAAATTAATGGAAGGGTCATTTGATGCAAGAAATTGTTGTTGCAAGTTCTCTAAATCTCCTGATTTTTCGTCAAGATGATCAATAGATATAGACTCTAAAAAAGAATCAGAGTGTTCTTTTGGTAGGGAAAATCCTCTACCATCTGAAAGCTTAATTAATAATTTATTTTTGGTTTTTATTGAAAGATCTTTATCTTTCTCACTGAGTAAAAAATATTCCGGAATTAAAAAGATTTTATTACTCAGTTTACTTAGCTCATTCTGAATATTTTCATAATATTCCTTATCAATCAGAAAAACTAAATCATTATTGTTTTCTGAAAAAGAGAAAAATTCCTGGTTAGAAATATCATTTACAAGAATATCTTCCTTATCTGCAAAAAACCTTGCTTCATATTTCTCTTTTGTTTCACTTTCTTCTTTTTTGAAGTTGAACGTTGATATCTTTGAGCTATCTAAAAGAAAATAAATTATTGAAGCAGTATCTATATTACTACTTAAATCATTTAAAGTTATTTCTTCTTCCTTAATCTTTTTATTATCTTCAAAGTAAACTAAATTAAGCTTCTTTGAAGAAAAAATTGTTGAAATAATATATTGCTTCATCTAATTATTATATGTTCTTGTTGTAATAGTAGCTCTTCCCTTCTCTATTGTAATTAAAGATTTACTTTTGAATGAATAATTTTCATAAATCGTATCAGATATTAAATAAAAACTTTCTGTATTAGTTGAAAAATTATTCATGCTTTTATCAGGTAAATAGTTTGTAAATGCGTCTCTAAATTCTTCAATGGTCTTGAATCCATCAATAGGGTTATTCATGATCAAATATTCTGCGTCATCTATTGAAATTCCCAAATAAGATGCAACAACAAGAGCATCCTCTAACTCAAGTGTATTTACATTTATATTTGTTTTTTTAGAATATGGAATAACACATATGTATTTCTTCAATTCATTTAAATCAAACTCTCTTGAAGCTGGTAAGTTATTTAATTCTGAGAAATCATAAAGAGTTCTTTTGGATGTATATTGTCTTGGTTCGTTGATTGGGCCTGTATAAAAATAATCCTCATATCCGTTTGATCTTGGCTGATCATCATAGTCAACCCAATCAATTATCTGATCAATTAATGAATCAATTTGTCTAACTTCATAATTAAGAAATAACAACATATCACTTAAAACATTTATAGATCTATCATTAGGAAGCATGTTATTTTCAACAGAAATTAATAACGAGTTTAAGTTAAAGCAATTTGACGTATCTACTAATCTGGAGCGAATAAGGAATCCATTACTCTCAAAAAATATTTCATCCTTCAATAATTGATCATTTTTTGTGAGGTATCCTTTGTTATACCTTAAATTTTGGTCGATAAGCTCTATGCCAAGACTCTCCATATTTCTTTGAAGTTGGATAGATGTTGATTGAAATTCAATATATGTTGACCTTTTGATAGATTTAAAAAATATCTCGCCAAGAGATACACTTATCCCAGAAAGTATAAGAACAATCAGTAGCACTGAGATTAACACTACTCCTCTTTTATTGTCTGTATACATAATCTATGTTTGGATTAATAATTATTTCAAAATCTCTGTCCTTATCATTTATCTCAATTTTCACAAGTTTCGGAATCATATATGCTGCAGTTTGCCCAGCGGGCCACTCTGTGAACCATCGGTTATCAATAAGAAACGATATTCCTACATCGTCAATATTATTGAAAATAACTGAATCTATATAATCATCATAATCATAAGGATCTGCTGTAAAGTAAACTCTTCTAATAAATTTTGCATCATCGAATAAATATTCAATTCTTGAGATAGACGATCTCGAACTATCAATCCTATTAATAAAACCGAGGAAAGTAATTTTCTTATCGGCATTGCTCCCTATAAAATTAGGTAGCTGATTCCCAAAGTTATCTCGCATGGGTAAATTCACTACTGACATAAGATCTCTTCTTATAGTGCTCACACCTAAGTTAAATACTTTTATATCATCTACTTTTGATTTACTTTGATTCCTTAAATCAATTGATGATTGAAGAAAGTTTGTAGAAACAATCGCAATTATTGAAAGAATAACTAAAGATATTAATACTTCTATTAGTGTAAAACCTTTTTTCATTTAATTCTTTTTTAAAAAACCCTTAGTTTCATATATAACTTGGGTATTATCTTTTTTGGTTATTTCTATTTGATATTCAATATAAGATTTCATTGGGGCTTCATTAAACGTTTCTTTCCACTCCCACTCATCTCCATAAAATATCAAGGAACCGCTTCTATTTTTTTGATTAAATGGTTTTTCTAGAGTGTTAATTAAAGAAATCCTATTATTTGCTATCTCTCTAGCAATTACTCTATTTTCTAATGAGAAGATTGATAAGGTTGTTGAACTTAATGTTTGATAAACCGACATTACAGCGACGCTTAGTATTAAAAGCGAAACGGAAACCTCTATTAAGCTAAAGCCTCTCTTAAAATTCATCAATTCTTAAGAATTCTCCTCCATGAGTAAGAACAAAATTATATTTCTGATTATTGTTGGAAAAAGTGAATTTTGCTCCTGTTGTTTCGCCAGATGGATAGAATAAGATATAAGGTAAATCTAAATCATCATTAGATAACTTGAATTTAAGACCATCGCTTGTCTCTATTTCTTTTTCAAATTCAGTAAATTCATTCCAGGTATATCTATATATGGGTTTAGAGATTATTTCAGTTTCTTCATTAGCTATTTCATAAATAGCCTGTTCATTTGTATTTGCATACCATCCTAAAACTTTTCCGCGAATTATGCTTTCTTGAGAAATTTCAGAAAAGCTTTCTTCTAAAGTCCTAGGTGAGTTACTAATATTAACAATATTGGTATTTAAAAGAAGTATTGATGACATTGCTCCAATAATGACAATTACAATAAGTAATTCTATTAATGTAAATCCTGGTTTTTTATTTAAGCCAATTACCGAGGTCTGCATTTTCACCTGTACCTCCTTCCACTCCATCAGCACCTAAAGTGTAGACATCATAGGATGAGTTTTTTAAGCCAGGATACAGATAAAGATATTCTCTGCCCCATGGATCTTGAGGAAAAGACTTTATGTATCCTCCTTCAGGATAGAGTGATGGTCGTTTAAGATCTGACGGAGGAGCAACTAATGACTGTATTCCTTGATCTGTTGTGGGATAAGTCAGCTCATTAAATTTATATAGTTCCAGCGCTTTCTCAATTTGTGAAATATCTGCTCTTACTTTTTCTAAGTTCGCTCTTTGGAGAAAAGGAGATACATTAACTGCAACAACTGTTGCTAATATGCCAAGTATCACAATTACTGCCATGAGCTCAATTAGAGTAAATCCTTTTTTCATAATTAATTTAATATTAGTGTGTTCATTTGCATTATAGGAATAAGTATAGCCATAACGATTAAAAGAATAAATCCACCCATAATAATAATGATTAATGGCTCTATAAGAGATAGAACAGTTGATCGTGTTGT
>CACBQK010000018.1 GCA_902541365.1 uncultured SAR86 cluster bacterium
TTTGCTATCGTCAAAAAAGACCTAGAAAGAGACCCTGCAAGAATAATTCCCCCGCCGCTTGAGAATGCCAGTGATAAATCTGAGAGAGTTCTTGCAAAAGCTATGGTAAACATATCAATTACCTCTATAGCATCATCGTCACCATTGAGAGAAAGAGAAAAGATCTCTTCTGACTTAACTTTATTTCCAGTCTTTATTTCAAATATTCTAGAAATCCCAGTGCCTGAAATAACATCCTCTAAAACATTAAATTCATCACTGTTAATCTCTAGAAGAGATTTCAAAGCAGATAAGCCCAAATTAGTGTTTCCTATCTCTGTTGCGATCACATTATTACCAGAAATCACTGATGCACCCAGACCAGTTCCAGGCCCAATGACTAGAAAGGTATCATTAAAAGGCTCACCCTCTTTAAAGTTATCAAAATCATTTTCAGAGAATGTTCTAATACTATATCCAATTGACTCCCAGTCATTAAGTAAGTAACAGGATTCTAGATTAAATCTTTTTCTAATTTCATCAGCATCAATTTCAAAATTCCTATTAGTCATCTTGATTGAATTATTTACCTTAGGCCCTGCAACAGAAAAAACAATATTTTTAACATCTGACTCAGCTAATAGCACCGACATCAAATTATCAAAATCATTTAGACTATCTAGTTCAGCTTTGTTTTCAGAAACAAAACCAGAATCTCCAATATTTGAATATGCGTATCTAATATTTGTTCCACCAATATCGACAAGAAGAAGATTCTTATCTAGCACTGAATAACTCTCTTGGAACTTCTATCTTTATTTATGACAATCTTATTGATATCTATGTCCCATTTTCCAGAAGTCATTAACATCGCAGGAATATATACTTTAGATAAATCTAAACCACTTTTCTCTAGACATTTATAACTAATATCAACCTCGATCCAAGAATTATTATTTTGATCACTTAAGAAATTCATTAAATTAATTGCTCCACTGCAATTTACACCGCAGGTTGCAACAAAAAATAGTAGGTCATCAGATCTTGAGTTTACTCTAAACTTAATACTCACATATGGGTTGCTTAGCTCACTCATAACAAGATTCTCATTCAATGATATGCCCCAGGCATTCATGAGCTCGGAATCATTAAAAACAATGTTTCTAGAATCATACTGCTGATTAAGATCAAATCTTTTTAAAGAGATGTTTTTTTCAGGGCTAGTGTATAAATTAGCATTAACAATCGATGGAGATTTATTATTTTCAATTACAAACTCATTAGCGTTTAAAGGCGAACCTTCAAAGATTATCTTACTTTCAATCTTTTCGATTATTTCTTCTTCCTCAAGAAAAGGAATATTAATAGTATCGGAATAAGATAATCCGTACCCAAATGCAAATAAATGATCAGACAGTGGATCATTAGAATTTAAAACAGTCTGTGTAGATTTTTTTGGCCAAGTAAATGAAAGTTTTCCTGTAAAGTCTTTATTTATCTTTCCATCTTTTTTCAATATAACATCAGCTATTCCCTCAACGGCCTGACCAGGGAGCCATGCAGCAATAAAAGCAGAAGAAAGATTAATTTGTTTGTTAACCGCCAGAGGTCTTCCGCTTAAAAATATTGAAGTAATGGGAATAGATTCGCTGCTAAGCTTTCTCATTGCATTTAAATAATTTAAGTCGGACGATTTAAATGATAGATCCTTCACATCACCAAAGAACTCTGCATAGGGATTTTCTCCATAAACTGAAATTACATAGTCAGGTTTTTGTTTGTAAGTTCCATTTTGTGAAAACTCTATTGAGCCTCCATTCTTAATGACTTGTTCAGCTAAAGCTTCGTATATGGATAGTGTATTTGGAAAATCTGACCTATTTAATTCAGTGCCCTGCCATGTTATTGTCCAGCCACCCATTTGATTCATTATTTCAACAGCAGCATTACCAATTACTAAAAAATGTTTTGTTGAATCAAGAGGAAGTAAATTATCATTATTCTTAAGGAGAACTAGTGACTTTGATACCGCTTCTCTTGCAAGCTCTCTGTGCTCAATTTTACCAACATAATTTTCATACTCATGTGGCTTTCGCCCATCAAGCATTCCAAGCCTATCCTTTACAGTGAGGATTTTTCTAACAGCATCATCCAATCTATCCTCTGAAATATCTCCAGATTTAACTGCCCTTACGGTGTTTGTGTAAAGCTCTTTCCATTCATCGGGAGCCATATAAATATCCACGCCAGCATTAAAACTTTCAGGACAATTCGCATTTGTACAGCCTGGGACTTCTCCATGACCATTCCAATCTCCAACAACCAACCCATTGAAGCCCATTTGATTCCTTAAAACGTCAGTTAAGAGATATTCGTGGCCATGCATTTTTACACCATTCCAGGAGTTAAAGCTTGCCATAACAGATTGAACACAAGCTTCAAAAGCTGAATAGTATGGCTTTCCATGTATATTCTTTAAACCACCTTCAGAAATCCTCGTATCACCCTTATCAATACCCTTAAAGGTGCCACCATCACCAATGAAGTGCTTCGCAGTTGCCATAATATGATTTGAATCAAGAAATTCATCACCGGTTCCTTGAACACCCTCGATAAAAGCTTTCCCTATTCTAGATACAAGATCTTGATTCTCTGAAAAACCTTCATAGGTCCTACCCCATGTATCATTCTGAGGAACTGTGATTGTGGGAGCAAAAGTCCAAACAATCCCTGTTGAGAGAACTTCCTTAGCTACAACCTCTGCAATTCTTTTAATCAGATTAGTATCTTGAGTGGCACCAATTCCTATGTTGTGAGGGAATACAGTTGCTCCAATAACATTACTATGGCCATGCACTGCATCTGTTCCCCATATAATTGGAATGATTTGGTCTTCAATAACTGGTGAAGCATCATAATAAGCTTTGCTTAGATTTTGCCAGTCTTGGACTGTGCTAGTTTTTTTATTGTTTGGCCAACTTCCGCCTCCGTTGAGAATTGAACCTAATTGATATTTTTTTGCTTCTTCAGGTGTGACATATTGAATATCGGGCATAATTATTTGCCCTATCTTTTGCCTTAATGTCATTTGATTTATGATTTCATCAAGGTTCTTTGAATCCTCAATATTACAAGTTGATGGACTTGACCAATCTATAGATGCAAAAGTATTTGGGGAAATACCAAACAGTAAGGCAATCAAGAAATATCTTTTTACCACAGGCTGATATAAATTATTGAAAGTATAACTACAACTACAGCAGTATTTATATTAAAAGCTTTAGATGTTGCAAAACTCATATCCTGTAAGTTAATAGCCTTAGGACTGTCTGTATAGCCTTGAATCAAAGATGTTAGATAACAAACAAAGAATGATGAAAAGAACACCACAGCCATTCTGTGAATAAATGGATATTCAGGGAAAAAGTAAAATATAAATATTGATAAAGCTAGAGATGTTAATGCAGCATTAAGCACTGATAATGTGGTAGCTTTTGGCCAAAATAGAGCTACTAAAAATATCACTAAAATCCCCGGAGTAAAAAATCCGGTAAAGTTTTGAATATATTGGAATGCTGACTCAAGACTCCCCAAGAGCGGTGTTGCAGAAAATACTGCTATTACTAAAGCCACAACCGAGGTTGATCTTCCAATATTAACTAATCTTGCATTAGATGGATTATTTGTTGCATAAGCTCTATATACATCCATAGTAAATATTGTGCTTATACTGTTGGTCATAGATGCTAAAGAGGAAACAATGGCTGCAATGAGTGCAGCAAAGGTTAATCCTAACAATCCATTTGGCAGTAAAGACATCATCATAGGATATGCTTTGTCACTTGTTTCGAGTAACGGGAATAGAACAGCTGCGCAGATACCTGGGAGAACGATAACAAGAGGCATAATAATCTTTAGATATGCTGCAAACATTACTCCCTTTTGAGCTTCGGGAAGAGATTTAGCCCCAAGCGCTCTTTGAGTTATATATTGATTAAAACCCCAATATGCAAAGTGTGCAATCCAGAGACCACCAATCAAGACCCAAACACCTGGAAGGTCTTTATAGGATGGATTATCTGGAGACAAGATAATGTCCCATTTCTCAGGCAAAGATCTATACACTTCAACAAAACCATCAGTCACAACACCATTCCCAATCTTTGATAAAGCAATAAAAGAGACAGCTAATCCACCAAATATTAAGAGGACAACTTGAATAATATCTGTAAGTGCAACAGCCTTTAATCCCCCATATAACGAATAGGCTAAAGATAGAATTGCAAGTAAAACTAGACCATAGAAAGTTTCAAGTCCCGTGAGTGTATTTATAGCAAGCGAGCCAAGCCATAAGACTGAAGTAAGATTGATAAATATATATACTGCAAGCCAAAAAAAAGACAGCACCAAGCTAACTCTTTTATCGAAGCGTTGTTCTAAGAATTGCGGCATTGTATAAATTTGTTTTTTTAGAAAGAGAGGCAAGAAATACTTTGCCATGACAATTAGAGCAATTGCAGCTGTAAGCTCATATGTCGCAATAGCTATACCCACTACAAAACCCTGACCTGACATACCAATAATTTGTTCTGCAGAAATATTTGCAGCAATCAAAGAAGCTCCTATAGCCCACCAAGGAAGTGATCTGCCAGCTAAAAAATAATCCTCAGGACTTCTTTCAGATCCTGATTGTTGCCTGGAAACATATGTAGCTATGGCGATTATACCGACGCAATAAATTGCAATGATTGAAAAATCTAGTGAATTAAAAAACATGCTATCCCCTTTTAAAAGTTTACAACCCTTATTGCATCAGAGTGTTTCTCTGAAAACATTCCAGAAATAAGAACAAACTTTAATTTTTTCTTTTTACTAAAAACCTTTTTAAGTGTATTAGCAATTTTAGACATATTATTTTTATTATCAACAATACTTTTTTGATAAATACTTAAAACAGAGCCAACTAATGAAAGCTGTCTATGGACTCTTTTATCATTGGTGAAAGCATATATTGGAACATTGAATGGCTTTGCATTGGAAACTAGGTTTGCTGTATACCCGCTTCTCGTAATGACGATAATACCATCAGCATTAATCGACTCAGCAAGATCTCTTGCAGTCTTAGCTAAGTATTCCCAATCACCACTTAATTGAAGTTTTTCTTCATACCCCAATGTTCTAAATTTTTCTGATCTATCAGCTATAGATTTTAGAAATTTTATGCATTCAATTGGATATTTCCCAATGCTAGTCTCACCAGACAGCATGATTGCATCTGCACCCTCATAAATAGTGTTGGCAACATCAGTTACTTCAGCTCTGGTAGGTGTTGGCTTCTCTATCATTGATTCTAACAAGTGAGTAGCTACGATAGATCTTCTTCCCCATTTTGAACATGCATACATTATGCGTCTTTGTACATTTGGTAGATCAGCCAAGCTTGTTTCAATTCCGAGATCGCCTCGGGCAACCATGACAGCATCTGATTCTTGTGTTATTGCATGAATATTAGATAGGCCTTCATTATCTTCAATCTTTGAAACAATTTTTATTTGTGATTTCTTTCTTTTTAAGATCTTTCTTAAACTATGAATATCCTCTATTTTTCGAACAAAGGAAAGAGCTATATAATCTACATCATGCTTGATAGCAAAATTTATATCGGCTTTATCTTTTTTTGTTATTGAAGGAAGGTCAATTCTGACTCCTGGGAGATTAACACTTCTTTTACTACCAATTTTTCCTCCATCAATAACTCTACACAAAAGCTTATCGTCATGTTTTTCTAGAACTTTGAAATTTACTAGGCCATTATCTACAGAAATCTTTGTACCTTTTTTAACACTGTTAATTAATCCCCTGTAGTTAATCTTGATAGATGATGTCTCAACATCCACTTCATCTCTTACAGTAAGGTTTACTTTATCGCCAAGTTTTAAATCTAGAGATGTATCCCTATCTCCTGTTCTAATTTCAGGACCTTGTGTATCTATTAGAATAGAAATTGGGCCCATTTTAATATCTTGATTTTTATTAATTAATTTAACATTATTAATTACATTTAAAGCCTCATCATGAGATGCATGTGACATATTAATTCGAACAACATTCATTCCAGCTGCATACATCTTTTGCATAGCGTTTAATTCAGACGTAGCTGGGCCGATAGTGCAAATAATCTTTGTTCTAGTGAACATGAGGTGGATATTACATTAAAAAAGAACCATAAGGAATTTTTCAGCACAAAAAAAAACAGAGCTTACGCTCTGTCTTTCAGTTCGAGTTCCTCAAGTGTCTAAAGTGAGATTTTCTTTAGCTCCTTGGATGCTATCTCTTCATCCTTGGTGGGTTTTAAAGCTATTTTTTATCGTATACTCTTTAAAACGCTTTCGCCTTGAGGGCTCTTCCTATGATTTCCCTTAAGTTTCCGTCTGCAGTTGGTCTCTTATCAGTCCTCATCAGGTAAAGTTAATATTACGCTCTTTTTTAAAAGTGTCAACACCTTTGTGTAAAAAAAGTTAAGTTTTTTTAAGGAATATTTTTTGAAGACAATTGAGCATCTCTAGTGGCTCTAAATTCATTCCCTTCATACCAGTTTGGCCAATCATATGAATTACTTAGATCGAAAGAAATATTAAAAATTGTATTGATGGTTTGCTCAAATCCTTCAAGATTCCATGATGGATCATACTCATCATTTACTCCATGGTATCTAAAATTTGTGTAGTCATATATTTCATTAAACCCCTGCTCAATTCCACCTTCCTCCAAATCAAATCCATCATCTGAATATAAGACTGGTACACCTTTTTTTGCAAAACTTATATGATCAGAACGATAGAAATATCCCTTTTCAGGATTTGGATCTGGATTAATATATCTACCTTGCTTTTCTAATTCTGCCTCAAGGTAATCCTCTAACTCAGATGCTCCATAGCCAATTACAGCCATATCCTTAGTTTTGCCTGTAGGAAGCACTCTATCGAAATTAAATCCAGCAACAACATTTGCTAAATCAAAAGGTGGATTTTCTGCAAGATAAGCAGACCCCAATAAACCTGATTCTTCTAGAGTTAATGCAGTAAATATGATTGATCTTTCTGTTTGGACTTGGTCAAACTTCCTAGCTAACTCTATGACAGCAGCAACTCCAGCAGCGTTATCTGCTGCCCCATTAAATATTTGATCTCCAACAAGCTCATCATTTACACCCAGATGATCCCAATGTGCCATAAAAATTAAGTATTCATCTGACCTTTTGGTGCCTTCTTTGAACCCGATTAAGTTATGTGAGCTAAAATATGAGATATTGCTATTGATTTTACTAGTCAATGATAATCCCTTCATT
>CACBQK010000019.1 GCA_902541365.1 uncultured SAR86 cluster bacterium
AAAACAAGCTAACGAAATTGTCAAGAATGATCTTATTAGAACAGGAGAATTTTATATTTTTGATGAGAAGTCTTTGATTGCATACCCACCCAGTGAAGAAGATATTAATTACAGTGACTGGAGACTTATAAATGCTGATTTTCTTCTTCTTACATCAGTTATTGACAGCAATTCGGGTATTGAGGCCAGATATGAAATATTTGATGTTAGGAAAAAATCTAAAATTAGAAGCTCAAAGGTTTATGGAGTTACTAATAATGTAAGACAGCTCTCTCATTATGTAAGTGATGGAATTTATGAAGCAATTACAGGAATCCAAGGTGTCGCATCAACGAAGATACTTTATGTAAGTCAGTCAAATGATGCTGATACCTCATACAGGCTTTACGTAGCAGATGCAGATGGAGTTAATGAACAACTTTTAGTGAAAAGTCCTGAGCCAATAATATCTCCAGCCTGGTCACCTGATTCAAAGAAGGTCGCTTATGTTTCTTTTGAAACTGGCATTGCGAATGTATACATTCAGGATATTTCAACTGGAGAGAGACAATCAATTATTGAGAAGAGGTGTTTGACATGCATCTCTAATGAACAAATTAGTTCTCCCTCTTGGTCGCCAGATGGGAAGTATCTGTCACTAACTTTATATCAAGATGGAAATGCTGAGATTTATATTTACAACCTCCAAAAAAGAAACCTTACAAGGTTAACAAATCATTATTCCATTGACACAGAATCTCAATGGTCGCCCGATGGGAGGAAACTGATGTTCACGTCAGGAAGGTCTGGCTCACCTCAATTGTATGAGCTAGATTTACGAAAGCTCAATAAAAAGCCAAAACGCTTAACATTTGAAGGAAATTACAATGCAAAGGGTTCTTACCTTCCAGGTGGAGAGGGCATTGTTTTTGTTCATAGGTCCTCTGATAAATTCCAAATAGCGATAAAATATTTTGAAGACAATTTTGTGATTCCTCTTACTGATGCAAAAATGGATGAATCTCCTAGTGTTTCTCCAAATGGTAATGTGATAATCTATGCTATAAGCGAACAAAATAATGACATTTTGGCAGGAGTAACTTTAAGTGGAGCCAAGTTCCGTTTACCCTCTGCAAAAGGTCAGGTAAGAGAGCCAGCTTGGTCAGGTTTCTTAAAATAAATGGGAGATAAAATGCAATTAATTAAATCTTTTTTCACAATTTCTCTAGTGACAATATTTATTGTTTCATGTAGCTCTGTTCAGGTAACTGAGGAGTCTGTTAGAGAATCAAGTATTGCAACTGTAGAGGTATCAACATCTGACACGTATGAAACAAAATCAACGGCTGTATCAACTTCTGCAACAATTTATTTTGATTTTGATAAATACAATCTTACATCTAGATCTATTCAAACGTTAAAAGGTGTAATTTCAGCGATGAAAGACAACTCTTCCATAACTCTTGTGCTTGAGGGACATGCAGATGAAAGAGGGACTAGAGAATATAATTTAGCTCTAGGGCAACGAAGAGCTGAGTCTGTTGCAGATTATCTTGAATCAAGAGGAATAAATAGATCAAGACTGGTAATCAAAAGTTATGGAGAGGAAAGTCCAGCTGTTTCTGCGTCTAATGAGAGAGCTTGGGCAAGGAATAGAAGAGTAGAAATAAAATAAATTTATGCGATTTGCATTTATTTTCCTTGCATTAACTTCTTTTCAATCTTTTTCTCAAGATTTTGAAAGTACAGAATCTGATATTTTGTTTCTCAAAATACAAGAGCTTGAACAGGAAATTGCTGAGCTAAGAAATGAGCTTGAAACACAAGCATACCTTCTTGAAAAGCTCCTCAATGAGTTAGAATCTATTGGGGACGAATCAGAGGCAGAATTGACAGAGGAAATTGTCGATGAGGATATTTTTAGATTTGAGGGCATTAATGATTCGCAAAGTATAGATGAGGTTTATGATTCTGCGATAAATGCACTTGAGAATGATGATCTAGAAAATGCAAAAAAGCTTTTAGACTTTTTTCTGATTAATTTCCCAGATGCCGAACGAATCCCCCTTGTTTTATTTTGGTTAGGAGAGATATCTTTTATAAATGGAGATATTGATGATAGCTTGATATATTTTCTAGAACTTGTTTCTAATCATGAGGATCATTGGAGAGCTCCGCAATCGCACAAGCGACTTGGTGACATTTATCTTTCAAAAGATGACTTAGATAATGCTAAAGCAAAATATAATTTTGTATTAAAAAACTATCCCAATAATTCTGTATCATCAATTGTCTTGCAGATATTGGAAAATATGGAATAATCACCATCTTTAGTATTATGTATGGGTCGCTAGCTCAGTTGGTAGAGCAGTTGGCTTTTAACCAATTGGTCACAGGTTCGAATCCTGTGCGACCCACCACTTATGAATGATTATCTAGATACATTAAAGCAGTCTTTTTCAAAAGATTCTTTTCTAGCTAGTCTTTTTTTCTTTTTTGTTCTTTCCTCTTGGTACACATTAAGACCTCTTAGGAATGAGCTAGCCGTTCAGGATATTGATAACATATCTCTACTTTTGGCTATGGTTGGAATCGGAATGCTATTTGCTAATCTCATTTATTCATGGGTAGCTTCAAAAACAAATCTTAAGCAGCTAATTATTTTTTGCTATCTTTTTCTTGCCAGCAACTTAGTAGTTTTTATAAATCTTGATTTTTCCTCAAGCGCATGGGTAGGAAGATCCTTCTATGTTTGGTGCAACATTTATAGCTTTTTTGTTGTAGCAATTTTTTGGGTAGTGGCTATAAATCTATTTCGACAAAACAAAGCAAAAAAATACTTTGGATTTATTTCATTTGGCGGCACTTTAGGAGCAGCTTTTGGTTCAAGGTTATCAAAATATATTGCTAACAATTTCTCAATTACTCCTATTGATGGTGGCCCCGAAGAAATAAATATCTCAATATTTGCTATTTTTACATTAGGACTTTTGATAATTGGTTTATTAATTGGTCTATATTGTATTGGTAGAGTCAAAAGTGAGACTATTGCTCTTGGCGGGTCTGCTAAAGATGCATTTAAAAATCTTTTTGATTCTAGTGATGTCAGGCAGCTCGCTATATATATGTTCTTATTTACATCGTTGATGACTATTCATTGGATTACTTCAGCAATTATATTTGAAGAAGCAATAGAAAGCTCAATCGAGAGGGTAGCACTTTTTGCTGATATTGAACTAGCAGTCAGCTTGATTGCTGGAGTAACACAAATATTTCTTACTTCTTTTATAGTTAAAAGGCTTGGCATTAAATTTATTTTATTTTCTTATGGAGTAATTTTTTCAATTGTATTTATTGTTTATGCTTTTGCTCCTTTACTAATTTCAGCAATTCTAATAACTATTTTTCTCAGAGTATTTGAGTATTCAATTAATAAGCCAAGCAGGGAGATTGTATTTAGTCACTTATCTAAAAATAAGAGGTACAAATCCTCAGTTCTTGTTGATACTTTTTTTGCACGCTTAGGTGATTTTAGTGGAAGCATTTTCTTGGGTTTATTTAAAGGAACACAAGTAGTTTTTAGTGTTGCACCAATAATGGCAATTCCATTTGCTGTAACTATTTCAATAATTGGATCAAGAATCTCAAAAATCCTAAAAGATTAGATTCTTTTATTTAGCTTTTCTCTTAAATTATTTATTTTAGTCATTATGATTTCAAATGTTTGAAAATTATCTTGAGATAATTTAAGAGCAAACTGAAGCTCATTGAGAGCTTTCTCATTTTGACCCAGCAAAATAAAATATTCTGCTCTACTTTGGTGATAACCAGCTACATTGAGATTGTCTTTTTGTATTTCTGATAATAGAAACCAAAGACTTGGATCTGAATTTCTTCTCAAAAGGGTATCCCTTAGTATCTCCTCTGCTGCAATTGTTTTTCTTAGACCTCTTAAGACCTTTGCTTTTTCTATTGTGAGAGGATAATTCTTTGGTGAGATGTCCAATTGCTCATTCACCAATATCAAAGCCTCTTCATATTTCTTTGATTCTCGCAAAACCTCAACTTTGGTAGTGTTTAAAATGAGATTCTTTGGATATATCTCTAATAACTTATTTAATTGAAAAAGACTTTCATCAAATCTTCCATTAAGTGCTAAAGCTCTTGAATATCCATAAGTATTTTCAATATTTTCGTTATTGGCTATTTTGTTCTCAAAAATACGAATTGCATTTATTGGAAGATCTTCATAGTCAGCTTCAAGTCTTCCTTTTATCAGACGATAATTAATACTATTTCTTATGCCACCAATGTCACCAAGCTGATCTGCTGCATTGAAGGCATCACTTACACGAGTTGATGATATAGGATGTGTCAACAAAAACTCAGGAATATTATCACCATAAAATCTTCTTAATGCCGCCATATTTTCAAACATTTCACCCATAGCCCTTGGGTCGTATCCAGAAGCAACACAGTTTTCAAATCCAAATCTATCAGCCTCTCTTTCAAATGCTCTGCTGTATCTCAAAGCTTGTTGTTGCAGGAGAGCTGGTCCAGCTATAAATGCGCCAGGATTATTTGTTGCTATTGCTACTGCAATAGACGAAACCAATATCAAGGTTGAGGCAAGATTTCTGTCTTGTGACCTAAGCACATTTCTTTGAAAATGTCTCTGACTTAAATGAGCTAATTCGTGACACAATACAGATGCAAATTGAGATTCGTTATCAGCATTCAAGAAAAGACCACCATTTATTCCAACAATTCCGCCAGGAGCTGCAAAAGCATTCAAGGAGGGATCATCAATTAAAATAACGGTAAAATCTCGGTCTGCAACCAAACTTGTTTCAGACAATCTATACAAAAGTAGTTCAGAGTATTCTTGAATTATTGGATCTAATATCAAAGCTGCCTGAGAATAAACTTGTTGCAAAAACTGCTCACTAAGAATCTCAACTTCAGCTTCAGATATTGCTCCTGAAACTCTATCTCCAAGTTCAGGCAACTCAGTTTCAACCTGTGCAAAAGCAAAGTTAATAATTAAGGGAAATATTACAAATATTTTTGGCATATTTTTCTTATTTTAGACACAAATCTAACAATAAAGTTTATTTTGCATTAACATAAAGCCTTGTAAAAGAAAAAAAACATTAATTTGTTATGCTTGATCAATTAAATTCTCTTTTAAATAGACTTTTCAGTAATGAGGAATCTGTAATATTTTCTCTTTTAATATTTGGATTTTTATTGATTTTGTACTTGTTTGGAAGTTTGTTAACGCCTTTTATTGTAAGTTTAATATTTTCTTATCTTTTAATTGGACTTACAAAAAATATTGTTAAATATGGTTTCAGTGAGTTAGCAGCTCTAATTATTTCATATGTGGCTTTTATACTTTTGGGGTTTGGTTTTTTAATATGGTTAATACCTCTAATTTTCCAACAGACTCAAGCATTTTTTTTAGAAGTACCAATTTGGTTAAATAATTTCCGTTCCTATGTTGAAAATCTTGTTCAATCTAATCAGGATTTAATTTCATCTGATCAAATTTCGTCTTTTTTCACCGAGCTTGTCGGTAGGCTATCATCTCTTTCACAAGGTGTTTTAGATGCTTCCATTTCAGGTATTCAAGATACTGTTGTGTTTTCAATATACCTGATAATGATTCCGGTCTTAGTGTTTTTCTTTCTATTTGACAAAGAGAGGATTATTAAGGGTTTTTTAACACTGCTACCAAAGAAAAGAGAAATGCTTTCTGATGTATGGATTGAAATGGATCAACAGCTAAGTAACTATGTATGGGGTAAGGGTGTTGAAATTTTAATAGTTGGATTTTCAGCAGCAATTATTTTTGGAATTATGGGCCTAAACTATACGGCATTGTTATCTATAATTGTTGGACTATCAGTTCTTATTCCATATGTTGGTGCATTTCTTGCAACTATTCCTGTTGTTGTTGTCTCTTTGTTACAGTTTGGTATCGGTTTTGACTTCTATATGATCGTTGGCTTGTATCTAATTCTTCAAGCTCTTGATGGTAATTTACTTGTACCATTATTATTTTCCGATGCTGTAAAACTCCATCCTGTTGCAATAATGCTTGCAGTTTTTATATTTGGAGGAATTTTTGGATTTTGGGGAGCATTCTTCTCTATACCCTTAGCAACATTTATAAAAGCTGTTTGGAATTCATGGCCAAGCTCGTTACAACAAAATGAGAACTAGACTACTAATAGTATTTTTTTTAATGTCTACCTTTTTAAACTCAGAAGAAAACTTTGGTATCGTTGTTCATGGAGGAGCTGGAGTTATGTCAGGGCTTTCAGAGGAAACACGATCACAAATAAATGCAAAAATTAAAGAATCAGTTTCGGAAGCTTTTCTAATTTTAGAAAATGGTGGCTCAAGCATTGATGCCGTTGAAAAAGCAGTTACTATTTTAGAGGATTCTCCATTATTTAATGCAGGAAGGGGTTCTGTTTATAGTTCAGACGAGGTCCAAGAAATGGACGCCTCCATTATGGATGGAAAGAAAAGATTGGCAGGGGCTGTCGCTTCAGTTTCTATAGTTAAAAATCCAATTAAATTAGCCAGAAAAGTTGCAGAAGAAACAGATCATGTTCTATTAGTTGGAGATGGAGCAGAAGCTTTTGCAAAAAATGCTGGAATTGAAATTGTAGATAGTAGCTACTTTTACCACGAAGAAAGACTACAAAGAGTCAGAAATCTAAAAAAAAATGTTTCAAAATTTTATAAAAAGTCCGACAAAATTGGAACAGTTGGTGCAGTTGCTCTAGATAAAATGGGTAATATCTCCGCAGCAACCTCTACTGGAGGAATGACTAACAAATTGCCAGGAAGAGTTGGAGATTCTCCAATTATTGGATCGGGAACGTGGGCACAAAATGGTGTTTGTGGTGTTTCATCTACTGGTCATGGGGAATATTTTATTAAGTATCAGGTTGCTCGAGAAGTATGCATTCGCATGGAGTACCTAAATCAGAGTTTAAGCAAGTCTTCTAGCTCTATAATTAATGAATTAGCTGATATCGGTGGTTCAGGTGGATTGATTGCGATTGATAGCAAAGGCAATATTTCTACACCTTTCAATACCAAAGGTATGATAAGAGGCAGTCAAACGAATAAAAAGGAACTTAGTTCTGAAATTTATTAAAGACCTCTTAAAGCTTCGAGAACTTCATCAACATGTCCTTTAACCTTAACGGATCTCCACTCTTTTACAATTATTCCTCTTGTATTAATTAAGAATGTACTTCTATCAACTCCAATATATTTCTTTCCATACATTGATTTTTCTCTCATCACATCAAAAGATTTACACAT
>CACBQK010000020.1 GCA_902541365.1 uncultured SAR86 cluster bacterium
CTAGCTACTATAACTCCATTATCAACACCAAGCTCGAGAAATGCATATCTAACAGCATTAATTTTTGCTAAAAATTCAGCATGAGGAACAGTTACTTTTCCATCTTGATGTCCACATTGTTTTTCATCTGATACCTGGTTTTCAATTTGAATTGCACATGCACCAGCCTCAATCATTTGTTTTGCCATTAAGTATGTAGCCTCTTCATTACCAAATCCTGCATCTATATCAGCGATGATAGGGACAACATGAGTTTGGTAATTATCTATTTTGTTAATAATTTCTTTTTTATCATTCTCATCACTAGCTTCATCTAAGTCTCTAAAAAGTCCACCGAGCTCCCTTGCATCAGCCTGTCTTAAGAATGTGTAGAGTTCATTTATCAAACTTGCAACAGAAGTTTTCTCATGCATCGATTGATCAGGTAATGGACCAAACTGTGATCTAAGAGCCGCTATCATCCAGCCTGAAAGGTAAAGATATTTTTTATCGTTAGTGCCAAAATGCTTTTTAATTGATATTAGTTTTTGTTGGCCTATAAACCCGTGCCAACAACCTAGAGATTGAGTATATTTTGAAGAATCACTATCGTAATCATTCATATCTTTTCTCATAATTGAAGCATTATATTTAGCTATTTCAATTCCAGACTTAAATCTGTTTTGAAGTTGCATCCTTGCAACATATTCGGGATTTATGGATTCCCATGACGAATTTTTAAAACTATCAGAATTCTTAATTTCTTTAATAAGATCGCTATATTTTTTCATATTGATACCTCAAAAGGTTTTTCATAATAATATTTTATACTTGAAATATAAACATTTATTTTAGTTTTGAAGCAACTCCAATATAGTTTCTGGGATTAAGATTTTTTAAATAATCTTTATTCTTTTGTGAAATATCTAAATTTTCTACAAATTCAAGATATTGCTCCTTCTTAAGATTCCTTCCTCTTGTTAAATCTTTAAGTTTTTCATAAGCATTCTCTATATTTTCCAAGCGCATTATTGTTTGCACAGCTTCACTTAGAACAATCCAGTTATTATCTAGCTCTTCATTTATTTTATTTTTATTTGGAGATATTTTTTTTAATCCTTTTAAAGTTGACTTATAAGAAATTAAAGAATACCCAAAAGCAACACCTATATTTCTTAACGAAGTTGAATCACTTAAATCTCTTTGTAATCTAGATATTGGAAGTTTTTCAGCAAAAAAATTAAGCATAGAGTTTGCTATGCCTATATTTCCTTCAGAATTTTCAAAATCTATTGGATTGACTTTATGAGGCATTGTTGATGATCCTACCTCATTTTTAATTGTTTTTAAGATAAAAATATCATTAGCAATATACATCCACATATCATTATTTAGATCATTCACAATATTATTAACCCTAATAAGCGCATGACATGTTTCAGCTATCCAATCATGTGGTTCAATTTGTGTAGTGACTAGATTATGTTCAACTTTAAACTTCCTAATAAATTTTGTTGCTATCTTAACTGGATCTTTATTTTTATTAGCTAAAAGAATTGTATGATAGTTTCCTGTAGCTCCTCCCCATTTGGCCATAGGTTTAATACTTTTTAGCTGATCTATCTGTCTTCCTAGTCTTTTATGAAATACCAGTATTTCTTTACCTAGCGTAGAAGGGGACGCAGGTTGTCCATGAGTTCTTGCTAAAAATGATATCCTTTTATATTTAGTTGCTAAAGACTTTAACTGTTTGTGCAGCGCATTAATTGAAGTAATAGTTACATCTTTTATTTCTCTTATCATTAGTGCATAAGCAAGAGAATTAACATCCTCTGAGGTTAAACCTAAATGAACATAAGGAATAAATTTTTTAAGGTTATTTTTCTTAAAATGATCATTAATAAAATATTCAACAGCTTTAACATCATGATTGGTTTTATTTTCAATAGATTTTATTTTTCTTGCATATGAATCATCAAAATTATTTTTAAATTTGCTTATCTTGTGAATATCAACCTTTGATATATTGATAGTTTTATAAAAACTTTCATTTAAAACAAATAGCAACCATTCAATTTCAATAATAAATCTTTTTTTGATAAGTGCTTTTTCACTAAAGAGATTAGTAATTTCAGAAACTTTATTAGAATATCTGCCATCTAAAGGAGATAAGTTATTAATTGAGTTATTCACTTTTAGAATTATAAATCATTATTTCTTCCTTCAATAACACCACCGCCTAAACATAAGTTATCTTTATAAAAAACAGCTGATTGACCAGGTGCTACACCTCGGATTTCTTTATCAAACATAACTTTAAATCCTTCATTATATTCAATATTACATTTTACAGGCTTATGGCGATGCCTAATTTGTACTAAGCATTCTAAACTTTTAAACTCTTCCAACTTATTTATCCAATGAATCTTATCAAGTGATATATTTTTAGTATAAAGAAGCTGATTATCTACCCCTTGACATACATATATCTCATTTTTACTTATATTCTTTCCATAAACATACCAAGGTAGTTCATCTTTATCTTTTATGCCACCAATTCCTAGTCCCTGTCTTTGGCCAATTGTATATAGAATAGATCCATTATGCTCACCAACAATCTCATTATCGGTATTTAAAATATTTCCTTTCTTGAATTTAATAAATCTGTTTAAGAAATCTCTTAAATTCTTTTCGCCTACGAAACATATCCCTACTGAGTCTTTTTTAGAATGTATATCTAAGTTTATTTCTTTTGCTATGTCCCTGACTTCAGACTTATAAATATCAGAAAGAGGGAATATAGTTTTACTAAATTCTTTTGAACTAACTTCGTGCAAAAAATAGGTTTGATCTTTATTAATATCTTTAGACCTATATAGTTTTGCTTCCCCATTATCAATTTCAACTTTTGCATAATGCCCAGTAGCTATATAGTCAGCTCCTATCTTTAAAGCATAATCATAAAAAGATTTAAATTTTATTTCTCTGTTGCATAAAATATCTGGATTAGGGGTACGTCCTTTTTCATGTTCTGAAAGAAATTGCTTAAAAACTCTATCCCAATAATCATCCGAAAAGTTCGCTTTGTGAAGGGGAATATCAAGCATATCGCAAACTTCTGAGGCATCTCTAAAGTCAATTTCAGATGTGCAAACTTCTCCTGGTTCAGATTGCCAATTTTTCATAAATAATCCAATTACATTAAATCCCTGTTTTTTTAATAGATATGCTGAAACAGATGAATCTACTCCACCAGACATACCTACGACTACTGTTTTATTGGACATATTTATTTTTTATTATCTCTTAAAATAATTTTTATAAGGAGTATAATTTGCATCACAAAATTTGTTAAATATTAAAGGGTATAAATTGAGCTATAAAAATATAAAAATTCCTGAATTAGGTAAAAAAATAACTTTAAAAGATGGTGTCTTAACAGTTCCTAATAATCCAATAATTCCATTTATAGAAGGAGATGGAATTGGTTCAGATATAACACCAGCTATGATTGATGTTGTAGATGCTGCTGTCGAAAAAGCTTATGGAGAAGAAAAATCTATATCTTGGATGGAAATATATTGTGGCGAAAAATCTACTAAGGTTTATGGTAAAGATGAATGGTTGCCAGATGAGACCTTGGACGCTCTTCGTGAATATGTTGTAAGTATTAAAGGACCTTTAACAACTCCAGTTGGTGGAGGAATAAGATCATTAAATGTTTCATTAAGACAAATTCTTGATTTGTATGTATGTTTACGTCCAGTTAGATGGTTTTCAGGAGTTCCAAGTCCAGTAAAAGTTCCAGGTGATGTTGATATGGTTATTTTTAGGGAAAATTCTGAGGACATTTACGCTGGCGTTGAGTTTGCGTCAGATTCAAAAGAATCAGCAGAGTTAGTAAAAATACTTCAAGATAAATTTAATGTTGATCAGATCAGATTCCCTAAAAATGTTGGCTTGGGTGTAAAACCAATATCAGAGGAGGGCACCAAAAGACTTGTAAAAAGAGCATTTGAATATGCTATTGAACAAGATAGATCCTCTGTTACTTTAGTGCACAAAGGAAATATTATGAAATTTACTGAAGGCGCATTCAGAGATTGGGGGTATGAGCTTTGTAGAGAAGAATTTGATGGCGATGATCTTGATGGAGGTCCTTGGCATTACTTTATTAATCCAAACAACGGTAGAAAAATAATAGTTAAAGATGTTATATGTGATGCTTTTTTACAGCAGATACTTCTAAGACCAAGAGAATATGATGTTATTGCAACAATGAATTTAAACGGTGATTATCTTTCAGATGCATTAGCGGCAATGGTTGGTGGAATAGGTATTGCTCCAGGTGCAAATATTGGCGATGAAGCTGCTATGTTTGAAGCTACACATGGAACTGCGCCCAAATATGCAGGCCTTGATAAAGTTAATCCATTATCTCTAATTCTTTCTGCTGAAATGATGCTTAGACATATGAACTGGAATGAAGCGGCAGATCTTTTAATCAACTCAATTGAAAAAACTATCCAAGATAGATACGTAACCTATGATTTTGAGAGATTAATGGATAACGCTACACTTGTTTCTTGCTCAGGTTTTGCAAAAGAGATGATCAAAAGAATGTAAAAGGATTTAATGTCTGAGATTGCATCGTTTGAAAATAAAGTCCAAGAGGTAAAACCTAAAACAAAAAAACCACCGATGTTTGATGTCATTTTACTTAATGATGATTTTACTCCAATGGATTTTGTTGTTTACGTTTTAAAAGAAATTTTTAATCATACAGATCAAGAAGCTAATGAAATTATGCTGAGGGTCCATAACGAAGGTGAAGCATCTTGTGGAATATTCACTAAAGATCTGGCAGAAACAAAATCTTATGAAGTTAATAACCTTGCTAAAATTAATGATCATCCATTGATTAGTATAGTAAAACCAATTTATGATTAGGTATGTTTAGTAAAGAGCTAGAAAATTCAATTTCGTCATTATTTGATCAAGCTACAAAAACTGGTCTCCAGTATATAACAGTAGAACATCTACTTTTAATGATTATGGAAGATTTTGAAGTAAGAGATGCTTTAAAAGCATCTAACTGCAACATTTCAGCTTTAAATAATGACGTTAAAGAGTTTCTTCAAGATACTGCTATTACAAAAGGTGAAAATGCCAAATCATCACAACCAACCTTGGGATTTCAAAGAGTCCTTCAAAGATCTGTTTTTCATGTTCAATCATCTGGAAAAGGATTGGTTAAGCATATAAATATTCTCGTAGCTATTTTTTCTGAAAAGGAATCACATGCTGTTTACCTTCTAACTAAGCATGGAGTTAGCAGACTAGATGTTGTGACTTTTATCTCACATGGAAAAAAATCTAAGAAAGAAGATGTAGGTCTAATAAGTGATACAGAATTAAATGACAAGACGTCAGAAGAAACTTCAAATCACCTCATAGATTTAAAGAAACTTGCTGAAAATAATAAATTAGATACTTTAATAGGACGAGAAGAAGAACTTAATAGATTGGTACAAATTCTATCTAGAAAAAATAAAAACAATCCTATACTTGTTGGAGAATCAGGTGTTGGAAAAACAGCTCTTGTTGAAGGCCTTGCTCAGAAAATCTATAACGGCTCAATTCCTAAATCAGTTCAGAACTTTTCTATATTTTCTCTTGATATTGCTTCATTGATAGCAGGAACCAAATATAGAGGTGATTTTGAGAAGAGAATAAAAGAAGTTATCAATTTCTTAAAGTCTCAAAAAAATCCAATCTTATTTATTGACGAGATCCATACAATCATTGGTGCCGGTTCAGCTGGTGGAGGATCTCTAGATGTATCAAATCTTCTTAAACCTGAATTAGCAAAAGGAAATATAAGATGTATAGGATCAACAACTTTCCAGGAATATCGGAATGTATTCTCTAAAAATCAAGCTTTAGCTAGAAGATTTCAAAAAATAGATGTAAATGAGCCTTCGGTTGAGGAATGTATAACTATTATTAATGGTGTAATAAAAGAATTTGAAAAATACCATAATGTAAAATTTTCAAATGATTCAATTGTAGCTGCGGTTAACCTTTCAGATAAATTTATTAATGATAAATATCTACCAGATAAGGCATTTGATGTTATAGACGAGACAGGAGCATCAAAAAACCTTTATAGAGATAACGATGATCCAATCAAAATAAGCACACATGATATAGAAAATACAATTTCATTTATCACTCAAATCCCTAAAAAGAACCTCAGCACATCAGATGTAGAAAACCTTAAAGATATAGAAACTAAATTAAAAACAGTTATATTTGGTCAAGATAAAGCTATAAAAGTATTATCAAATGCTATTAAGCTTTCACGAGTTGGTTTAAGAGATGAGAATAAAACAATAGGTTCTTTTCTTTTTACTGGGCCAACTGGAGTAGGTAAGACAGAAATCTCAAAACAGCTATCAACAATCCTAGGGGTTCCTTTATTGAGATTTGACATGTCCGAATACATGGAAAGACATGCTGTATCCAGATTGATAGGTGCTCCTCCAGGATATGTAGGCTCAGATCAAGGTGGTTTACTTACAGACTCTGTTACAAAGAGTCCTAACAGCGTTATTCTCTTGGATGAAATTGAAAAGGCGCATCCAGATATATTCAATATATTACTTCAAGTAATGGATGCTGGAGTTCTTACTGATAATAATGGAAGAAAAGCGGATTTTAGGAATTGTGTTGTTATTATGACTACAAATGTAGGTGCTCAATTACTATCGAAAAGAAATATTGGTTTTAATGAGCAATCCAACCAGTCGGATGCTATGG
>CACBQK010000021.1 GCA_902541365.1 uncultured SAR86 cluster bacterium
AAAAATGTACCTTCAACGAGATTTTGTGATGCTTGGTTTACAACAATACCATTGATATAAATTCCAGATACACCTTCTTTATACTTAAGTGGTTCGTCAGCGCCACCTCCAATGAAGGTAAAGTTAGCAACCATTGGTTGTGATCTGGGCTCTGTTAAGTAACCTACTGCTGCATCAGAGTTTGTATTGTCTGATTCTACAATATGATCACCTGCACCCACATTTTGTTTAACAACAACAAATTGCATTTTTCCTTGATAACCCCAATCAATATCAAGATTATCATCACCTGCATTAGTGCAAACTAAATGTTTTACGTTTACAGTTCCACCAAAAAACTCTACGCAATCATCTTGGTTGTTATGAACTTGAACATAGTCTACCTTTGTGCCATAACCAACACCGCCAAAGGTAATACCATTTAATTCATTGCCTGGGAAAATTTCTTTACCTGCGTATTCAACTCTAACAAAATTTAAGACACCAGAGTCATCATCTGGGGAAGCTCCACCCATGATAGCAGTAGTAGAACCTTCAACCACTCTCTCGCAAGCAGCAGTTCCTCTAACATCATTACTGCACTTATTAATTGGTGCCTTACCTAAAATTACTATTCCACCCCAAAGACCACTCGCACTGTCTGGGTTAGTTAAAGATCCGTCAATCGCGGAAGCTGCGGTAAATCTGATAGGTTTGGATCTGGTTCCGTTGGCAACAATTTTTGACCCTCTTTGAACAACCAGATAATCATCAGGTGTTTTTTGAGCAAGCGTTACGCCAGCTGGAATGGTAAGGGTTGCAGCGACTCCTCCAGTTTTTGTTCCATCTCCACCCATATCGACACCAACATCAACTAAGCCAGATAAACGATACATTACATCAGTGGTAAGAGTAAGATCTGCAGTTATTGGACCAACAATTGCGCATAGTGTATTACCACCAAGAGTTGCATCATTAGAAATAAATGGAGAAGAAGGACACGTTCCTGTTAGTAAATTACTATTACCGCCCCCATCGTTACCACCATCGCTTGGTGGTGATAGTGGTCCTAGCTCACCAGGAGAAGCAATATTAGTATCGCCTCCTCCACACGAAGCTATAATGAAAATTGAAAAAATTAAAAATAAATTTTTAGATGATTTTAGGTTCATAAGAATTCCTCTTAAAAAAATTAATACTGATATTTAATAATTTCTTAGTGAACTTTAGATTGGTTTTATGAAAAATCTAATTTACGTTTTGGGAACAAAAACAAGACGATTTTATGACAAAAATGTATTTTTTGTGACGAGAATGTTAACTATTGGGTATATAAAGGGAGAGTAAACCAAAAAATACTGCCATTTTTTTTGTTGCGATTTCTAGCACCATACTTGCCTCCTAAGCTGATAGTTAAATTCTTTACAATAGCAAGGCCAAGACCACTTCCAGATTTTTGACTTGCTCTGGCTTCAGGAGTTCTATAAAAACGATTAAATATAAAGTCTCTATCAGCATCGCTTATACCGTTACCTGAATCCTTAACTGAAATTTTAATAGCATCTTCAATAACTTTAGTGGTTATCTTTACTTCACCCCCGTTATTAGCCTTTGAATACTTAATTGCATTATCAAGAAGATTTGTAAGAATTCTCTCTATTGCTGCTTTATCCCCTAAAACATGAGGGCAATTACATTTATCAAATCTAATCTCAATGCCTTTGTTCTTAGCAGATGTATAATGAGATCTATTGACGGTGTTAATTATTTCACAAACATCTAATTCTTTAAGATCTAAATGCAATTCACCGTAGTCTATCCTTGATAAATCTATCAAATCACTTACCAAACCAGAAATCCTCTCTGCATTATGCATAATTGCTTTTGAAAAAACTTTGGCATCTTTTTTATTGTCTATTGCTCCCTCTAGTAATGTTTCAGCATTAGCAAATATGACACTTACAGGAGTTCTTAGCTCATGCGAAAGATTAGATATAAAATCTCTACGCATTGATGCATTCTCTCTTAATTGGGTAACATCATGAACAACGAGGATATACTCGTTAGTAGTTTTTGCTCTATTCATAGAACCAAGTATCCATTTAACATCACCATTTTTAAGTTCTATTTGAAACTCATAATCGAATCTTCCTTCCTTATCAACATTTTCAAACATATTCTTAAGTGCTTTTATATTTAAATCTCTTATATTTTTCTTTACTGAGGAGCTAGTTTCTAAGATTCTTAGAATGCTATCGTTTTCATAAGTGATTTTTCCGTCATTATCAGTAACAAAGACTCCTTCACCTAAATTATCTAACACTGATCCAAATTGATCTCTTTGTTTAGCGATCATGCTAATTTGGGTTCTTAAATTCTTAGATATCTCAGAGATATCTCTTGCAACCGACCCAATTTCATCAGATCTTTGTGTCGGTAGAGCCTTCAAGTTCTTTTTTTTCTGATCTTTTAATAGTCCTCTAGTTGCATTCTCAAGCTCTCTTAAGTTATTCCATGTAAAATTGGCAGCAATGGCGCTTGAAAAGAAAGCTGCAATAAGTCCAACAATTGCAATAAGAGTTACAGAAAGTGATAGACCATCGAATGCTCCTTGAACATAGGTATAAGGAACTGCAATACGAATAAAACCAACACCCTCTTGACCTTTCAAAGCCAAATATAGCAATTCCTTATTAACTGTATCACTGTATCTAATCGACCACCCAACATCATTGAGCTTTGCATCAATAATTTCAGGCCTATTGGAATGATTTTCTACAACACTGATTTGACTAGTTGAAAGATTTGAATCTCCTAAAACTTCACCACTGTCTTTGATAATTGTAACTCGAGAGTCAATAGATCCTCCAATTCTGTCTGCAACCATATCAGCTTTTTCTATTGAATCTAATTTTGAGACTGGGCCGATTGAAATACTTGCTAATTCTGCTTGTTTTCTTAATTCAAGAACAATCTGATTTTCAAGAGTTTTTGATAAATCTCTTTCGGCTACTATATAAGAAAGGAAAATTCCTACAAAAAATATTCCAAAAACGATTAAAAAGATTTGGGATCGAATACCCATTATTTAATCGGGGTTTCTTGAAAACCTGTAGCCAACACCCCGTATGGTTTGAACATGTTTACCCATAACGCCCATTTTTTCACGAAGTCTTTTAACATGGGTGTCAACAGTTCTGGTGGTGATGTGAGCTGAATAACCCCATACATCTGAAAGAAGCTGATCCCTTGTCTGCACTCTTCCTCTTCTATCGAGAAGATGTTTAAGTAATTTAAATTCTAATGCGGTTAGAATTATTTCATCATCATTAATAAAAACCTCATGAGAATCCTCATTTATCGAAAGAATTCCAAATGTTTCGATCTTAGACGATGTGTTTTGAGCCATATCTTTTGAATTTCTTTTTAAGATGGCTTTTATACGAAGCATTAGCTCCCTCACACTGAAAGGCTTGGTTACATAATCATCAGCGCCTAATTCAAATCCAACAACCTTATCTACTTCATTATCTTTTGCAGTGACTATAATTATTGGAATATCGCTATAAGCATTTGAAGATTTGAGTTTCTTACAAAAATCTAGCCCAGATCCATCTGGGAGCATAAGATCAAGGATTATCAAAGAAATATTATTAGAAGAAATATATGATTCGGCCTCAGTTAAATTTAGTGCACTTAGGGGTTTTAAACCTTCATTAGCAATATTATATGAAACAGTTTTATTGATATCTGGTTCATCTTCTACTACAAGTATATGGTGTGACATAGGCTATATTTTCACATTATAAAAAAATAATTTAAAGCTCTTTTTCATAGTTCACAAACATTTCACGTAACTTAGTTTTAGAAAATTTACCTGAACCAACTCGCGGCAATGGATTATCTTCAAAAACCACAAATGCAGGGATCTTAAACTTTGCCAATCTATCAGCTAAGAAAGAATTTAATTCATCTTCGTCTAATCTTTTAGAGTCTTTTAGGTGAATCGCGGCACAGAGTTTTTCGCCAAGTCGCTCTTCAGGAATCCCAAAAACACAAACCTCCGATACAGATTCATGCTCATATATTGCTGCCTCTACCTCAATACAAGAAATATTTTCTCCACCTCTGATAACAAGATCCTTGACCCTATCAACTATGTGCAAGAATGGACCATTAAAATATCCTAAATCACCAGACTTAAACCATCCTTCATCATTTAAAACTTCGTTTGTTGCTTCCTCATTTTTCCAATAGCCTGCCATATTTGCTGGGCTCTTAATAACAATTTCTCCAACTTCTCCTTCAGGTAATGAATTCCAATTAGAATCAATAATATCTATATCGGTTAATGGGGGAACAACTCTGCCACAGCTTGAGGGATTTTGAAGATATTCATCACCGCCACCAATGGTTCCGATTGCATTAGTTTCAGTTAATCCATATCCAATAGAGGGCCTAGCTTTAAAAGCTTCATCAAGTTGTTTCACATGTTCTGGAGGTCTTGCAGCACCTCCTCCTGACAAGTCTTCCAGATTACTTAGATCATATTTATCTCTATCGGGATGATTTAGAAGCTCCCAAGTTTGTGTCGGTACACCTGTGATATTTGTTATTTTTTCTTTTTCAAGAAGCTCAAGTGCTTCTTTTGCATCCCATTTTTTCATCATAACAATCTTTCTACCAACTGGAATCGACATAAAGAAACCAACATGACTTCCAGTCACATGGAATAAGGGAACACAATGAAGGATTGATAGTTGCTTGCCACTATTAACATCTAATCCATCACCATATAACTCAACTCTTATCTGAGAAATGCATAGCCATGAAAAGAAACCTGAAATCATGCTTTTATGAGTCAGTAAGACACCTTTAGGGTTGCCGGTAGATCCTGATGTGTAAAATATAGTTGCATTGTCTTCACCAGCAATATCAACTTCTGGCCAAGAATCACTTTGATCCTTAATAAAATCATAGAAGTCTTGATGGTTATTAGTTTCTGATCTTACTGAAACTTTTATTAGGTCAAGATCATCCAAACCGGCCAGTCTTTTATCATCAGCAATTAGGAGCTTTGCCTCACTATTTTGTAGACCATATGTTACTTCTTTAGGAACCCACCAAGAGTTTAAAGGCACCGCTACAGCTCCAATTCCAATAATCCCCATCATAGCAATTATGTATTCAGGAGAATTGACCATGCAAATTGCTACTCTGTCTCCTTTTTGTATACCAGCAGCAATCAATGCGTTTGCGAGTTTTGCTGATTTATCGAATATTTCTTTGTATTCGTATCGCTCATCGTCATAGACAAGCCAGTCTTTATCAGGATGTAGTAATCCAAAATCAAAAAACTTTCTTAAATTTTCTGGTATTGCTGGATTGCAAAACTCTCTGTAAGTTATGCCCTTATCATTAGTAACTTCTTTAAACTCAAAAATTTGACCAGGCTCTGTGTATTTCTTTACTGCTTCTGAGTATGCATCTGTCATAAAATATCCCCTTTAGATGATCTTAAATTCTACTATGCTTTTGTGGAAAATAATATTATGTTTTAATAGTAAAAGTTATGAGTTCTGGTAAATTACATTTTGCAAAAATTTGGGAGTCAAATGCAAAGCTTGTTGGTGACTCTCCAGCACTAATTAATGATTCACAAATTGTCTCTTGGTCAGAGTATGAATCACAAGCATCAAAGATTGCTAATTTCCTTCAAGAAAAAGGGCTTAAACAGGATTCGAAAGTTGGAATATATTTACATAACTGTAATGAGTTTCTTATTGCTCAATTTGGTGTTTTTAAAATGGGGGGCTGCCCCATCAATGTTAACTATAGATATAAAGAGGATGAACTTGTTTATCTTTTAGATAACTCAGATACTGAAGCAGTTTTTTTTCATGGTTGTTACTCATCTCAAATTGATCTAATTAAAGATAAGCTTCCTCAAGTTAAAGCTTACATTCAAATTGATGATGGAACGGAGCCTTTAAATGATAATGCTGTCTTCTTTAATGAAATAATTAAAGATTTTGATCCGCTCCCACCTCAAGATAGATCGGAAGAAGAAATTTATATGTTGTATACAGGTGGTACAACCGGAATGCCCAAAGGTGTTATGTATAAGCAAGGTGGTTTTGTAACAAGTATGTTAAAGACTCTCAAAGCGATGGGTTTTGAAATGCCTGATGATATAGATCAACTACCTGAATATGTTGCAAAAATTAAAGAAGCAAACATGCTCCCAAAATCTCTGGTTGCCTGTCCATTGATGCATGGAACTGGGATGTGGTTAGGAGCTTTTCTGCCGATGTTGACTGGCGGGTGTGTGGTATCTGTTCCAAATCTTAGTTTTGATGCTGATAAGTT
>CACBQK010000022.1 GCA_902541365.1 uncultured SAR86 cluster bacterium
ACTGCCTTAAGAACATTGGTGTCGCTGGAGAAAACTGGTTCAGCCAGATTGTTAACCCAGCCTTTTACTACTCTTTCAGTCCTTTTAGATCCATTTGCTTCAATCATGCTTGCAATTAATGATCTGTTATAAACTTTTTTTGAAGTTCTTAAGCAGAGTTTACCCTTAAACTCCCTTGTAGCAAGGGCTTCGTATGAGCTTAAATCTTGTGGGTCTATATCTGTCTTTGAGTAAACTATTGTTCTTGCCCTTTTAGAAAAGCCAAACCATTGATTATCAATATCTCTCAAATGTTGAGGTATTCTTGAAGAAAGCACTTCTGATTCAACGGGATCGAATATTCCTTTATCTGAAGCTTGCCACAAGACTCCTGCATCCACGGTCATAAATATGTCTGCATCTGTATCTACTCCTTCTACTGCAATCCTTTCCATTAACTGCTGTGCATCTCCTGATAAAACAGTTACCTGGATTCCTGTTTCTTCAGTAAAAACATCTAAGAGATTTTCTATTAGCTGTGGCTGACGAGAGGTGTAAATAACAACCTCATCGTCATTTGCATGCTCAAAAGAGCATGACGATAAGAGTATAGTTAAAGCAAGAATATAATTTTTCATGCACCCATTCTAAATGATAATGATTATCATTTAAACAAGAATGCTATATTACTTTATTGGGCCAGAAGCTGCTTTAACAAAGAAAGATTTTAGAAATTTAGACTGATTAAAAGCACTTAATCCAAAATTTCTTAGAAACCTTATATATGGATTTTTTTCATTAAATAATGCTACAAATCCATCCATGGTTTTAAGCATAATTTCATTCTGTAATCTTCTTTCGTTTGAGTAGACATCCAAACTTTCCTTAAAATTTATAGTATCTGATTCATTAGTTTTTATAATCTTCTTAACTAAGGAGTTTGCATCCTCAAATCCAAGGTTTATTCCTTGGCCTGCAAGGGGATGAATGGAATGAGCAGAATCACCAACTAGTACGACCGGAAAGTCTATATAACTCGATCTATTATGTGATGATAATTTAAAGCTTTGGACTTTAGACCTTATTTGAAAACTATTTTCTATTTTTCTAGAGATCTTTTCTAGATTTTCCTCAATAAAATCTTCATATCCATTCTCGATAAGATCATCTGATATTGACCAAACAACAGTAACGAGATCCTCTCCTTTTTTTCTTGTTGGCATAAAGGCGCAAATGCCATTGTCTGAGAAAATCTGAAAAGCACTCGTGTTCATATCTTTTTCGGCAGAAGCTAAGAAAGTTAAAGCTGTTTGAAAGTAATCCTTATCTGATTTAGGAATTTTATTTGCTAGCTTCGAGTTTTTACCGTCTGAAGAAATTATAAGATTTGTTTTAATGACCTTTCCACTCGATAAAGTTACTACATTAAAGTCACCTTTATTATCAATATCAATAATTTCTTCTTTAAATAGGATTTTTTCACTTGCTTTTTTTCGGATAGCCATTAAAAGAGTGGCAAAATCTGATACATAGGCGAGATGATCCATCCCTATCTCACTGCTCTCAAAAACTATTTTTCCAGTACCATCAAAGTCTTTGACTTCCATTTTATTGATCACCGAGTAATCATTTTCAATGCCTATCTTGTCTAAAAGATTTTTTGAGAATGGATTTAATGTGATAGTCCTAACAGAGTCTTCAACCTCATCATCTTTTTTTTCTAATATTATAGAGTCGATGCCTTGAAGGCTTAAGGCACAAGAAATATAACAACCTAGGATCCCAGCTCCAGATATTACAATTGGTTGTTGCATTAAGATTCTTGCATCAAGGATTCGATTTCAGCAGGATCGGTTGGAACAGTGTCAGTTAAATTTTTGTTGCCATCTTTAGTAACCAAAACATCATCTTCGATTCTAATACCTATACCCTTCCACTTATCATCAACGTCTGAAGTGGAACTTATATAAATACCTGGCTCAATTGTTGTAATCATGCCTTCATCAAACTTAATGAATTCTCCTTCGTGCATATAATCACCTACGTCATGTACATCCATTCCCATCCAGTGACCAATTTTATGCATATAAAAATCTTTAAATGATCCTTTTTCATACTCTTCTTCAAGATTCCCTTTGATTATCCCAAGGTCTATTAGTCCCTCAGTTATAACTTTCTCAGATATTATTTGAGGGTCCATAACTCCATTACCCTTGCTGACAGCATCAACTGATGCTTTTTGTGCTTCAAGCACAATATTATAAATCTGAAGCTGTTCATCACTGAACTTGCCATTTACTGGGAATGTTCTTGTTATATCGGAAGCATACATCTCATATTCGCAGCCTGCATCAACAAGGAGCAAATCACCATCATTGATTACTTGATTGTTTTCAACATAATGTAAAACACATGCGTTTTCTCCTGATGCAACTATTGGATTATAGGCTGGAAATCTTCCACCATTTTTAGCAAACTCATATAGGTAAAAAGCTTCAACTTCAGCTTCATTCATACCAGGTTTAACGAACTTCATTGCTTCCAAGTGAGCATTTGCAGAGATTTCGCATGCTTTTTCAATAATATTTATCTCGGAGCTATCTTTTATAAGTCTTTTATTGCCAATAATTTTTGAGATATCTGCAATCTCCATTTTTTTTGAGTGGCGATCTTTGCTATTAGCTTTTTTAGTCCACTTAATTACCTTTTGATCAAAGCCCTCAACCTTACCAAATGGATAATATACACAGCTCACACCATCCAATAAGTCTGGTAAAAGCTCATCTATCTCATCATTATTGAATGCATCATTAAAACCGAAATCTGACTTCATGCCCTCAGGGCCATGCCTAAAGCCATCCCAAATTTCTTTTTGTTTGTCTTTTTTGGGAACAAAGCCTATAGAGTTAGTCTTTCCAGATTTGTTAATAATCATCAATGTTGAGTCTGGTTCATTAAATCCACTTAAATAATAAAAATTACTATCCTGCCTAAATGGATAAGCAGTATCGTTACTTCTGTTAGCTAAAACTGATCCAGGAATAATTACAGCAATATCTCCACTGAGATTTTCTGTTAATCTTAGTCTTCTTTCCTCATAAATCTTCATATCTTTATTTTACTCTCTTATTTGGAAGTTCCCAATTTTATAAGCTAGAATTAATCTAGTTTATGGCCAAAGATCTAAATAAGAATGTTTTAGAAGAACTCAATAAAAAAGTTGATGTTCTTCTTAAAAAATTTAGTGAGCAAAAAGGTATTATCGACGGATATGTTAAAAGAGAAAGGGATTGGAAGAAAAATAAAACCCTTAATCTTAAGAAAATAAAAGATTTAGAATTTGAGCTAAAAAAGATTGCTTCAGAGAATAATGGCTGAAATTGAAAGAGTTTCCCTAAGAGTTTTTGGAAGAGATATAACTCTTGCATGTCCCTCTGATGAGAAGGATGCTCTATTCTCTGCAGCTGAACTTCTTAATGAGGAACTAAATGGGATTTCAGATAAAGAAAATGCTTTAATCCTTGCTGGACTGAATCTTGCAAATAAATGTCTTAACCCTTCAGGAGAATCTATAAATATTGAAGGTTTAGATCTTCTTTTAGAAAAAGTTGATAAAGCTTTAAAAACATAGTTCTCGATAATTAATAAATAACTTATACTAATCCCATACTGGTTCATTCGTTTATATATAAGTTATTTTTTGAACCTATAATTTTTAATAAGGTGATTTTCCTCTGTTAATGTTGTGCATTACCTTTTTTTAAGAGAAGCCTGATTTAGCATGATATTCACCACCTGGACAAAGGGTTCGGGGATTATATGTGACGGTGAATCGGTTCTATGCCTCCGTACTGAATGCTGTGAAAGAAGATATTCGAAGATCACTTTTAAAACGGAGGCGATCTCTTTCCAAAGAAGAACTAAAGCAAGTCTCTTGTGAAATTAATACTCATTTAATAAATGAAATCCAAAACAGAGATTTAAAAAAAATCCTTGTCTATCAATCCATCGATAATGAGCCTTCAATTGAGCAAACTACTGAATTAGCATGGCAAAAAGATATTGAAGTTTATATTCCAAAAGTTATATCAAAAGAAAAAATAATAATTAATAGATTAAGGAAAAATTCTACTTACTCAAAAAATAAATTTGGCATCGAGGAGAGTAATGATTTAGACACTGTTGAATTAGCTGAAATTGACCTTGCAGTATTGCCGCTGGTAGGTATAGATATAAATGGATTTAGGCTTGGATATGGAGGTGGATACTACGATAGGTTCTTTAATCAGGAGAGTGAGTTGGGCAGAAAACCATTTATAATAGGTGCGGGTTATGCATTTCAAGTTTTAGAAGTCAGTTTTGCGGAAGACCATGACCTTAAATGTGACTCAGTTATAACTGAAAAGGGAGTTTTAAAATTTTAAGATTATTTTTATTAACTTTTTTTTGCGTAACTTACGTTTATGCAATTGATATTGATGGTGTCCTTGATGAAAAGGAATGGGATAGTGCTCAACAGATATCAGACTTCACAACCATAGTTCCATATAATTTTGAGGACCCTAAATATCTAACTAATGTAAAAATCTTTGCCAATCAAGACGGAATTTATGTAGGTTTTATCAATGAACAAGATAATGAAACTATAAGGTCTTTTAACCATATCCGTGATGACTGGGATGATAGAGGAGATAAGAATTCATTCACAATTGATTTTGATGGCAATTCTAAAGTTGCATATGGATTTACTGTATCGCTTGGAGACTCCCTTTCAGATGCAACATACACAAATGGCAATACTGAGAGCAAAGATTGGGATGGTGATTGGATAGCAAGAACATTTAAAGGCGATAATTTTTGGAGCTCTGAATTTTTTATACCTTGGACAGTAGTGCCAATGCAAAAAGTAGATGGGCCAAAAAGGAATGTAAAATTTATTGCATTTCGATGGTTAGCTAGTGATGAATTTGGCTTTGGTTCAACAAAGACAAATTGGGAAAGAGAAACTTTTATATATGATCTTGAAGATCTTGTAATTGATAATTATCAGTCCAAAAAATATAGTTATTTCCCTTATCTAACGGTTGCGGAAGACTCTGTAACAAATGAATCGGTTCAAAAAGCTGGAATAGATATTTTTTTAAATCATGGTGATGGTAGCCAAACAAACATAGCCATTAATCCAGACTTTGGTCAGGTTGAGACGGATCAAGTTGTGGTTAATTTCAGT
>CACBQK010000023.1 GCA_902541365.1 uncultured SAR86 cluster bacterium
GTTTTGAGGATGCCAATGCCATCCTTGATGATCCAAATACAATTATTCTAGATGTTAGGGAAGGTCAGGAGTTAAGAGAATCTGGAAAAATTAAGGGAGCAATTCACGTACCAAGAGGGCTGCTTGAATTCGTTTTTAGACCGGAGGATTATGTTGAGGATCCTGAAAAAATGAAAATCCTAGTTTATTGTGCAGCTGGTGCTCGCGCAGCGTTGGCTGCAAAGACCCTTATGTATATTGGTTATAAAGATGTCTTCAATCTAGGCGGTTTCAAAGAGTGGGTTGAAAATGATGGAGAAATTGAAGTAATTTAGTCTTGATTGGCGCGCCCGGGAAGATTCGAACTCCCGACCCCTTGGTTCGAAGCCAAGTACTCTATCCAGCTGAGCTACCGGCGCATCCTTGAAAACATTATATTCCTTTTTGTTTTTCTAAAAAATTATTATGTTAAAATTTCTAAGTTTTGATTAAGGGAAAATAATGAAATTTAAATCAATTCTTAAATACTTTGTCTTATTGCCTGCATCTATTTATTTGCTTACTTTTATATTTATATCTTTTGATTTGAGAGAGACAAGACCAGTTATCTCCTTGTTCAAATTACTTCAAACTGATACCTCGCTTAATGTTATTGATTCATCACTTGAATTAGAGAGTGAAAAGCTCGAGACAACCATAACAAGCAATCCTAACAAAAATGTTTACTTTGGAGATTTGCATGTTCATACAAAATATTCTTTCGATGCATATGTCTTTGGGGTAACAGGTTCACCTGATGACGCTTATATGTATGCTAAAGGAGCAAGCGTAAAACACCCTTTGGGGTATGATCTTCAGTTACGTGAACCATTAGATTTTTATGCCGTTACAGATCATGGTTTTTTTATGGGGATGATAAATAATTATGCAGATACATCATCAAGAATTTCAAAAAAAGATTTTACGAAACCTTTTCATAATATGAATGCAGATGTAGCCAGTAATTCTTTAGATGAAAATTTAGATACCTTTCCAGAAAGAACTGCTATGTTTAGTGATGTTGTCGCTTCAACTATAAACATGCCTTACTTTGATCTACATCCAAAAGTAATGGCTGCATATTTTACAAGAAATGTTCAACTTGCATTAAAGTCTTTCGACTATAAAGTGCATAAATCTGCATGGGCTGATATGGCTAGAGCCGCTGAGGAACATAATGATCCTGGAAACTTTACAACTTTCTTAGCATATGAATATACAACCTCAACTGATGTTGAGGGAGGAAACCTTCATAGGAATGTTTTTTTTGAGGGTTCTAAAAGACCACTTAGACCCTTCACCAGAATCGATTCTCTAAATCCTGAAGATTTATGGACATGGATGGATGACTTAAGAGAAAGAGGAGTTGATTCAATTGCTGTTCCTCATAATGGAAATGGATCAAATGGGAATATGTTTGAGATGGAAACCTTTGAAGGCGGTCCAATTACCAGGAATTATTCGTCAAAAAGAATGAGGAATGAACCACTTGTGGAAGTTACTCAAGTTAAGGGAACTTCAGAAACTCATCCCTTATTATCACCAGATGATGAATGGGCTGATTTTGAAATTATGGACATTAGAGTTGGAAGTAGACCTCCTACATATAGTATGCCTCAAGCTGGATATGTTAGAGATGCATATTTAAGAGGTTTAACTTTAGATTGGTTTGGTCAAGGTAATCCCTATAAGTTTGGATTAATTGGGTCTACGGATACGCACGTACTCGGAGGTTCTTTTGACGAGTCAAATTATTGGTCAAAAGTTGGTATTTTAGATGGCACTCCCGAAGCAAGAGGCACGATTCCTCTTACTCAAGAAAGAATTAATACAACAAGGCAAGGATTAATTGACGCCAATCAGCCTGTGTTATTAATAGACAGAGAGCAGGGAACTTATATGGATGTTGGTTTTGATCAATGGGGAGCCTCAGGTCTTGCAGCTGTATGGGCAGAAGAAAACACAAGAGAGTCTATATTTAATGCTTTAAGAAATAAGGAGACTTTTGCTACTTCTGGATCAAGAATTAAATTGAGATTTTTTGCAGGCTACGATATTGCAACAGTGGATTTAGATTCTTCTGATCTCATCTCACAGGCTTATGAAAAGGGTGTGCCGATGGGTTCAGATTTAAATTATGATAACAATAGAGAGCCCCACTTTTTGGTTTGGGCTGTGAAAGGTAAGCATGGAGCACCACTTCAACGAATTCAAATTATAAAAGGCTGGATTGATGCTAATTCTGGAAGGCCTAAAGAGACGGTTTATGACGTTGTTTGCTCAGATGGCTTAATTGTTGATCCTATAACACACAGATGTCCTGATAATAATGCAAGGGTTGACATAAATACATGTAAAATTTCAGATGATGTAGGAGCAGTTGAGCTTAAAACTAAATGGCAAGATCCTGAATTTAAATCAACAGATAATGCTTTTTATTATGTGAGGGTTCTCGAAAATCCAACATGCAGATGGTCAACATGGGATGCAATTAAGAATGGCTTTAAACCCAGAAAAGATCTGCATAGCACTATCCAAGAAAGAGCATGGTCTTCACCTATCTGGTATGTTCCAGAAGATGATGGTATTGAAATTATTCCTCTTGGTGGATCAATAAGTTTAAGAGATTAATTTTTTCATGAAATCAAGAATAGGTTTATTTATTCTTATAGGCTTATTTCTATATATAGTTGATTATAGATTCTCATATGACGATGACTCAAATCAAATCATCATTCCTGATGATGAAATACTGGGGCTAATAGATACTTGGCGTGATCAAGTGGGAAGAGATCCGTCTGATGAAGAAATTGTTAGGATTATAAATAATCTTGTTAATGAAGAAATACTTTATAGGGAAGCGTTAAAACTTGAATTGGATAAAAATGACAGAATTATTAAACGACGCTTAGCTCAAAAAGTTGAGTTCCTCAAACAAGACGATCGTCAGCCTTCATCTGCAGATTTAGAAGAGTTTTATAATGAAAATAAATCAAAGTATGCAGTTGAAGATCTTTTTTCCTTTAGTCATCATTTTTTTTCTGATCAAAAAAATTCTGAAGCTAGAGCTAGAGAAAGTTTAATTAAAATTACAAATGGAGATGAAGTAGACTCTGATCCCTTTATATTGGGAAATGACCTCAACTTGGTATCAAAGAATGATCTGGAAAAGAATTTTGGTAATTCTTTTTATGAAAGTCTCGCATTAATGGATGATAATCAGTGGTTTGGGCCAGTTGCTTCTGATTTAGGAGTACATATTGTCTTCATTAAAAAGAGGGTAAACGGATATATTCCAGGACTTAATCAAATCTATCAAAAAGTATACGGTGATTATCTGATTATGAAGAGAAGAGAGAACGTAATTAATTTTTTGGATGAAATTAAGCAAGATTATGAAGTTATTATAAATCCAGATTTAACTTTTAATTAATGAAAAAAATATATTTTTTCTTTTTATTAATTTTTTCTTTTTATACCAATAGTCATGAATTTAATCCTGCCCACCTAATACTTAATGAGGAATCTAATTTTTCTTATTCAGTAAAATTATTTTATCCGCAACAATATAAATATAATTCACCTAAAATCTTATATCCCTCTAATTGCAGTTCTTCTAAAGTATCTAAATCTAGTAATATAAAAAATATTATTGAAAACTATGAACTAGAATGTGCAGAAGATATTAAAGGTAAAAATATCAGATTTGAAAACCTTGACTTCCTGACTGACGCTCTTCTTTCAATAAATTTTCTTGATGGTTCATCTTATGAATCGATAGCAGGATCAAGGAATCTTGAAATAACTATTCCGCTCGAACAATCTGTTTATCCGGTTGCTTACTTTAATTTAGGATTTGACCATTTATTAAAAGGAGTAGATCACATTGTTTTTTTAATATGTCTTATCTTCTTGGTCAATGGATTTATAAATTTAGTTAAAGTTGTTACAGCATTTACAGTTGCTCATAGTATAACTTTATCTCTATCATTTTTAGGGATTGTCACTATTAGTCAATCTGTAATTGAGACACTGATTGCCCTAACTATTATTTTTGTTGCTTTAGATGTTGCAGATAACAAAAATGAGAAGTTTCCTTGGTACTATGCTTTTGGTTTTGGTCTTTTGCATGGATTTGGTTTTTCAGGAGCCCTTTCTGAGATCGGAATTAATAACAATGAATTAGCTCTTTCACTTTTATTCTTCAATGTAGGTATTGAAATAGCTCAGCTTTCAATAATACCAATTCCTTTTTTGATAATTTTCTTTTTCAAAGACAATAAGTTCTTTCAAAATATAAAGTACTTGATTGCAATAATTATTGGTGGGATTGGTGTATATTGGTTTATTGACAGAGTTGTAGGTATTTTTTTATAACTTAATATTTTTTAATCACCCTTTGTGCATACATATTTTAAATGGATTATTATAACTCTATGAGATTATCACCACTTATCATATGCTTTTTAATATTTTCCTGCTCAGTTGAAAAAGAACTTTCAACAATAGAAAACCTTCATATTCTTATTGAATCTTTGTCATCAGATGATATGCAAGGAAGAAATCCTGGGACTGAAGGCGGCCAGCTTGCTAAAAATTACATTTCGGAACAATTTTCTTCAATTAATCTTAAAACTTTTGGCAATAGCTTTTTTCATGAAGTTCCAGCAGTTTCATCAACAGTTCGAGACTCATCTTTTTTTACAATCTCATTCAGAGATAGAGATAGAAAACTTAATTATGGAAATGAGGTCGTTTTTTGGTCAAAGAGAAATAAAGAGAATCAGGTAATTAACTCAAGCGATTTAGTTTTTGTTGGATATGGGATTGTTGCCCCAGAATATAATTGGAATGATTACGAAGGCATTGATGTGAGTGGTAAAACTGTAGTTATGCTTATTAATGACCCTGGTTTTGATACAGGTAGGCTTAATTTATTCAATGGAAGAGCAATGACTTATTATGGAAGGTGGACATATAAATTTGAAGAAGCGGCAAAACAAGGTGCTGCTGCTGCCATCATAATTCATGAAGAGGAGGCTGCTGCTTACCCATGGTCTGTTGTTGAAAATAGCTGGACAGGTCCTCAATTAGATT
>CACBQK010000024.1 GCA_902541365.1 uncultured SAR86 cluster bacterium
AATAGCACCTCCTTCTCCAGTGGTAATATTTTTGCCAAAATCAAAACTAAAAATTCCATACTGACAGAGAGTACCAACAAATCTTCCATCATACTTTGCTCCGACTGCTTCACAAGCATCCTCAATAATTGGTATTTTATTTTTCTTTCCTATTGCTATGATTTCTTTCATCTTTGCGGGTACACCAAGCATATGAACAGGAATAATTGCTTTTGTCTTAGGTCCAATACTTTCTGATAACTGCTTTGGGCACATATTAAGTGTGTTATCAATTCCTATAATTATTGGTTTTGCGCCCAGATCATAAATAGCCTCAACTGTTGCAATAAAATTAAAAGATTGAGTAATTACTTCATCACCTCTTTTTACACCAAGACCAACAAGTGCACATTTAATAGCTGCAGTGCCTGATGAGACACATAAAGTTGAATTTGAATTAAAAAAATTATTCATTTGTTGCTCAAACTCTCTAACATGATACTTTTTTCTCATCGCATCAAATCCATGAGCAAAAAGAACTCCGCCCTCATCAAAAAGCTTCATAAGTGCTTTTTTTTCTTGCTTATTTATATATTCGTATCCAGGCATTAACTAATCGGTATTAAGATATTTTTTTTTGGCTTCAAAAGTTTTAAGTCTGATGAAAGTATAATTGAATTCATCATACTAGCAGTATTATAGTGGATATGGTTTACTTGAGGAAGAAGGCAATTTCCTGATTTTATATCATGAATATATTTGCTTGTTAATTCGCTTTGAAAGATTTCAATATCCACATTTTTAAATTTAAATAATTTATTTTTAGTTATCTTGAAATCTTCAATTTCCATTAATACCTTTTCATCTTCTTCATTGATTAATCTTATTATCGAGTTACTCTTATGACTATTTTGCTGACTAAGTATAAGTCTCCTTGTTTCAAACTTAACTGCAGCTTTACCGTATATCTCCCTAAATCCCTCTCTTTTGGAATCAATCCACGAAAACTCTCTCCAATCAACCTCTATTATTTTTTCATTAAATATAAAAAAATGTAAATCTAAAAAATGCCATAAATTGCATCCAAGACCCCAAGATTTTCCTTCAACTTCAATTCTAAAATTAAGGTTTTTTGCTAGTTTTTTTACTTCTATCCAAAAGGGGTAATACCTATATGGAAAGTTTACAAATATATTTTTTGAGATAGCCAATGAATTTATTAAATCAAGTTCTGCTAGTGATTGGCATAAAGGCTTTTCGATTATGAGATTTTTAATCTTATTGTTTTCAAATAAATCCTCAACTATGCTTGCTTTGCCCTTATTAATTATTGAAAGTATTGCTAAATCAATATCTAAATCTTTTATTTCTCTAGAATCTGAAATGCACTTTGTTCTATCTCTGTCAGTTAAATATTTGTATGTTTCTTTATCTTTATCAAAAACATATATAAAAATATCTAAATATTTTTTTACTATACTTTCATAATGTCTTTTACCGATGCCGCCAAAACCATATATTAAGACTTTTCTCATCTCAACGAATTTACTAATCCTAAAATTTTAATACAGTCCTCGACTTTTGGAGCTTGAGTTACGAAGTCTTTATTTAAAAAGCTTTCTAAGAGATTTTTTAATCCAGGTTTAATTTCTTCATTTTGCGGTTTAGAAGACATTATTATCTGACGCTTATCATTAAATACTGAAAAAGACTCTAAATTCTCAAAGTAAACAAAAATATCTTTGAAAAATAAAATTATTTGCCATTTACCAGGAATATTATTGTGTCTAAGGTATTCTAAATCGCACTCAGAGTTAATAGATATTCTATACTTGCTAATATTTTTATTTTTACTTTTAATATTCTTCACTGAGTAATCGTCAACTTGTTGATTTTTTATTAAGAAAAATGCTAAATCTATAATATGTATTGAATTTGAATAAACTAATTCTTTATTTATATCTGTTAATCTTCTGTCCGACCAGTCATGCTCGGACTGCTGATCAAGAATCAGTCCGTGAATTAGCTTTTTATTAGAAATAAGATTTCTCAACTCATTAATGCCATCATAGAATCTTCTATTTAAAGCTAGAAAAAATTTATTATTTGACAACTCAATTATCTTAAGTGATTCCTCAAAAGATAAGCCTAATGGTTTTTCAAATAAGACTTCACATTCATAATTTGTAAGAACTTTTGCAAGATTTAAAAATCTTTTTTCAGATGTACAGACGATAATCTTTTGATACTTCGAAAAATCTTTTTCATGAAGTAATAACTTATCAATGCTCTCAAAAGTTTCCAAAATATTATATTTTTTTTCTAATTCATTTGATCTATCTTTTGAAGATGAAATAAGAGAAACAGAAAAATTATCAAAATATTTTTCAATTACGTTCAGATATTCCCCAGCCATATAACCAGAACCAATTAATAATAAATTTTTTTTCATTAAATCAGATAAATAATTAACTACTTGCTCAAATATCCTCAGCTCATAGTTTTTCTTAAGATTATAATTATGCTTGAAAGACTCAATCCAGAAAAAAGAAAAAAGAAACAGATAATTGCTCTTGAGGGCGAAGATTTATATTCAGAAATAAAGGGTGGGTCAATTGTTTTAAAAAAGTATTCTTCAGATGAGTTTGCTAACATTAATTTCTTATACTCCTCTTGAAGCAGAGACGAAAAAACATTAGCAGCATTTATATCTTTTATTTCTTTGAGTTTTGATTCCAAAAATTGGATTGAGGCTTCTGTCTCTCTAACATCCCTATTCTTAAGAGTATTGTTTATATCAATAACCATTTGCGCAACCCAAAACTTTGATAATTCTGGAGAAATATATTCGATAGAAATGGTAAGGAATCCTCTTTCTAAATCTTCGTCAAAGGAAAGATGATTATCCAAAAATTCTCTCAATACAGTTTGACTTGATGGTTTAGAGCCACTTTTCCAAGAATTTGTTTCAGGATTATAGTTCTCATTGAATATAACCTTACCTGATTCAACACTTTCACCAGCAATTATATATTTATCAAGACTATATTTCTCAATAAAAGTAGTTAAAAAGTTTGTAGATCTAAAAATCTCATATGCTTCCTCAGCATTTGCATTAACTGAAGAATTTAGAAGAGAGCTTACTCCTGGAAGCCCAGTAATATTTGATGCAAGACTTCCTATGCTTGGATTAGAGCCCTCCTTTGGAACAGATAATAGTGCTTTGGATTTATAACTATTTGGGAGACTTAGTGAATAAAAAACTCCTACCAGGGAAAATAAAATTGAGACTGAAATAATAAAATATTTGTATTTAAATAATTCTTTACCAATAAATCCTAAATTAATTTCAATTGAGGTTTCTTTTTTTTTATCCACTTTTTTTTACCTACCTATTAAAAGCTGATTTTAAGACTACTAAAGGATTAAGTCCAATAATTGTAATTAAACTTAGTTATTCCGAAAAATGTCTCTAGTAAAAACTTTTTCCCTTACATCATTTAATCTTTCTGATATTCTGTTAGCAATAATAATATCCGAATCATTTTTAAAATTGTTAATATCATTGAGTACCTTAAATGATCCAAAATATGAATCAGAAATTAGAGGCTCATAAATAATAAGATCAAATTCATCAGACAAGTTTTCTATGATATCTTGAACTGCAGAATCTCTGAAATTATCTGATCCGGATTTCATTGAAAGCCTGTAGATACCAACAACTTTTGGTTTGAGTGCCCTTATCTGTTCAGAGATAAAATCTTTCCTGACATTATTTGATTCTACAATTGCAGATATAAGTCGTTGAGGAATTTGATCAAAGTCTGAGAGAAGCTGCTTAGTATCTTTTGGTAAACAATATCCACCATAGCCAAAAGAAGGATTATTGTAATGATTACCAATTCTTGAATCAGCAGAGATTCCCTCAATTATCTTGTTTGAATCAAGTTTATTTAAAATTGCAAAATTATCTAATTCGTTAAAAAAAGAGACTCTCATAGCTAAGTACGAATTAGAAAATAATTTTACAGCTTCTGCTTCAGAGGCATTCATGAAAAGTTTTAAAACATTAGACTTATTAGAACAATCCTCCAGAATCTCAGCAAAATTAATTGATGATTCGCAATCTCCTCCTATGACGATCCTAGTAGGATTTAAATTATCAAATAGCGCTTTACCTTCTCTTAAAAATTCAGGTGAAAAGATAATTCTCTTAGTTTTGAATTTCTTTTGTAAGTATTGTGTATGGCCGATGGGTAGAGTTGATTTAATTACTATCAGCGCTTTATCATTTTGCTCTATTGCATCAGATATTACTTTATCCACAACGCTTGTATTAAATCTGTTAGCATTTGAATCAAAGTCTGTTGGAGTACACACAATTATAAAGTCTGCATCTTTATATGCTTCTTTTTTATCTAGGGTTGCGCAAAGTGAGAGGTTTTTGTCTTTTAGTACTTTTTCTATATCAACATCAGCAACTGTAGTCTTTTTCTGATTTATTTTTTTTACTTTTTTTTCATCTATATCTAAAACTTGTACTTCATGCTTGC
>CACBQK010000025.1 GCA_902541365.1 uncultured SAR86 cluster bacterium
AAAGTACAGAAAAGCTAATCAAAGAGTTTTTTAGAATAATATCGATATATTTCTCAACACCAACTTTCATTAATTTTCACAATCTGGAGTGTCTCTTAAGGACGGGTTTTCATTAAATTCTGAAGTTGTCATAGCAGTGATCGAAAATGCATGAATCTCAGTAAGTATACCTTCAATAGCTTTATAAACTATCTTATGTCTTTGAATTTGAGATAATTCCTGAAAATCATCAGATACAATCTGAACACTAAAGTGTGATTCGCTATTTGGAGGTACATTATGCTTATTGCTATCATTTCTAATGATTAATTTAGAAACATTCAAGTTATCTCTTAACAATTTATCTATTTTGTTTTGTACGATCATAATATATGTGTATATTTTAATTAAAAATAAAAGATAATGTTGTTTTATGAAAATTTGTTGGTTTAAAGATTCAAAAATTGGTCATGAAAAGCAAGTTCATGCAATATTGGACAATTTGGCGTTAACGCAAGATCTTCATATTGAGGAGAGATACATAAATAATCCATTCTGGTTAGAGCTTTTTTTATACTTGCTAAAAATTAAACCAAAACAAAATTCAATCCCTGACATTATTATTGGCGCTGGTTCAAAAACTACAATTCCTATGTTGCGATACAAAATTGATAGTAAAACAAAAGTTATATCTGTTATGAAGCCTCAATTTTTTGAATCTAAATTTGATCTAATTGTTGCTCCAAGACATGACTATGAAGTGGTGCCTGATAATGTTTTTAAATACATTGGTTCAGTCGCTAGGGTTAATATAAATCCAGAGCTAGAAGACATTGGCTTGATTGTTGTTGGAGGAATAAACAAACATTTTGATTTTGATGAAGATTATCTAATTTCTCAAATCAATTTTGTAATTTCATTATTTTCAGGTATTAACTGGATAGTTTTTAATTCAAGAAGAACTCCTAAAAGCTTTAACGAGAGGATTGAAAAAAATACTTCGATTGAAAAATTTATAGATGTAACTAAAAATTTTGAGCCCCTTAATGACTATTTATCGAAAGCAAAATTTAAATTTGTAACTCCTGATTCAGTAAATATGATATTTGAATCATTATCTTCAAGCGGTGAAACTTATCTTTTTGATATGCATGCTCCCAGAGAAAATAAGATTACCAAACTAATAGATGAAGTTAAAAAAAATAAATATGCAGGTTATCTTGAAGAGAAAAATTTAGAAAATACTGAAATAAATACAATGTCTTTAAATAAACCTAATACACTGCATGATACATTTAGAGAAGTAGAAAAGGTTGTATATGAAATAGAAAAGAGATTTAAAGAATGAGGATATGTCATTTTCTTTCAAGTGATACTTTTGCTGGTATCGAACAGTATGTTGATGAAATTACAAATGAGCAGTCCTACAATCATCAGGTAATAATAATTACAAGCAAATCTATTCTTAAGAAATTTAATGATAACGTATCTAAAATTAGCTTTAGTTCGCTTGGAAGAAACTCCCCTCTTGGGCTTTTGCGCTTATTTTTTCTAATAAAAGAAATTTCACCAGATATTATTCATACTCATGCTGCTAAGCCTACTTATATGATTAATAAAATAAAAAGTTTCTTCAATGCTAAACATGTTGCAACGATTCATGGTGTAAAAAAGGATCTTGATGAGTTTGATAAAGCTGACTTTATAACTGTGGGAAATGCAACATATCTTGATAAGCTAAAAAATAAAAATAAGTTAGTTATAAGTAACTGGGCGCTTGATCCAATTAATTACTCCCCAGGATCACGTAAGGAGTACTTCTTAGCAATAGGAAGATTGGTAAAAGAAAAAGGTTTTGATATTTTAATCGATGCTTGGAAAGATATAGATGAAAAACTAATAATTTTAGGAAGTGGCAGATTAAAAAAGAATCTTTTAAAACAAATTAAGGATACTTCTCAAGAAAGTAAGATTTTCATTGAGGAGAGTGTTTCAAAGAATGAAATGGATGAGTTTTATTCAAGAGCAAAAATGCTGATAATTTCCTCCAGAAGAGAAGGTGGGCCTAGAGTTGCCTTAGAGGCACTTTTAAGAGGAATCAAAGTAATTTCTACCAAAGTTGGGCATATGCCTGATATTCTTGATGGAAGGTATTTATGCAAACCAAATTCTCTTGATGAACTTAGTGAGCTCTTGAAGAATTCAATCAACCAGATCTCAACTATTGATCAAAGTCCTGCTTTTGAAAAAGTAAGAGTTGATTTCACATTTTCAAAAGCAAATAACGATCTCCTTAGTATTTATACTAACTTATTAGATTCTGATATAGGTTTATCGTAGAGTTAGTCATTCTATTCGCCGTAAAAATATTTTCTCTTGGTATAGAATGAGATGAAGTTACTTTTTTGGTAGTGTTTAGGAGCTCATTCATGTCATTTAATGTTACAAGCCCTTGAGGGAATAATTCAGATAATATTTCTGAAGCTCCTCCATGATTCCAACCTATAACTCTGGTTCCGCATGCAATGGCTTCAATCATAGTCCTACCAAAAGGTTCAGGAGTTTGAGACAAGTTAAAAACTACATCTGATATTTTGTAAATATTAGCAATGTCTCTTCTAGATCCAGTGAAAGTAATCTTATCTTCTAAGTGTAAGGATGAAACTTTATTTTGTAGTTTATTAAGATACTTTTTTTTAGATTTTGCAGTTGGCCCAACAATAAGCCCGTGGTAATTGTCATCAAGCAATGATAATAATTCAATAAATTCTGCTACACCCTTCCATTTTGTAATCCTTCCAGGAATTGTTAATACTTTTTTTCCAACAATTTTTGGAAACTCGTTAATTATTTTAGCTTTATCATCAGGATTAATTTCATTATTGTTGAACTCAACTGGATCACATCCCCTAGGAATAACTGTTATATTATTCTTATCTAGTTTGTAATTTTCAAGAATATAGTTCTCAACAGTCTTAGATATTGCAATAGAGTGATCAACAAACGACATAACCTTGGAATAAATTGGAAAACTGTAAAGACCATGAAAAGTAGATATAAGAAGAGGTTTTTTTTGAAGTTTTTTAAAAGCTCTAAAATTAACCCAAGCTGGCATTCTTGATCTGACATGAACAATATCTGGATCAATAGAAGATATAGTTTCAGATAAACTCTTTGCAAGAGATAAGGTTCTCAAACTTTTAATGTGAACTGGAATTTCATAATGTTTTGCTCCAAATTGTTCAAGCTCATCAACTAAAATTCCTCCACCAGAAATAACGAAGGATTCATGTCCTTTTTGAGTTAGTGCTTTCGATAGATCTAGTGTTCCTCTCTCAACTCCACCTATGTTTAGCTGAGGTAGGATTTGCAAAACTTTCATTATTCATATCTTAAGGATACTGCTGGATCAAGTCTAGCTGCCCTTTTTGCTGGCCATATACCGAAAAATAGTCCAACCAATGCAGAAAAGCTAAGAGAACCAATAATTGCAGATATGGGTATCGAAAATGGTAAATCCGTATCAAAAAATGAAGCTCCCAATGTAAATGCATAAACGATTAGAATGCCAAGAAGGATTCCTATAATTCCTCCTAAAATGCAAAGAACAATTGCCTCTATAATGAACTGCATCATGATTACTGAATTAGTTGCGCCCAGGGCTTTTCGCAAACCTATTTCTTTAGTCCTCTCGGCAACTGACACTAGCATAATATTCATAACTCCAATACCTCCAACAAGCAAACTTATTGAAGCAATTCCTGTTAGTAGAGCTGTGAAAATAGCTGTTGCCTGTCTTTGCAGATCTGCATACTGACTCCAATCATTGATTCTAAAATCATTTTGTTGGCCAGGGCCAATATCATGAGCAACTCTCAAGATTTGCTCAATGTATAGCATCGACTCCTCAACACTTGAATCATTGGGAATTTTAACATTAATGGAGCGCAAGTTTCTTGTTCCAAATATTCTTGTGCTTGCAGTCATAATTGGGACATAGACTTCATTGTCTGGTGACTC
>CACBQK010000026.1 GCA_902541365.1 uncultured SAR86 cluster bacterium
TTCACTATTACCTCATCCTCAAGCAGTTTAGCCAATGAAGAAAATCCTTTTAAGTTTGGATAGTGCATACTAGTCTGAATTCCAAAATTTTGGAGTTCATTTTGGAAATGTACTCTATCTATATCTCTTCGAAGGAGTATGCAGCAAATGTGAGGTGCAGAAAATTTGTCATCGTCCTCTTCAAATATAACTCTTATACTAGAATCAGAAAGAAATTCTCGGTAAAGCTTAATAATTTCTCTTCGTTTATCTAATCCACTAGATAAATAATTTCTTACTTGTTCCAAAGCGAGAGCACATGAGAGTTCAGGCATTCTAAAATTATATCCAACCATAGATACGTCGTAGTTTAGTGAAGACTTTTTATATCTATCCTGAGTGAGAATACTCATTCCATGTGATTTAAGAGAATTAACATCCTTGTAATTATATTTTTTATTAAAAGATAAGATTCCGCCTTCACCAGCTGGAATATTTTTGTTTGAAAAAAAAGAAAAGCAAGAAAATTCGCCATATGTTCCTGCCTTCTTACCATTCTTGTCAGTCGCAATAGGTGCATGAGCTGCATCCTCTATAAGAGCAACGTCATTATCAACACAAAGCTGTTTAATATCTTGCATCTGATCAACTAAATACCCAGCAAAGTGAACAACAACCAGTGCTTTTATTTCTGGAGAAATCTTATTCTTCAGATCTTCAAAAGATAAGTTTGGTTCTTCAACTGATTTTGAATCTACCAATATAGGAATTGCTCCTAAATGCAAGATATTGTTTACAACTGAGATGAAATTGAGGCCTGATATTAGTACCTTGTCTCCTTTTCCAACATTTGAAAGTTTAAGCGCCATCATTATAGCAGTCGTACAACTAGATGTAGTTATGCATTCCTGGTTATCTAAAAACTCTTTGGAAAAAGTAGATTCAAGTTCTTTTGTATAATTACCTGGACTTATCCAGCCAGAATTAATAATTTTTTCAAAATTTTTGACTTCATTGCCAGTAAAGTTAATCTTAAATAAAGGATATTTATTTTTCATAAAATATTTTTTGCAAATGCGCTTGATAAGCATACTACAGGAGCATGAGAATTACTCGATACGAAATCAGACATTACTGAGGCATCACAGATAAAAAGGTTATTTAAATCTGTTACGTTGAAATTTTTATTTATAATCCCATTTTCAAGTGTGCATCCTCCAATTAGGTGATAGCTGCTAAAAACATTTGTTTTTATATATCCTTCTACATCATTTTTGATAAGTTTTAAATCAATTATTTCATTCACTATCCCTATATCTTTTAGTTCTTTTCCAAATTCTAAGCAAAATTTAATAGCCTTCTTGCAAAGCTCTAAATCTTCATCATTACAAAAGTAATTTGGTTTAACTAGCGTCCTATCATCTAACTTACTTATGGATAATCTCCCAATTGATTTTGGATTCAAAATGGTTATTCCTAACGAAAAGCCAGGATTTGGATCAAATTCAATACCTCTGGAAGTATTTGAACTTAATCTTCCTTTTTCTGTGAATTGAACTAATTGTATCTTAACGTCTGGCACCTCATCATTATCTAAATCTAGATATACCGCAGAAGTGGCTCCACTTGATGTGAAAAAAGATCTTTTGCCAGCTAAATAATTTATACCTAATATTAGTCTTTTAAATGTTGATGAATAAATCTCATTAAGAGTTCCTTTTTGTGAATTAAGCTTAAACTTAATCCTCACATTAGGTTGATCTTTGATTGCTAAATCTTTAATAGGTTTTTGTATATTAATTTTGTTTGACAAAAATGTATTTAAAATGATCCTGCTTGATCCAATTGATCCAGCAGCAAGAATGATTTTATTAAACTTAAAAAAACCTTTATTAGTAAAAACGCCATCCACATTGAAATTGTTGTCAATTGATATGTTATTTACATGTATATCTTTTTTGACTAGTTTTTTGATTTTATAGAAGGAACTCAGAGGGGTAGACCTAAAAAATTGACCAGAATTATTTTTCAAAGTTCCAAATCTTTCTGTATCTGAAAATTCAGTATTTCCATAAGGTACTCCCCTTTTCGTTAAAAAACTAAAGAAATCATCATCTAGATCATTAGAAAAGGATTCTCTGATCTGTATCTTTTCTTTTTTTTGATCTTTAGAAAAGTTCTCCTCGTAGGCATATTTAATATCTTCAAAGTTTAAATTAAAGTCTTCAAGCGTTTTTCTCCAGCTTTTTTCCGAGCCGAGAGAATGAACACAACCATTTATTTCCGAGGATCCTCCTATTATGTTAGGAATATAGTATGGAATTTCTCGGTCGTTGAAATAGAAGTTATTTTCTTTAATAAAATTGTCTCTTCCAAAAAGAAATCCGATCATTAAAGGTGGCTTGAAAAAAAAAGGATAATTTTTGTATTCAGCGGTATCAAATATCTCAAAATCCTCTTTTTTCTTAAATAATTCATTTGCAATACAGATTCCTGCAGTACCTGCACCTATAATAAGCGTTTTATCCCTCATTTCTTTTGCATAAGGCTTCAGCCAATTCAAAGTCAACTCTATTATCTATATCAATAATTCTATTTTTATGGCAAGGGAAATATTTAAGACCTTCTGAAATAATAAATTCATCATTTTTTATAATAAATCTTTTTGAAGCAAAATATCCGCAGCCATCCTCAAAAAAGATTTCATCATTTGAATTTTCTTGCCTTAGAGGGCTATTAACTCTTTTAGAGAGAGGTTTTAATTCATTATTATCTCTTTTCAAAAGCTCATAAGCTTTTTGACCTGTTGGTGAACAAGTTGCATAGCAAGAATTATCTCCCTCCTCTAATGCCCAGTTTATGAAATCCATAATTGGCGCAAGCTCTCTTTGAGGAGTGGTTACCTGAAGAAGCAAAACCCAATCAAAAACTATTCTAGAGTTTGCCCAATTTATTACATCCATTATGGTGTCATTCATCTTAGTATCATCTCCTGATAATGCTTCAGACCTTTCATAGCCGCTTTTTTCGAAAAAACTTTCAGATAGTTTCTGTATTTCTGGATCATTAGTTGAAACAACAACACTTGATTCATAAAATTTAGAAAGATTTGAAGCAAACTCAAAAGTAATTGTGCATAGCGGATTGCCATTAAATATTTTTTTATTTTTATCCCTCAATCCTTTTGAGCCGGATCTCGCAGGAATAATAATTAGAATTTTAGCATCCGATTTCATTTTTGATAGATCTTCCAAGAATTTTATATTCTGTAATAGTTCTATTTAATAAAATTGGAATAGCTATAGAAGAATTAAGTTTTAACAAAGTGTTCTCAGCTTGTTTGTTATTCCTTTTATCTAAAAAATAGTCCCAATAATATGAGCAATGCCACCTAATAGCATCTGGCAAGTTTTTTGTTCCAAATTTTTGGTTATTTAATATATTGAGGACTTTTTGTTTGGTTTTATTATCTTTTACCTCAAATATTAGAGTATCAAAAGAAGGCTCGCACTTATGTGGAATTTCTCTAAGTGAGATTGAATTGATTTCATTTAGTGATGATTCTAGTGCAAAA
>CACBQK010000027.1 GCA_902541365.1 uncultured SAR86 cluster bacterium
AAAAAAAGAGTTGAATATGCAGACTTCAGAGTTCTTAAATCTTTGAATGTTCCCTCAGTTCTGATCGAATCTGGCTTCATATCTAATTCGGAAGATGCGGAAAGGCTTAAAGGAAAACCTGGTAGAAGAATGATTGCTAGATCGCTTTTTCTAGGTATAAATAATTATTTTAAGGAAAATCTTGAGGACGATTTTTTTATTTATGATGCTGAGGGGTACCTAACCTATACAGTCCAAAGAGGCGATGTTTTATCAGAAATTGCCATTCGTTTTGGAGTGCCTGTAATGGACATAATAAATACTAATTTGATTAGAGATGAGGCTATCTTTCCAGGTCAACGAATTAAGATTAAGATTTAAACTATTGATAATCGATTGGGTTAAAATCCACTGACCATCTCACCTTGAGTATTTTTTGTTTTTCTATGTATTCTTCAACTAGATTTTTAGTATTTTTATGAAGTGTTGGCAACGTTTTTGCTTTTAGTAAGAGAGAGTGCCTAAAATTCCCTCTCACTTTTGAAATAATATCTGGAAGCGGTCCAATACATTCACAATTTGTTTCTTTTTCTAAATATTTACGAGCCTTGTTTAAGAAATTAATATTACTGGTTTTGTTAGGCGATGATGCTCGTAAAATTGCAACAGACGAAAATGGCGGAAGATTTGCTGCTTCATATTCTTTAAGCAAGTATCTAGAAAACTCCAAGTAGTCTCCACTACTTAAGATATTTAAATATTCATTATCTAAAAGATTAGATTGGACTATTATTTTAGACTTTCCTGATCTTCCAACTCTTCCGGTGACTTGAATTAAAAGCTGTGAGAGTTTCTCAACTGCATTCAGTTCATGACTTACTAGTCCTAAATCTGCATCTATAACAATTCCTAGCTCTACATCAGAAAAATCATGACCTTTAGCAATCATTTGAGTACCAATTAAGAAAGCTTTTTTTGTGTCGCTAATTTCTGATAATAATCTTTCTAGAGAACCTTTTTTTCTTGTTGAGTCTAGATCAAGCCTTACCATTGGTACACTTGGAAACTCTTCATTCAAAAAGGATTCTATTTTTTGAGTTCCTACACCCTCGGAAGTAAGTTTGGTGCTCTCACATTCCGGACAGCTATGCGGTACTCCAAAGGATGTATCACATCTGTGACATCTTAGTCTGGCACTATCTTTATGATATACAAGACGTGAGTTACATGAATTACACATAGCAGTCCAATTACAATCTGTGCACTTGAATACAGGTGAATACCCTCTTCTATTTATGAATATCAATACCTTCTTATCTTTTGAAATTGTTTTATCAATTAAAGATAGTAAGTTGGTATCTATTCCTGCTTTTCTATCTAAAAAATGAGAATTTAATATTGAGAACTTAGGAGGGTTTTTGTCATTGACTCTTTTTGGAATAGAGATAAATTTATATTTACCTTTATCGACTAAATGCAGCATCTTCAGCGAGGGAGTAGCTGATGCAAGAATAATCGGGATTTTTCTATCCTGCGCCATTTTAATAGCAACATCTTTAGCAGAAAACTTTAAGCCCTCCTGCTGCTTAAAAGATGCATCGTGTTCCTCATCAATAATTATCAAAGAAAGTTTTTGGAGTGGGACAAAAAGCGAGGATCGTGTTCCTATTAAAACTCTTAGTTCTCCAGACTTAGACTTTTTCCATGTTTCAAATCTCTCTTTAGAGGTTTTCTTTGAATGATATGTACCAATATTTTCTCCAAACCTTTTTTTAAATCTCTGCTCTAATTGAGGCGTCAGACTTATCTCGGGAATTAGTAATAAGCATGACCCGCCTTTGTTTAGTGCCTCTTCTACAAGCCTCATATAAACTTCAGTTTTTCCAGAGCTTGTAACCCCATGGAATACGCATGGATCAAAACTATCTAATTTACTTAAAAATTTAAATGCTCTCTGTTGGTAAGAAGTAAGAGGAAATCTTTTGTCATCATCATTTACTTTATACTCATTGAATTTTTTTTCAGGACTCTCGTAATAAAAATCTTTTCTTAACTTTGGAGGTAAAAAATTAGAAAAAACTTCACCTCGTGAATGAATATAAAAATCTGAGACCCAATTAAGGGTTTTTAACGCCAAACTATCAAAAACTGGTTTTTCATCTAACAATTCTTCAATTTTTGTAGTTTTGAAAGCTGGTTTCGATGCTTGTTTGCAGACTACACCAACTACCTTCCTCTTATTGAATGAAACCTTTACCCTCGATCCGACCTGAATCTTTTCTTCATTAAAATACGTAAAATCTTTTCTTACAGGAACTGGTATTGAAACTGAATAGTAAAATTTTTCCATAATTTATTGTAAAGATTTCCTTATTTGGTATAGTTCTCAGCCTAAATTAAGATTTTATTATGAAAAAGGGTGTACACCCTAATTTGGTTTAATTATGAAAAAAGGCATACATCCTGAATACCGTGAAGTTCTTTTCCACGATATTAGCGTGGATGAGTATTTTTTAATTAGCTCAACCCTAAAAACGGATAAAACTAAAGAATGGGAAGATGGAAAGACATATCCGTATTATCCTTTGGATGTATCTTCTGCATCGCATCCTTTTTACACAGGTAAACAAAAAATTCTTGACACTGGTGGAAGAGTCCAGAAATTTGAAAAAAGATTTGGTAAGAAATCATGAGCAAAGTTTGTCAAGTAACTGGTAAGACACCTCAAGCTGGAAATCATGTTTCTCATGCAAAGAACAGAGTGAAGCGAAAGTTTTTTCCGAACCTTCATAGTCATAAATTTTGGGTGGAATCTGAAAATCGTTTTGTTACTCTCAAAGTTTCTGCAAAAGGCATGAGAGTTATTGATAAAAAAGGTATCGAAGAAGTCTTAAAAGATATTAGATCCCGCGGTATTAAAGTCTAAATTAATTATATCCTGCTATTTGCGCAATAAAGACTGCATCACTTTGCATTGATCCAAGCTTATCAACCTGAATAAGGTCCTCCTTAAAATCACCCCAGGCCTCTATTACAGGATGAAGAGGAATTCCATCAACAGTTGGATATTCTTTATTTGCTTTAGCATACATCTCCTGAGCTGTATCTG
>CACBQK010000028.1 GCA_902541365.1 uncultured SAR86 cluster bacterium
AGATTTTTCTCAATAAAGTCCACATCTAAGTTTGAAGAGAGATTATTACCATTCTTCTCAATAAATTTTGAAACTCTGCTAGCAATATTTAAATATTTACCGACGATATCTGAATTAATTTTTTGAATAAATTCATCTTCATTAAAATCTAGATCATCAATTGAATTATTAAACTTATCAGCAAAATAATATCTTAATAACTCACCATCATAGTTTTCAGCAAAGTCGTCTGCATTTATAAAGGTTCCATTGGATTTTGACATCTTCTCACCATCAATAGTTAAAAACCCATGAACATTAATTGACTCAGGTAAGCGAATATTTGATGACTTTAAAAGTGCTGGCCAGAATAGGGCATGAAAATAAGCAATATCTTTTCCAATAAAATGATGAATTTCATAATCAGAGCTTTCACCCCATAAATCTTTCATATCCATATTATTGTTTTCTGCCCAATTTTTTGCAGAAGCTAAATATCCAATCGGTGCATCAAGCCAAACATAAAAATATTTATCTTTCTCTCCGGGTATTTCAAATCCAAAGTATGGCTTGTCTCTTGATATATCCCATGGCTTTAACCCATCCTCAATCCATTCATTTAGTTTATTTTTTATAGGATCTTGAAGAGTTAAGTCTTTGAGATAATTCTCAAGAAAATCTTTCATTTGAGGTAAATCAAAAAACACATGCTCAGTTCTTTTCTTGGTAAGCTCAGAATTCGATAATGACGATACGGGATTTAGTAAATCATCGGGTGTATAAGTCGTGCCACAGACAGAACAACCATCACCATACTGATCTTCAGCGCCACATTTTGGACATGTACCTTTTATAAATCTATCAGATAAGAATAAACCTTCTTCTGAGTCATAAAACTGTTCAATTTCTTTTTTAAAGATTAGATTTCCTTCTTTACACTTTTGATAAATATCTTCAGCATATTTTTTGTTCTCATCAGAATGAGTAGTATAAAAATTATCAAAATTAATATTAAATCTTGAATAACTTTTTATGTGCTCCTCTCTAGTTTTTTTAATAAGCTCTTCAGGATCTATTCCAAGCTCTTTGGCTTTGAGCATGACAGGCGTTCCGTGCGTATCATCTGCACAAAAGTAGAGACATTCATTACCATTAATATTTTGGTATCTTACCCAAATATCAGTAATTACAGATTCAAGAACATGTCCAATATGTATTGAACCATTGGCATATGGCAATGCGCTTGTTACCAGAATCTTGCGTGATTTCATTTTGTGATAATTTTTAATATATTATAAGTTAATTAGATAATGACTATAAAAAAAACTATTGCAATTGCTTCAGCAAAAGGAGGAGTTGGTAAATCAACTGTTTGCTCTTTTTTAGCTACAGTTCTATCAAAGGATAGCAAAGTTGGTATTTTAGATGCAGATATTTACGGCCCTAATCAAGATATATTATTCGACATTAATGATAAAAATATCGAAGTAGATAAAAAAAATACTGACAGACCATATATACCAAAAAAAGTTGATAATATTTCACTAAACTCTTTAGGATTCTTACTCGATAAAAATGCTGCTATCTGGAGAGGGCCCATGTTGAGCTCTGCCATCAACCAGATATATGAAAAAACTAATTGGGACGAACTAGATTTTCTATTAATTGATATGCCTCCTGGAACAGGCGATGCCTATTTAACGGTATGTCAAAAAATTGTTCCTGATTTTGTAATTTTAGTATCAACTATATCTAAATTATCAATTGCAGATTTAAGGAGATCTGAACACGTTTTTGCAAGCTTAAATACTGAAGTCTTAGGCATTATCCTAAACAATATCCATCAAAGTGATGATTTCCAGAGTTTTAACTTAGAAACTGAGAATACGGTTTTAGATAGAGTTGAATATGATAAAAAATTCATAGATTCAACATATCCATTTGATGATTTAAAATTAGACCCTTTATTTCTAAATACAATACGAACAATCAAAGAGCATGCATAGATTCTTACTTATTTTATTATTATCTTATCCAATCTTTGGCGAAGAAATAAATGATCCATTTGAGGATCTAAATAGGGACATTTTCATCTTTAATGAGAAATTAGATGAAAAACTTTTAAAGCCAGCTGCCTTAACATATAGAAAAGTTACACCACAATTTGCTAGAACAGGAGTAACAAACTTTTTTAATAATCTTGAGGAAATTGATACCACTATAAATCAAGTACTCCAGGGAGAAATTAAATATGCATTTAATGATGCAGGTAGATTTGTTATCAACTCTACTATTGGATTATTTGGTTTAATTGATGTTGCATCAAAAATGGGTCTTGAAAAACATGAAGAAGATTTTGGACAAACTCTTGGTGTTTGGGGTTTTGATTCAGGTCCTTATATTATGATTCCCTTTTTAGGCCCTAGTAATCCAAGAGATTTATTGAGCAGACCAATTTCAAGCTTCCTTTCCGGTACATTCGCAATGGAAGATAATGATGTAAAGATAACATTGGTAGGTATTGATGCTCTCGAGACTAGAGAGCGCCTTCTGGATGCTGAAACACTTATCATTGGAGATAAGTATATTTTTGTTAAAGATGCTTATATACAGTCTAGAGAATATGAAATTAATAATGGTTCGACTGAGGATGATGAATTTCTAGATGATATGGAGGATATATTTGGAGATGACTAGACCATTGATAGTAACTCATCTTTGTTTTCAACCAGACTCGATGAGTTCATAATCTCAGCTACTTTTACCCTAAATCTTTTAGCATCTTTTTCACCTTTTTTAAGTCCAAATACATGTTTCAACATAATTTTAGGGTCATAACCTTTTTTAGTCATAACATTTACGTAATCTAAATATTCTGTGAGAAGATCTTTTCTGCTTATCTCTATCTTGGTATTTGAGTAAATTTCAGAATCTATATCACTGAGCATAAAAGGATCATCGTAAGCTGCTCTTCCCAACATAACTCCATCAACAAAATTAAGATGATTTTTTGCCTCACTAATATTTTTGATGCCGCCGTTAATAATAATTTCTAAATCTGGGAAGTCATCCTTGATTGAATAAACCTTATGATAGTTTAAAGG
>CACBQK010000029.1 GCA_902541365.1 uncultured SAR86 cluster bacterium
GGAGATTCAAATCAACTTTGGGAAAGGAAAGTTTTTATGAGCGCTAAGTTAGATCGGTTTAAGAACATAAAAGGTTTTCTTCACCCAGATGAAGGAAAATTCCTTTATGAGCTCTCTTCAAGGGAATGTAGAGAGAGATTTGCTGTTGAAATTGGCTCCTATTGCGGCAAATCTGCTTGCTATATTGGTTTAGCTTGTAAAGAAAATGATACAAATTTATTTTCCATTGATCATCATAGAGGATCGGAAGAGCAGCAATTTGGTGAAGAGTATTTTGATGAAGAGATCTACGATTATGAAAAGAAAAGAGTTGATACCTATCCTCTTTTTATAAGCAACATAAAAAAATTTGATCTCATTGATACTGTTATTCCAGTATTGGATAGTTCTGTGGAAGCATCTAAAAGAATTGAAGATGATTTAGACCTTGTTTTTATTGATGGAAGTCACACTTTTGAGTCAGCAAGAAATGATTATTTTTCATGGAGAGATAAAATAAGAATTGGTGGTATCTTAGCAATTCATGATATTTATGACTCAGAATTGGAGGGAGGCCAAGCTCCTAGAGAAATTTATGAAAAAGCATTAGTTGAAAACTTTGAGCTAATAGATAGAGTTCACAGCTTAGTTGCTCTAAGAAAGCTAGGCTAAGAATACATTTCTTTTTTTTGAGATCTCAAATACACAATCTGCAGCAATGATAACTGCTGCATTTGTCCAAGTTGAAAACTCATCAGGCCATAAAATATCCAATTTATATTGATAGCCAGTTGGGAATATTCCTCTGTTATCTTGGAATCTCATTATTTCTTCTAAAATCTTTTTGGCATCTTCTTTTCTGTTCATTTTTACTAGGCTAATTATAAATTCTGATGATTCCGCAAAAGTTACCCATGGCTCTTCAATAACACATTTAATTCCTAATCCTTCATGGTAAAAATTACTAAGAGTCTTACTAATCAGCTCATCGTCTCCAATACCACATAAAAAAGGATAATAATTATCCATGGAAAACCTTTTCCTACTTACACCATCACGATCAAATTTCTTTGAATTAATTTTTTCTTGATTCAGAAGTATTTTTTCATGATTGCAATCCAAACCTAAAGTAACAGCAATTTTTTCATATGTTTTTAATGAGATGTGAACTGAGCATGAGGCAGTTATTAGAGAATTATCAGAATACCCATCTTCATCCTTTGCCCAAAACAAAAATCCTTTTGAGTCTGCAAAGGCCAAAGTTGAATTGTATATAGACTGTATTTCTTTTTTGTACTTAACTAAGTAATCAATATCATTGTCAATTAAAAATTTTTGGTAAAGAGGAAGAAAAACATATGGTGCATGATGGCTTTCGGTATGTCGCTTAGAAACTTTTCCATTAATAAATTCTGATGCAATTTCACCTTCTGCATTTAAATTATTAAAGAACCATTCAATGCCCTTATTAAATGCATCCCACTCTTCATATATTGCTAAAGCTATTAAACACTCACAGTGATCCCAAGGATCACACTTGCCTCTATGATCCCAGTATATTGATCCATTCTTATTTTGATTTTCAATTATCCAATCCTTAGCAGGAACTAATTGATGTTTAATCATTTTCATAACTTCTTAAAATAAAAAGAAGTACTTTTCCCTAGAAATGGATTGAGAAGGTTATCCAAGACTCTCAATATCATGGGATTTCTCAAAATTTGTATCTCTAATATCTTTTTATATATTTTCACAAGAACATTACTATCTTGAGATGACCAAAATAGACATCTAAGCCACCAATAAGGACTATGCAAGGCATGATACTTTTCAGTCCTCTCTAAGCAATAACCCTTTTCTTCAACTTTTTCTAGAAGCACACTTTTTCTAAATATTCTTACATGGCCTCCTGGCATATTTTGATAATCTTTGGAGAGTAACCAACAAATCTTTTCTGGAAAATAAGATGGCACGCTTATGAGTAAATTGCCACCAGGCTTAAGCAGTCTTGTTAACTCCTTGAGAGTTGCATCAACATCTGCAACATGCTCTAAAACTTCAGAACAAATTATTGTCTCAAAGGTATTATCACTAAAGGGTAAGTTATAGACAGAGCCTTGAAGAAATGTTGATTCTTTATTAGAAATTGAGCTAAATAAAGTTAAATTTGTTTTCCCTTCCTGAAGCGAATCAGAGTCTAAATCAACTCCAACACAAGTGATATCGGGAAACTGTTCCATAAAACCAAAAACATGCCTTCCGGGTCCACATCCTGCATCAAGCATAAAAGAATCTTTTTCTGGACTAATGTTATTAAAATTAAACGTTAGCATGAATTAAATTTTTCTATTGTCTCCAAAAATTGCCCTTCGTAATCTAATGCAATTTTCTGCCAATTAAAAGTTTCTTTTGCATATAGAGATCCTTTTTTAGCAAGGTCATTAAATGCAGACCTATTTAGATAAAAATTTTCAATGCAATCTTTCAGGGCATCTGAATTGCCAGGCTCATATAACTGTCCAAAATCTTGAACAATTTCAGGGAGTGCCGACGAATTTGAAGAAATAATTGGTGTTCCACATGCCATTGCCTCAGCTGCAGGAAAACCAAAACCTTCATACAAAGAACTAATAACTGCAAGAGAGCTAGATTGATATTCATATGCAACCTCTTCTTTAGAAAGATTTGTTTTAAAGGAAACATGATTAGTGAGATTGAGTTGTCTTATAATTCTTTCTGTATGGCCGTTCTCTCTGGGATTTCCAACAACTGAAAGTTTTATATTTGGATATTTATCTAAAATTAATGAAATAGCTGTAAGTGTAGTGTCTAGTCCTTTTAAAGGTATGTCAGCACTTGCCACGGTTACGATTTTAAATCTTTCTCTTTCTAACTCATTATTTTTCTTAAAGACTGTGAGATCTAGTCCATTCGGAATGACATCAATTCTGTTTGGATCAATATTAAAATCAAGGGCTATATCTTTCTTTGAGTTAAAGGAGGGTGTAATAACTTTTTTAAGTTTAGGTGCTACTGTTTTGTTCATTT
>CACBQK010000030.1 GCA_902541365.1 uncultured SAR86 cluster bacterium
AAAGATAGTTGAACTGCATAATAATATAGATATTGTTTTTAATAATGCAGGCTTATCGGTAGTTGGAACTGTTGATGAAGTTGATGAGGAAGACTGGAATTTTGGTATGGATATCCTTCTTAATTCAGTTGTCCAGATGAGTACTGTTTTTTTACCCCACCTTCAAAAAAGACCAGTATCAGCAATTGTAAATACTTCATCAATTTTTGGCCTTTTTAGTGTCCCAAAACAATCTATTTATAACGTTGGAAAGTTTGGTGTTAAAGCATTTACTGAATCCCTGGCTTTAGAAATGGAAATGGCTGAATCACCTGTTGAAGTTTATTGTGTATTTCCTGGCCATATTGGAACAAATATATACCATGCATCAAAATTTAAGAGCTTTGAGGCGGATGATGCAGGTGCTGCTATTTTTGGTGCTAATGCATCTACCATTGAAGAAGCAGCAGATCAATTTAAAAATAATGCTCCATCAACTCCCGAGTATGCAGCTAAAGTAATAATAAAAAATATAAAAAAGAAAAATAAACGTATTCTCATTGGAGCTGATGCACATTTTTATGATCTTATGAGCAGACTGTTCCCAAAACATTTCTTAAAGATTATTTGGGTATGGCCATTTTTAAGAAATTTATTTACAAGAAATAAGTAATTAGCTTCTGTAAAAAAAGAAATTTATTTATTTACTTGGTAACTATTCCTTCAGTATTTTTTGAGAACTCTTCAGCTTTTTCAGCATCTTTTAATATGTTTTCTACAGGAACTGGTACTTTAATGCCAGCCTTCATCCCAGGTTGTTCATACATTGCATTTTTCCATCTATCCAGGTGCTCTAAGCCATCTATAGAAACCCCTGACCAGTTGTGTGTTCTAACCCAACACCAATTTGCAATATCAGCAATCGAGTATTCGCCTGCAACCCATTCATTGTTATTTAAATTATTATCAAGGACTTCAAAGAGTCTTCTGCATTCATTTTGATATCTATCGATAGCAGGTTGTAGTTTTTCAGGAAAATATCTAAAAAAGACATTAGCTTGACCCATCATCGGACCAATGTGACCCATTTGGAACATTAGCCATTCTATAGTTCGAGCTCTTTTTTCTTTGTCTGTTGAAAGCAATAGTCCAGTTTTATCAGCTAGATATATTAAGATGGCGCCAGATTCTGCAAGTTTAAAGCCATTTTCATTATCAATAATTGCAGGTATCTTTCCATTTGGACTTATCTCAAGAAAGTCAGGTTTATGTTGTTCACCTTCCATTAAATTAACGAGTATTGCATTGTAATTGAGACCCATTGCCTCTAATGCACAAGATATTTTATGACCATTTGGGGTTGGCGATGTATATAAATCAATCATGTTTAGTATTTCCTCTTAATGAAAAATAAAACATAAAAATTAAGTATAACAATACTGGTATATTTGAAATAACACCTGGTGGTGTATTTATATAATAATCTTCACCCAAAGGATGAAGATAACCTGAAAATAATCTGAAACACTGATCTAATAGACATATCAAATATATCAGAGGAATAAGATTCTTATACTTAATAAATAAAATTAATAAGATTATAGTAAGCGATACTTGCGTAGCGCCCCATAGTGAAGCAAATAAGTAAACTATATTATTAGGATCTAAACCATCGATAATTGGAAATTCTTTGATAGTCGCAATACCAACAAGACCTGAATTTTCTGCAAGAAAATGCACAAGAGATCTAAAAATATAAATTGCAAAAATTGGATACAGACCATATTGAATAAATTTTGAACCTTTGTATTGATTATTTAGATCAGAAGGAAATAACTTCATTAGTTGATATGATCAATAATAACTTCATCACTTCCAACTGGCATAATTACTCTGGTTCCATCATCTGAAAGAGTGTAATCATCAAACACACCAATAAGCGGTCTAAAAAAAACATCCTCCATGATTTTATTTCGAGGGGTTGGTATGGCATGGTAAATGAGTAAATGTTTTACATTAGCATCTCTGGAAATTTCACCTGCTTCCTTTATGGTTGTGTGATAGTCCTGAATATCAAATAAAATCTTGTTCAACTGTGGCAATGGAGCAATCTCTCTCATCCTTTCAACTATATCTATTGAGATCGCCGAATGCACTAATAGATCAACATCTTTTGAATACTTTTGAACACTTCCATCATGAATAGTATCTCCACTTATAACTAATGTTCTTCCTTTATAGGATATTTTAAAACCAAAAGCTGAATTTACTGGATGATGATCTACCACAAACGGTAATATTTCTAATCCTGGAGTATCATTTTGGACAGGTTGATTATCCATAAGTTGAATTGCATTAAATCCTGCAATACTCATTGGTAACATTTCATCCCCATGATGTTCATTTCTATACTGATAATCTGCTGAGTATGCTAGCTCAAATCCTTTTGTAACAAGATCTATTCCCTCTGGTCCGTAAACCATTAATGGTGAATTTCTTCCTTGAACCCAAGATTGAAGATGCGCATCTGGTAAGTCTGCAATATGATCTGAATGCATATGTGTTACTAAAACTGCTTTTACATTTGGCCATGGAACTTGATATTGAGTAAGGTTGTCCATACTTCCATTACCTAAATCAAAGATGTATATATCATCACCAGCTTCCACAAGGATACATGCTTCAGCTCTTCCTGGAGATGGAAGAGGCGATCTTGAACCACAAACAACAATCTTTAAAGAATCTTCTTTATCTAAAAAAGGTTCTACGCCAGACAGAATATTTTTTAAACCAGTATTTAAGACTCTATCTTGAACCGAATGAGAATTTAATGATACCAAGCCAATCAGGAATATTGTGACTACAAAACATACTAAAATTAATGCTTTTTTCATATAAAAAATTTTTAGCTATTTTAGTAATTTTTCTCTAATTTGAGAAGCTGCAATCTACATTTATTAAAGAAT
>CACBQK010000031.1 GCA_902541365.1 uncultured SAR86 cluster bacterium
TGTTAATGGATACTATGGGTTCTACAGAGGGTGGCATGGGTGCATCAATAACTTCAAGAGCAATGCCAACTGAAACAGCTAAATTTAGATTAAATCCAGGGACAATTATAGTTTCTGATGATGGCGAGGAAGTTGAACCAGGTTCTGGAGTAATGGGTAAAATTGGAACGAGTGGATTAGTTCCTGAGGGATATTATAAAGATCCTGTTAAGTCAGCTGAAACTTTTAAGGAATTTAACGGTGTTCGATATAGCTTCCCTGGTGATTACGCAACAATCAATGAAGATGGAACTATTAATCTTTTAGGCAGAGGAAGTAATTGCATTAATACTGCCGGTGAAAAAGTCTATCCAGAAGAGGTTGAGGAAGCTATTAAATTAAGCGAGAGTGTATATGACTGTCTAGTTGTTGGATTAGATGATGAAAAATTTGGCCAGAGAGTAGTTGCAGTTGTTTCACTGAATAAAAATTCTGATATTTCGGAGCAGGATCTAACTGATTTTACAAAAACTAAGATTTCTGGATATAAAGCTCCCAAAAACATCCTATTCGTTGATGAAGTAAAAAGAGCTCCAAATGGAAAAGCAAACTATAAATGGGCAAAAGCTGAAGCTATAGATAAGCTATCTTAATGAAATCCTTTAAAAATAAATTTCTATATTTTATAGAGAAGGTACCTGGTGACTTTTTTTCTAATACATTGATATATTTATGCGAACACGACGGTAATGGTGCTTTTGGCTTTATAGTAAATCAGCCAACTGATTTTACTGTTTCAAAATTTTTATCATCAATAGGTAGTAAATCTAATAATCATATAACTAGCTTTGAAAGACTTATGCGAGGAGGTCCAGTAGATCTAGATAAGGTTTTCATGCTGCATAACGATAGATCAATCTCTAATGTGAATACCAGTCCTTTAACTGATAGGCTCTTTCTTACAAGTGCTCCAGAGGTAATTAATAGTGTAAATACCAATGCTGGGCCAAATAAATTTAAACTATTTCTTGGATATTGTGGCTGGTCTGCAAATCAACTTGAGTCTGAAATTAAGAATAATTCTTGGCATGTCATAGATGCAAATACTGATTTAATATTTGATGAGCCTCCCCATAATCTTATTTCAGCAGTTTCTGAAGATTTAGGGTATGACTTATCGAATATCTCCGGTGAAAGTAAAAAGGTTCATTGATGAAAGTTATTAATAATTTGTTTCTTACGCTTGTTTTAATATTTATCCCTTCGCAATCTATTGCTTCTTATGCTCAATCAGATATCTCTTCAGATGGAGTGGTTGTAACTCAGCACTATCTAGCAACTGAAATAGGTGAAAATATATTAACTCAAGGCGGTAATGCCTATGATGCAGCTATAGCAGTTGGTTTCGCATTAGCAGTTGTTCTTCCTAGAGCTGGAAATATAGGTGGTGGTGGATTTATGGTCATTTATGATGAAGATTCAAATGACACCTATGCTATTGATTATCGTGAAAAGGCTCCTGCTGCATCCTTTAGAGACATGTATCTAGATGAGAATGGAGAATTTGATATTCTCAAATCAACATTTGGATATAACGCAATTGGTGTTCCAGGAACAGTTCATGGTTTTTGGAGTGTTCATCAAAGATTTGGCTCTCTGCCATGGGCAGATCTAATTCAGCCAGCAATCATTTTAGCTGAAAGAGGTTTTGTTATGTCCGATTATATGGCTCAGACCCTTAATAATTATTCTGAAAAAATGTCATATTATGATGAAACTCGGAATATTTTTTTAAGAAACTACCCTAACCTAAAAGATTCTAGGTTAGTACAAAATGATCTAGCTAAAACATTAAAAAGAATACAAAAGGATGGCCTTAATGGATTCTATTCAGGAGAAACAGCTTCCTTAATTGCAGCTGATATGATGGAGAATGGCGGATTAATTACAGAACAAGATCTTTTAGATTACAGATCTGTTTGGAGAGATCCAATTAAAGGAACTTATAGAGGAAAAACAATAGTTACTATGCCCCCTCCTTCCTCTGGAGGTATTCATCTTATTCAAATGCTTAATATTTTAGAAAATTTTGAGCTAGGTTCTTATGAACATAATAGCTACCAATATGTCTCTTTGCTTTCTGAAACAATGAAATATGCTTATGCTGACAGATCTGAATATCTTGGAGATCCAGATTTTTTTGAAGTGCCTATCTCTAAAATAACAGCTAAGGAGTATGCAAAAAATATTTCTGCATCAATTAGAGAACAAGGCGTCTTGCCCTCATCAAAAATTAATCCAGGAATGTATATAAATCCTGAATCTAATGAAACGACTCATTTCTCAATCGCTGACAAGTTTGGAAATGTTATATCTAATACCTACACCATAAATTCAGCTTTTGGGTCAGGTGTTACGATTAAAGGTACTGGAATACTAATGAATAATGAGATGGATGATTTTTCAGGACAGCCTGGTGTTCCAAATCAATTTGGATTATTGGGTGGTGTTGCAAATGAAATAGAGCCTGCCAAAAGACCTTTAAGCTCTATGACACCAACTATAGTTTTTGATAATGATGAGCCCTTTCTAGCAATTGGCTCTCCTGGTGGCTCAAGGATTATTACTGCTGTTTTGCAAATTATTTTAAATGTTATTGATTTTGAGCAATCTCTAGAAGAGGCAACAGATAGTAGGAGAGTTCACCACCAATGGTATCCTGATGATATAGATATAGAAGAAACCTATAACCAAATTAATGAATTAATGGATCTAGGTTATAAGATT
>CACBQK010000032.1 GCA_902541365.1 uncultured SAR86 cluster bacterium
CTCAGAGATTTCTGCAAACGGACATGAAGTGTTTGTGGAGACTAATTGCGGAAAAGAAATCGGTTTTACAAATGAAAAATATGAAGCAGCTGGAGCAAAAATCCTTAATTCAGCTGCTGAGGTTTATGAAAAATCAGAGCTTATTGTAAAGGTTAAAGAACCAATGGAATCTGAGTTCCAATACCTTAATTCAGAAATAACACTTTTTACTTATTTGCATCTTGCTGGAAATCCATCTCTGGCAGAAAAACTGATTGATACCGGCGTAAGAGGTATAGCCTATGAGACAGTTACCAGTTCTGATAATTCTTTTCCTCTTCTGGCACCAATGAGCGCAATTGCTGGCCAGATAGCATTTAATGTGGGAAATTATTTTTTATTAAAACAAAACAAGGGTAGAGGAGTTCTTATAGGAACATTAGATGACCTAGATTTAGGATTAGTAACTATAATTGGATGTGGTGTTGCGGGAGAGGAATCACTTAAAAAAGCTATCAATAATGGTGTTGAAGTAAATTTAATCGATTTATCTAAAGATAGATTATCGCAACTAAAATCTAAATATGGTGATGAAAAAATTAATTATATTGTTTCTACACCAGACTCTATTGCTGAATCCATAAAAGATTCAGACTTAATATTAGGTTCAGTTTACTCTCTTGGAAAAAATGCTCCAAAAGTGGTTACAGATAGTATGCTCGATGCAGTTAAGCCTGGAGCAGTTATGGTAGACATATCTATCGATCAAGGAGGCTGCTTTGAAACATCTTTACCAACTACTCATGATGACCCAACATTCATACACAAAGATATAGTTCATTATTGCGTTACTAACATGCCTGGTGCGGTTCCATTAACGGCAAGTAATGCTTTAAACAGAGCGACAATTAGTTATATACATGAATTAACCAATAAAGGTATTGAGCAAGCTTTAAATGAAAATCAGCATCTCAACAATGGTTTGAATATAGATAAGAAAAACGTACCAAATATGCTGGTAAAAGAGGCTTTAGATTCTCTTTTAAAGTAAATTTAGAGCCATTAATGCCAAACAAATTACTGATCCAAGCCAAGCAATAGTTCTATACGGATTTAACTTATATACATAGCAAAAATAATAGATAATTCTTAAGATTATCCACGCTAATCCATATGATGATGAATCAACATCCATGACGATTGATAGCACTGCACAGGCAAAGAATATTGGTAAACTCTCTTGAAGATTTTTTGTTGCTGAATGCATTCTAGACACATAGCCAGGAATATTTGGGTCTCTTGCTAGACGTACTTGTATTGGAGAAAAGTCCCGGTGATTTTTAAAAGTCATAACTTTTGGAAGACCCAGATGAATCAAATACATCAACATGGTGCATAGTACTATAGATAACATCCTTTAATATTAGCATATCTAAAATTTGCAAAGTAAGTTTAAAAAAATTTGAAATCTTATTTTCTTATATGATTTAATAATATTATGTTTAAGAAAATGTCAGATGGCACTAGGGAAGAGTGGGAACATATTAGCCAAGAACATGCTCCACATATAATGGATATGCCATCAAGGGTAATAGAAATGCTAAAACAACTTGAAGGACTTTCTTTAGGTTTTGGAACAAATCAATTACATCATGCTCTCCAAACTGCGACGATGGCTAAAAGGGCTGGAGCTGAGGATGAAATGGTATTAATCAGCTTAATACATGACATGGGTAAAGTAGTTAATGTTCCTAATCATGGTCAAATATGTGCAGAAATTATAAAACCTTATGTGAGTGATGATGCCTACAACATAATTCGTACACATCAAGATTTTCAAGGCGAACATTATTATCATTATCTAGGAAAACCAAGAGATCTTCGAAAAAATTATAAAAACGAATCATGGTATGAAAAAGCTAAACAATTTACTGACGAATGGGATCAAGCCGCATTTGACCCAGAATATGAAACTGATCCTTTAGATAGTTTTATCCCATTAATTGAAAAGTTTTTCAGCTTTCCAAAAACTATATAAATTACACTATATGTTCTTCTCTGTCTTGTTTGGCAGTATATGTTTTTCCGCTCTTACCTTTGTATGGTTTTGTAATTCCTTTCGAGCCAGAAGGATCTTTTACTAGCGTAAAAAAACTAAATCCCATAACGAAACAACCAAGTCCAAGAAGAAAGTACTCAATTCCAAAGAATAAAAGGGCAATCAAAAGGAAGATTTGACAGGAGGCAATAAAGTAATTAAAAATCATTATCTTTATTCTAATCCTACTTCTTCAGAAATAAAATCATTAAAAGTCTCCCTTCTCCTAATTAATTTAATTTTCTCATTTGAAATCATAACTTCAGGTGGTCTCAGCCTCGCATTATAGTTGGAACTCATTGAAAACCCATATGCTCCAGATGAACCAATTACTAAAAGCTCTCCCTCATCTAACTCATAGTGAAAGTCATGATCAAAAATATCAGCCGATTCACAAACTGGTCCTGCAATTTTAAAGCTTTGATCGGTGAAGATATGTTTTTTTACAGGAAGAATTTGATGTTTTGCATTATAGAGAGGAACTCTAATGTGATCATTCATTCCAGCATCAATTAGTAAAATATTACTTTTTTTATATAGTACTTTTGCTAACAAATATCCTGCATTACCAACTATTGATTTTCCTGGTTCAAAAATTAGGTTAAGTTTTTCTGGAACTAGCGCTTT
>CACBQK010000033.1 GCA_902541365.1 uncultured SAR86 cluster bacterium
GAAACATAGGAAAAAGTTAATAACAAACTTAATAAGTAACTTATATTTTTCATTTTCTACCTCGTAAACTAGGTGGTTATTCTAAAGGTCAAGCTATCAACATGCAATCTGATAGATGTTAATATATTGTAATGGGTAAAATGTATGATTTTGTAATTATAGGAGCGGGTTCCGCCGGGTGCGTTTTAGCTAACAGACTGAGTGCTGATCCAAACACCAAAGTTTGTATCATGGAAGCTGGAGTAAAAGATAAAGACCCAAGAATTCATATTCCAATAGGTTTTGCATTCTTTGGCCCTGATAATCCAGTTAGTTGGAATTACGAGACAGTTCCGCAAAAAGAATTTGAAGAGGTAACAGTAGCTGAACCAGCAGCAGAGGTCGTTGATACAGCTGGTGGTATTCACTCTATAAAGCAAGAAGTCAAAGAGCATAGACGTGGCGCACAACCTAGAGGTAAAACGCTTGGTGGATCAAGCTCAATAAATGCAATGTTATATGTTAGAGGCCATAAATGGGACTATGATCACTGGGCAAGTTTAGGAAACGAGGGATGGTCTTATGATGAGATCCTAAAATATTTTAAGAAGGCAGAACACAATGAAACTTTTGATGATGAGTTTCACGGACAGGGAGGCCCGCTTAATGTTTCAAAGATAAGGCATGAGAATAAACCAACAAAAGATTTTGTTGAAGCTGGATCAAAACTATATAAACACATTGAAGACTTCAATGGCGAAGAACAAGAGGGCATAGGCTTTTACCAAACTACACAAAAGGATGGTAAAAGATGTAGTACTGCTAAAGCATATTTAGTACCTGCTTTAGATAGACCAAATTTGACCGTGATTACTGAAGCAAACGTAAATAAGATCCTTATTGATAATCAAAAGGCTTCAGGAGTTGAGTATATAGATGCAGAAGGACAATCACACATCATATCAGCTTCAAAAGAAGTGCTTTTGTGTTCAGGTGCTTTTGGTTCTCCTCAGATATTGCTGAGATCAGGAGTAGGACCAAAAGAAGAAATAGAAAAACATGGAATAGAGCACAAAGTAGATCTTCCTGGAGTAGGTAAAAATCTTCAAGATCATATTGACTATCTTACTGTACACAAATATAACTCAATGCAATTTATTGGCACCTCTATAAAAGCATTCCTAATCAAATATCCTTTAGAGGTACTTAAGTACATACTAAAGAAAACAGGATTATTTACTTCTACCATTGCAGAAGCAGGAGGGTTTATAAAATCCAGCGACTCAAAAGAAATTCCTGATATCCAGCTTCACTTTGCACCTGCTATGGTTGTTGACCACGGAAGAACACAAATTTGGGGACATGGATTTAGCTGTCACAGTTGCTTGTTGAGACCGAAGTCTAGGGGAACAGTTACATTAAAGTCCGCAGACCCATTTGATGATCCTTTGATAGATCCAAAGTTCTTATCTCACCCTGAAGATATGAAAGATATGATCGAAGGATATAAAAAAATGATGGGCATTTTAAACATGGAACCAGTAAATAAATATATAAAGCAGCACTGCCAAAGACCAGTTGATATTAATGATGATGCAGATATTGAAAAGGCTATTCGGGAAAGTGCAGACACTGTCTATCATCCTGTAGGGACATGTAAAATGGGCAATGATGAGGATGCTGTGGTCGACCAAAGGCTTAAGGTTCACAAAGTTGAGGGGTTAAGAGTTGTTGATGCGTCAATTATGCCAACGCTAATTGGAGGCAACACTAATGCGCCAACCATAATGATTGGTGAAAAAGCTTCTGACATGATCTTAGAAGACTGGGCAAGTGCTTAATGACAGAAAGCGGACGCTGTCAGTGCGGAGAGATTCATTATTCTTTCGAGAGAGATAAAATTATCTCTGGACACCACTGTCACTGTAAAGATTGCCAAAGAGCTACTGGTTCTGGAAAATCGACCATTTTAGTCATTTCAAAAAAAAATCTTTCAATAAGCGGAGAACCAAAGTATTTCGAAAGCGTTGGTAACCAAGGTATGCATATAAATAGGGGATTTTGTGAAAAATGCGGGTCAGGAATTCTAAGCTTTGCTAAAGAGCTTGATAGAGTGATATTTATAAAAGCAGGCACATTAGATGATTCAAGTTGGGTTACCATTGATTCAAACTACTTCACAGAATCAGCTCATAATTGGAATATGCCTGATGACCAAATTAAAAGCTTTGAACAGAACCCAAA
>CACBQK010000034.1 GCA_902541365.1 uncultured SAR86 cluster bacterium
AAACGGCATCAACTGCCAAAGTAATAGAATTAGTAAGGCCATTAGAGCTTGTAAGATCGCCATATCCAGATTCACCGTTTACTGAATAGTTTCTAAAGCCTTGATTCATAATTGAACCAATAGCAAAACCATCAATATTTACAGGACCATAATAAAGGTAACAACACCACATAATATTTATCCACTGTGATCTATAATCACCCTCTTCACCATAATATGTTCCTTCTAGAAGCCCTATCCTGTCTTCACATCCTGGTTCAAAATCAATACCAGGATAATCACTATCAGGATATTCATTCATAAAACATTCACATTCTTCATAAGATAATTCATCTCTGTAATAAATACTTCCATCTGAATAGTTGTAACAAATATCATAATCAACACCTGGGATTTCTTCTGAGAAATCAATATGATGTTTCCATTTCACTGCGTTGGGATCAAAAACAGTTGTTGTATTTACACTCCAATCTCCGTACCATTCAGCAAAAGTTCTTTCACCTCCTGAATCATATTCATCACCCATGTATCCATGAGAATGCCCCAACTCATGCATCACAACATTCCTAGACCTACTAGATATTGGTTGAATGTTTACAGAGCCTTGAGCAACACCTCTTCCACTTATTGTTGTTAAGAAGGATGTTACAGTCCAATTTGGTACAACTTCAGTCATGAAATTTCTATCAACTTCACCAATACAGTAAATTGATGCATCCCAAGAAGCATAACATCCTGTTCTAATATCAAAGATTGAAACTCCTGTTAAGTCGACTTCCTCTAAAACAATAATATTAAAATAACCATCTATTAAATCTGAAGCATCAGAATCCATTAATAAATTTACAGACGAAAGTAATGCTTCATGAAAAGAGTCTCTATCTGATTGACCATTTAGCTGATCTCCTATAAATAAATAATTTGTTCGAGCGTTTGTATCAGGACCACCAACAAGGTAATAAAGATAATGATCGCTTGATGAACAATTACTTCCAGTACTGTCACAATAGTCAACTGATTTAACTTCCCTATTTGATAAAAAATATGCATTAATTTGCCCACCGCATGCTGAGTCAAGTCCATCAGATACGCAAATTTCCATTGGATTGAAGCCAGCAATCTGATTATCACTTATCGTTATAGTTGCTATACCTATATTATTGGAACCAACATTTGCAGAAAATGACCCATTAATGTTTTGACCATTAATTGAACCATACACAGATAGTTGATTAATTTCATTATCAATATCACTTAGCGTTACATTTATTTCAACTGTATCGTCAAAAATTAGATTATTTTCGTTATAAACAGATAAATCATCTGTAATTACAATAACCGGTGGATCGTTTACAGCATTTACTGTAGCAGATACATTAAGATTCTTTTGAACTGTTTTTGTGGGATCAGAAGTAGCAGATGCTGAAACAGAAATTACAAAATTATCTGTACCGAAATAATTTGGATCAGGAATAAAGGAAAGATTTCCCGAATTTGAGATTTCTGCTGTTGCATTTGATGGCGGCGAAGTTATTGAAAAAGTTATATTTGTTGGTTGATTTGTTTGAGCAGAAATGACTGTAACATAAGTATCATCCTCATTTACAGATAAACTATTAAAATTAGATACATCAAGTGTTAGGCGATCAGAGCCACCACCACCGCCACATGATGAAATTATAAATACGGCAATTAAAAGATTAAAAATTAAATTTTTCATATTTATTTACCTAATGTATCATACCAAAAATGGCTAAAGAAGATAACATTGAACTAGAAGGTCTAGTGGTAGAAACACTACCAAATACTACTTTTAAAGTTAAATTAGAAAATGACCACGTAATTACTGCTCACATTTCAGGAAAAATGAGAAAAAACTATATTAGAATCCTCACAGGCGACAAAGTGAAAGTTGAAATGTCACCATATGATCTTACAAAAGGCAGAATTACATTTAGAGGGAGATAATTATTTTTTAATCTTCGCAGTAACTTTCTTCTTACTAAAACTTATCTTTCCACTCTTAATAGAAATATTTATAACCCCACCCTCTTTTAAATCTTTATCTAGGATCTTATCAACAAGTGGTTTTTTAATATTGTCAGTAATAAATCTCTCCATGGGTCTTGCACCCATTTCTTTGTTAAAACTCTTTTCAGCAATCCATTTAAGTAAATCTTTTTTATAGACTATCTCT